>CAKZJB010000128.1 GCA_936940865.1 uncultured Asticcacaulis sp. | reverse complement strand
AGCACGCCCAGCGGTCCGATTCCCGCCGAGCCCTTCGGCCGGTCCTCGCCGTGGCGCACGGCGATTTCCTGCTTGGCCAGTTCGATTCTCTGGGAATCCAGGCGGCGGAAGTCGGCCACTTTTCGCGCCTGGCCCTCGCCGTCGAAGCCTTTCAGGTCCGGCCAGGTTTCGAACAGCGCGTCGCGTAAGATCTTGGCATAGGCGCCTTCCAACGCCGGGACGATATCCTCGGCGTCGAGCCCGCCGCCGTGCACCGCTTCGACGATCGGGGCCGCGCCCAGGTTCGCCAGTTTGCGCCCGCGCGCCGCGAAAGCGATATAGCGGCCAAGGCCTTCCATATCGCCCGACCACTGGCGGCAGCGGGCATCAAGGTCGGCGATGACGACATGGCGCGTGTCGTCGACCCCGAAGGCGCGGGAAAGGTCGAGATCGAGTTTGGCGACGAGGCCTTCGAACAATGCCGTGACCTCGGTCATGGCCGTATAGAGCGCCTTGCGCGCCCGATCGGCTTCGTTGAGGGCAGCGTCGTCGAGCGCAGCCAGCTTCGGCCAGACCTCAGCCGGCAGATCGGCGTGCGATTTTCGCCAGCCGAGCACATTGGCGAGAGACTCCCAGTTGCTGTCGGCGCCCTGCCACTGGCGCCCGAAGGCCTGGCCCTCAACGGCCATGCCGGCAAGCGCGCCTTCGGTCTTTTGCAGCGAAATGATCTTGTCGACCAGCTTCAGCCGCGCGTCGGGATCCTTAGGCAGAAGCCCGCGCAAGTAAGAGCGCAACAGCGCGATCCGGCGTTTGTAATCGCCGTCGAGGAAACGGAAAAGATCGGTGCTCCGGGTGGCGATAGCCGTGCGGATGGCGCTGTAGTCGGCGTCGCGCCCCGTATCGTTGACCAGCGGCAGGACCTCGATGCGCTGGCGCGTCAGGGACTCTCCGGTCTCGATCAGCTTGTCGAGCGCCTTGACGTTGCTCCAGGCCGGATGCGGGAAGGCGAGCCGGTCGGCCTCGCGCGGCAGCGGCGTCAGTTGCAGGTAAGCCAGCGACCGCTTTAAATCATGCACCGTGGCCGGCGACGGCGCACCGAGAAGGCGCGTCGGCACCTGGGCTTCGGCAAGCGCCGTACCGAGCGCGATCTGCAGCTTGCCGATATCGCGGGCTATCGCGTCGCGCTCCGACGGATCGAGCGCGTCGCAGCCGACCCCGCGCCACGGATGCTGTGTCGGCAGGCCGATACCGTCGCGGCGTTGGGCGAAATCCTCGGCGACAGCGCGGCGTTCGGCAACATCGCGGCCGGTCCATCCGCGCGCGCCGTCGATTGCGAAATCACCGCCAGGTTCGCCGTCGCGGTGCCAGCCCGCCAGCCGCACCAGAATTTGCTGCGGCGAAAGGCCGGACGGCTCGAGGGGTTGATGTAGCCGCTCGGCGAAGCCATTCAGGTCATCGGTTACGGCGTGGAGCTGATCGGGCACGGTTTCATCGACACGGACCGTGGGGAGCGCGGCCTCTTTTGTGCGCTTCAGCTCTTCCAGCACGGCGCGTTTATTGACCTTGTTGGAGTGCAGTTCCAGGGTCAGCGGGCCGAGACCCGCCGCCTTCAGCCGGCGGTGGACGACGTCAAGCGCCGCCATCTTCTCGGCGACGAACAGCACCTTCTTGCCCTGGGCCGCGGCGCCGGCGATGATGTTGGTGATGGTCTGCGACTTGCCCGTACCCGGCGGGCCCTTGATGACCAGGGTGCGCCCGCCGACCACTTCGGCGATGGCGACCGCCTGCGAGGAATCGGCGTCGACGACGTGGCGCTGCACCGCCGGCGGCAGGATGGTGTCGATAGGCTCATTTTCGCCGATCAGCGGTTCGCTTTCCGGAAAGCCGTCCCGCAGGATGGCCGTGATCATCGGGTGCTGTTCGATCGCGCCCCCTGGCCATGTCTCCGGATCGAGGTCGCGATACATCAGGAACTTGGCGAACGAAAAGAAGCCCAGCACCATGGCGTCCGGCAGGATTTCCCAGCGCTTTTTACCCTTCACCGTTTCCGCGACTGTCGAAGCGTAGGCTGCCAGATCGACCTCGTCCTCGTCGGGAAAGTCCTCGATGACCAGGCCGAACGCCTGCTTCATCTTGGCCTGGAGGGTCAGGTTGGGCGAAGGCGGCTCGTCGCGGCCCTTGAGATGAAAGCGGTCGGCGGCGCTGGACCGCTCCAGCCGCACCGGCAACAGCACCAGCGGGGCGTGACGGGCGACGTCCGATGCTTCGTCGTCGTACCAGCGCAGGAGGCCGAGCGCGAGATAGAGGATGTTGACGCCCTGCTCCTCTTCGAAGGTGCGGGCATCGTACCAGATATCGAACAGGCGCTTCTGCAGTCCTTCCGACGTCAGCCGCGTCTGCAGTTTCGAGTCGGTGTGACGGGCGGCACGGCCTTTTTCATCGATCCTTTCGTCGCCGGGCTGGGGAATGCCGCCGGTGTCGGTGTCCTCCGGATCGAGTGCGGCCTTTTCCTCCGGCGTTAAATCGATGCCAGGCACAAAGGTCATGGTCCTGCCGTCGCCGAGCAGGCGGAAGACCTCGGCCGCCTTCTCGTCGACGATCTCGATGGCGCGGTTGTTGCGGGTGCGCAGCGGCACGTTGAGCAGCCGGTTGCGCGTCGACAGGTCGAGCAGGGCGTGGCGCTCCTTCAGCAGCCGCTCACCGATTGAAATGCCTGTCGATGCGTCGTCACCGGCCATGAAAATTCCTCGTCTTTCGCGTGTCACGCTAATTTAGCGCACCCGGTTTGTACAGTCCGCGTGGCGGCTGGAATACGCTTCGTTAACGCTTTGAAACATATGTTTCGAATCCGACATCACATATGGACACGGGCCATGACAGCCGATCCTGCCCTGCTCGAGCGCGTATCGTCGAACCTCGCCGGTCTCAGGGCCGCCCTGAAGGAGAAGCGTCCGGCCGATGCGCTGGCGTTTGCCGGCCGGCTGGTCGAGGATCTGCCTCAGTCGTCCGAAGCCTGGTACTGGAAGGCCAGCGCCCATATCGCGGCGGAGGATGAGGCCGGCGCCGCGGCCGCCTTCGATATCGCCAACCGGGCCCAGGTCTACGACCTGTTCGATACCCTTCAGATCGACGTCAACCGCTTCCTGAAGGAGCCCGCCTACAACGCCCAGATCAGCCAGGTCGCCTACGGCAACAAGTTGCCGGCCGTGGCCTCGATCTTCGGTATGCAGGCTATCAGCCAGGGCGTGCTCGATCCGCAGTTCCTGGTCCATCACGGCCTCTCCTTCCAGCACCAGGGCCGGATGGACAAGGCCTTTACCGTCTTCCGCGAAGCGGCGTCGGTCCACGCCCACATGGGCGTCATGCAGTTCTATCTTTATGCCTGCTTCTTCATGCCTCGCGGCTTCGAACTGTACGCGCGCGAAGCCAAGGCCTGGGCGGCCCGCTTCGGCCGCTTCGCGGAACCGCAGCTGCCGCGGCGTCCGTTGAACGGCAGGCGTTTGCGTATCGGGTATGTCGCACCTGGCATCATGAAGACGCAGTTGCGCCAGTTCCTGACGCCGGTGCTGGACGCCCACGATTCAAAATCCGTGGAAGTCATCCTCTACGTCCACAATCCTGCTGATGAACAGGGCGCGACATGCGACCGCATGGTCGCCACCGGCGGCATGGATGACGAGCAACTGACCGAGCTGATCCGCAAGGATAGCGTCGATATCCTGATCGACACCTGGGGCCATACGGCCGGCAGCCGGCTGGGTGTTTTTGCGCGCCGCGCGGCGCCGGTGCAGATTGCCTGGATCAACTTCGTCCAGACCACCGGCCTTCCGACCATGGACTATGTCCTGCACTCCGATTCGATGGCGGCGCCCGGCACCGACGCCCTGTTCACCGAAACCGTCTTCTCCATGGGGGCGGTCACCATTCCCTATCGCCCATCGATGGCGCCGTCCGCGCCGGTGGCCACGCCTGGCCTGGAAAGCGGCGTCGTCACCTTCGCCTCGTTCAACCACCCGGCCAAGTTCGGCGCCGAGACCGTAAAGGCGTGGGCGCGTATCCTGGAACGCTGCGAAAACAGCGTCCTGCTGCTCAAATATTCCTATTTCACCGACCCCGTCGTGCAGCGCACCTTCCGGGCGCGCTTCGAAGCCCATGGCGTCGATCCCGAACGCATCGTCTTCGAAGGGTTTTCGCTTGGCGCCGAATACGCCCAGTCGTTTACGCGCATCGACCTGGCGCTCGATCCGTCGCCTTGTCCCGGCGGCACCACGACCTGCGACGCCCTGGCCAATGGCGTGCCCGTCCTGACGCTGGCGGGCGACAACTTCTATGCCCGCATCGGCCTGCAGGCCATAGATTATCTCGGTGTGCCGGAACTGGTCGCCTCATCTTGGGACGACTATGTCGAAAAGGCCGTGGCCCTGGGCAAGGATATTTCGCGCCTGAACGAGGTCCGCGCCGGCATTCGGCCGGCCTTCGAGGCTTCGCCAATTCGCGACGAAGAGGGCTTTACGCGCCATTTCGAAGCCGTCCTTCTCGACCTGGCCGGCCGCGCCGCCGCCGCGAAGGTCGCGTGAAGGGCATAGGCAGCGTCCTGCCGGCGCCGCCCCCGGCCGCGCCTGCTCATTCTGTATTTTCAGAAATGACGGGTGGCCGGAACTGGCGCGGCTTTCGCACGGGGCGGGCGGCGCTGGCGGCGCTTTTGCGCCATCGCGGTATCCGGCGCCTATGGCTGCCGGCCTATGTCTGCGCCAACCTGGCTGACGGTGCGGGCGGTTGCGACATCGCCTGGTATTCCACCGGTGACCGGATGGATGCCGCGCCGGATGTCTTCGAAGGGGTCCGTCCGGGCGACGCCGTGGTGGTCATCGATTATTTCGGCCGCAGCCCGGCGCAAGCCATGCGTCAGGCGGCACAAAATCGCAATGTCCTGTGGATCGAGGACCGCGCCCAGGCCATGGCGCCGGATGCGGCTCCTTTCGGCGAAGTGATCCTGCATAGCCCGCGCAAGCTGTGGGGTGTCGGCGACGGCGGCATCCTGGTCGGGGACGATCTGCCCGAGCCGGCAGGTAGCGACAATCCGGATGTATTCATACCCAACGACCTGCGCGCCGCCGATCCTGACGGTCTTGATCCCAGTCCGTGGTTTGACGCCTTCCGGACGCGCGAGGCGGCCTTCGACGCCAGGCCGTTGCCTGTCTCGATGCGAACGGTCGACACTCTAAAATCGATCGACCCGGCCCGGGAAATCGCTGCGCGCAAGAACAACTGGACCGTACTGGCCGCGGCGCTCCCGGACATTGCCCTTTGGCCGCCGGCGGTGGCCGATTTCGCCCCGCTCGCCTTCCCGGTCGTCGTGAACGATGCGGCGGCGCTTTCCGCCCATATGGCCGAACATCGCGTCTGGTGCGCCCGCCACTGGGCGGAATTGCCGTCGCCACAAGGCTTTGCGGCCGAACATGCGCTCAGCCGCAAGTGCCTGTCGCTGCCGCTCGACGGGCGTTATGATTCCGGCGATATGGAAAGGATCGTCGCGACCCTTCGCAAATATTACCCGCGATAGGCCGGGAAGAAGGCCTTGGGCTTGTCCGCCGCCAGCCGGTCGTAGGCTTCGCGGTCGAGCACAGCGCCGCAAACATGGGCGGCGGTCTTGCTGTTGGCAAAACCCTGCTTGAACTGGAAAAGTCCGCTGTCTTCCGCCCCGAAGGCGCCCGGCCCGCCGCCGAGATTGATCACACCCTGGTCGCCGAAATGCGTGATGGCGGCGTCATAGAGCGCAAACGCCGCGCCGTTCCTGTAGCCCGCTTCGTTGCACGCCGTCAGGTGGTTGTAGACGATGCCGTCATTGGCGAACCAAAGCGTCATGCCCGCCATGTCCTCACCGACGAAGGCGGCAAAGGCCGTGATATCGTCGTACTTCGCCAGAACGTCGAAATATCCTTTGCTGAAGGCCGCCATGCCGGTGACGCCGCGGCTTTCGACCAGGCCGGCATAGAGCGTGCACCAGTCAGGCAGCCACCGCGCCAATTTGCCCTGCTCGATACGGCAGCGGCGATGGCCGCGGCGGATGCGTTCGCGGTGATGTGCCGACGGCTCGAAGGGCCCGTCGATCAAAAGGTGCGTCTTGAAGGCCGTGACCCGGTCGAAATGCTCGCGAAAGGCGTCGATATGGTGGGCCAGAGGGTCGGGCACGACGACCACCGACACCAGGCCGTGGGCGCGCAACTCTTCCAGGCCTTCGGAAACATCGCCCCTGATGATGGCCATGGGATAGGATCCGATGGCATCGTGTCCGCCGCCGTCGGCGATTTCGCGGCCGACCACGGCCGTCGACCACGACAGCGCGGTGATGGCCGTCCCCAGCGCCGCCACATAGTCGTCGCGGGCATAGGTGTGCCGTGTCACGGCGCCGCCCAATAGTCGTTTTCGGCCAGCAGTTCGCGGTAGTCGTCGTGCGTGACGCCGACGATGATGCGGTCCCAGTGGCGGCCCTGGCGGAAGTGCCACTTGCGCTGGCGGCCCTCTTCCTTCCAGCCGCACTTGCCGACATAGAGCTTATAGGAGGCGATATTGTACTCGATGATATCGCCGTCGAGCCGGTTGAGCCGCAGTTCGTCGAAGGCGTAGCGCATGGTCGCCATGACGGCGTCGCGGGCATAGCCCTTGCCGCGCGTCGCTTGCGTGCCCAGCATCATGCCGTGGAAGGCATTGCCGTTCTTCATGTCGATATTGACGATATTGGCCGTGCCGATCAGCGCGCCTTCGTCCTTCGACACGATGGCATAGCGATGGTTGTTCGGATCCTGGCCCAGGCCCTTGAACCAGGTTTTCGTCGATTCGAGGTTCGAGGCGAACCGCCAGCCGCCGAGATGTTGCCACAGTTCGGGATCGTTGGCCCAGGCGTGCAGTTGCGGCAGGTCGCCTTCCTCGATGGCGCGAAGGATGACGCGGTGGCCGTGGATGTTCATGCGGCGTCTCCGCGCGTGGCGACGATATAGAGGCTGGCGCACTCGGTGGGGCGCTCCAGGCCGAGCTGGTAGCAGCCTTCGAGGAAGGCGTCTCCGATCAACGGACCGCCGATCAGGGCGTCGAGCTGGAAGTTGGCCAGCGGTTTGTAGAAGATTCCGCCGGTCTTTTCGATCGTCAGGCCGGCATGGCGCGTGTCGCGTTCCAGCGTATCCATGCGGTAGACGCGGCGATGGCCGGCGCCGATATCGGCCTGGCTGAGCGCCTCGAGGTGGTCGAGCACGCCCATCTTCACGGCGATGCGGCGCGACGGCGCCTCGGCATTGGGCACGGCGATCAAAAGCTTGCCGCCTGGCGCCAGAAGGTCGCCGAGCGCCTTAAGCGCCACGACGGGATCGGTGACGTGCTCCAGAACATGCGAGAACAGGATGCAGTCGTAGCGTTCGGTCGGGCGATAGGTTTCGACGAAGCCTTCGACGAAGCGCACCCGGTCGCCCAGGCGCGCCCGCGTATGGTCGATGAACTCGGCCTCGGGTTCCAGCACGCAGATGTCGTCGTAACGTTCGAGCAGCAGGGTCGTCTGGTCGCCGTGCGCACACCCCACCTGCAGGCATTTCGTTCCTGTCATGAAGGGCAGGAAGGTGCGCATCATGAAACGGCGCATGGCCATGTCGAACGGCGCCGCGCCGTCGCCGTAGCTGGCCACGGCGGCTTTCAGGCGATCGCGTTCGCCAGCAATGGCGGCGGGCGTGTCGAGCGTGACGGTCTCGGTCATATCTGGTCGGCCTTGAAGGTCCAGTTGGGTTGGGGCTGGTAGTATTCTTCGAGATTTTCAGCGACGCGGGCATTGAGGCCCAGGAGCTGGCGGCCGGCCTCGCCGAAGGCTTCCAACCGGCCGGGCGCGATGAAGCGCCGCCAGTCCATCTGGGGTTTGACGAAAGGACGGCCGAAACACAGGGTCAGGGCCCGGCGCGGCGCGTCGGAAAGATTGGGTGCGGCCGAATGGACCAGCAGGCTGTCGAACAGGACGATATCGCCGGCCTTGCCGGTGATCTGCTGGGCGTACTGGGCGAAAAGCTCGGGCGGGGGCATCGGCTGGACGTGCTGCGAGCCCGCCAGCACCAGGGTCGCGCCGTTCTCTGGCGTGAAGTCGTCGAGCATGACCAGCATGTTGAGCGATATCGGATAGCCGGGCGTGAAGGCGCGCACATCGCGGTGCGCCTTTTGCGTATAGGTCTTTCCGCCGGGTGGATTCAGCGTGGCGCCGAAGTTGAGCAGGATCACCTTGCCGCCGAAATGCGCCTCGATGACATCGTAAAGGGGCGGCGGGTCGATAAAGCCGTCGAGCGCGTCGCCGTGGCCGAGGACATGGTGGGCTGACCCTTCCATGTTTCCGGAAACGCCGTTTTTGATCTGGATCTTGCGCCGTTCGGCATAGACCGATTCCGAATCGGCGATCAGCTTGGCGACCCGGCCGGCGGCAAGCGCCGCCGGAAAATGCGCCCAGCCGCGCGTGCGGATCAGGTAGAGGGCATCGTCGATGGCGTTCATGGTGCAAGCTTGACGAACAGCGCCGTCCCCATGACGAAGCTGAAGGCGATGCGGTCGGCATTGGCCGCGATATAGGCGTCGCCGACGCGTTTTGGGCCGTCGCCGAAGGCCCAGACATAGTCGTCGAAGATCACGATGCCGCCGGGCGCCATGAGCGGCGTCCACAGGCGGGCGTCGGTCTCCGCGTGTTCGAAGGCATGGTTTCCGTCGATATGCAGTACGGCGATTTGCCCGCTGTAACGGGTTTCGCCGAAGGTTTCCGAACGAATGACCGCGCCCGGGCGATAATGCTTTGCGGCGTCCGCGGAGATGCCGCGGTAAACGTTGAGCCTGCCGTCGGCCAACGGCGCCAGGTTGCACTGGAAGATGGCGCAGGCGTCATCCCAATCGACCCGGGCGCTTGACCTGTCCAGGGCGTCGACACCCTGGTCGATCGTGGCGCGGTCCGAGGTCCACGGGTCGATGCACAGGACGTTGCCGATGTCGTAGTGCTTTGACAACTGCAGCATCAGCGCAGCGGACCGTCCCCACCATGAACCGATTTCGACGATGTCGCCTTGCGGCGCGCAGCGGAAGACTTCGATCAGCGCCGCGATCTTGTCATGGTCAGTCATGCCACCGATGGTGTCGACCAGACGCAGGGTGCCGGCCAGCTTCGCGCCCGATAGCCGCGGACGCAAGGGCTCCATGAACCAGTCTTCGGCATTCGCGATACGGGCGGCGCGCTGGTGCAGGGCTTCGTATTCGCGCATCTTGGCCGCCACCGGCGACATATTGAGCAGGCGTATTCCGGGCAGGTCGGGCAGGGCTTCGCTGAGCACCGTCGACACGACATCGTGCGGCGTGAACACCGCGCGCGCGCCGGTCGTTTCCAGGGTTCGCATCAACTGCTCCCGGAAGTCCGCCTCGTGGACATAGGGCAGGTAGTGCCAGTCGTCATAATGGACGGCAGCCGGATCGAAGCGCAGCGACGACGCGCCGACGACGCGCTTTCCGGCCGAGCGCGCTTCGGCGGCATAGGCGACCGAGTCGGGCAGGCCGCAGGGAAAGACAAGAACGGTTTCCATGGTCAGCTTCTGAGGGCGGCGCCGAGAGCGGTGGCGAGCCGGATTATATCTTCGTCTTGCATGGCGGCGAAATAGGGCAGGCCGAGCGTCGAAGCGGCCAGCTTTTCCGTGACGGGCAGCGGCGCGCGCGGGAAGTCGGCGAAGGCGCGCGAAGTATGGCAGCCCAGCCCCCACCACATGCGCGTGTCGATCCCTTGCGACGACAGCGCCTCCGCGATTTCGGCGCTGCGGCCGTCACCGACGTGGGCGACGCACACGCTGGTGATCCAGTCGAGACCCCAGCCGTCCTGGAAGGTCACGGGGGCGTTCATCAAAAGGATCCGCAGGCGCTGGGCCACGCGCTGATAGGTCTGGCGCGTCGTCGTCCAGGTGTCCATGGCAGCCATTGCCACGGCAGCGGTATATTCGCTGATCTTGGCATTGGTCCCCAGGCATAGCGATTCGCGTGTGCCATGGAAGCCGAAGGCCGTGATCGAGCGGACGCGATCGATGAAATCGCGGTTTCGGCACGCCACGAATCCGCCTTCGCCGGCACCGAGGGCCTTGGTGGCGTGCAGGCTGACGACGACGGGAATGTCGGCGCTGGTCGCGGTGTCGTAGGCGGCAGCAGCATCGATGACGACGCGGATCGGGCTGTTGCGGTCGTAGGTCGTCCAGGCGTCGAGGTCGAGGCGCTGGCCGAAGGCGCAGATAGGAATGACGGCGCCGACCGGCCCGGGAGCATGCTTCAACTGCGCCGCGAAGGTCTCGGGATCGAGCATCCAGCTGTCTTCACGGACGTCGACGAACCAGGGTGTAAGCCCCGCCTGCGTCACGGCATGCGCCGTGGCGACGAAGGTCCACGACGGCACGGCGCAAAGGCTGCCGGGCGGCAGGTCGAGTGCCCTGAGGCAGGCCGTAAGGCCAAGCGTGGCATTGGCGACGGTGACAACGCGCGTCCCATCGGCGAATCGCGTTGCCAGCCGCGCCTCCAGCGCCTGGTTGACCGGCCCGAAGTTGGAATACCAGCCCGACTGCTCGATGCTTTCCAGATAGGGAAGGATCGCTGATGTCGCCGGCATGTATGGCCGTGCGACGGCGATTCGTGCTGGAGCGGCCTCGGGGGAAGACGGGATGGCGTTTCGACGCGGCGACGGACGGGACATGGGGCGACCCCTGACAACTATGTCAAAAGCGTAACGCCAAGATCGTTAACAAAGGCTTTGATGTTTCAGATCCGAAACCCTTTGGCGACCAGCCGCTGGCGGGCAGCGTCCCGCCTTTGCAGCCAGTCCGTCTTCAGAAGGCCCATTCCGTAGACGTCATGCGGACCGTCGGATTTCACGACATGCCTGCGGAAATGCGCTTCGCGCATGAAGCCGAACGATTCATGCAGCTTCCATACGGCTTCGTTTGAAACGAGAACCTCGCACCACAATTTTTCGAGAGCGAATTCGCCGAAGACCTTTTCGATCATCAGATATTCGACGCAGGCGCCGATACCCTTGCCGCGCGTCGACGGATCGGCCAGATAGTAGGCCCAGGTCGCTTTCCGATGAATCCGCGATATGTCGGCCAGGTTGGCCAGGCCCACGGGCTGCGCGTCCCATTCGACGATCCAGTAACACCGATCATTGGCGGCCAGCGCGCCGGCGAACCAGCGGTCGTGCGTTTCGCGGGCGATGACGCCATCGGAATACATGTAGGCGCGCACGTCGTCGCGGTTGCGCCAGTCGAACAGACGGTCGCTGTCTCCCGCCGCCAGGGGGCGAAGGACGACTGAAGTCATTCGGGACGCGTAATGATGGCGTTGGCCTTCATCTGCGCGGCGCCGCGCGCATCGAGGTCGCGGCGCGTTTCCTCAAGGCTCAGCGGCCCGTCGATCGTGGCGTTGACCGCGTCCATGCCGGTTTTTTCCGCACGTCCGCGCGTCAGGATATAGCGCGCCGAGAAGCGTTCCGAATCCGAAGACACCGGCTGCGTGCCGTGGAGCGTGAAGCTGTGCCACATGGCGGCGTAGCCCGTGCCGCCCGTCAGCATCATGTCCTGGACGTCGACGCTGCGGCCCATCCCGTCGGAGTAGCGCCAGTGGCCCTTGTTGCGCGTATCGGGCACCAGATCGTGCGGGAACAGCGTCGCCCCCAGCGCATGGGTGCCGGGAATGACATAGAGCGGCGCATCGCCGGCGGTTACCGGATGGATGTAGACGTAGAGCGTCAGGAAGTCGGCCGTGCGGTTCTTCCAGTCGATGATGTCCTGGTGGAAGTCGATGCCGTAGAAATAGGTGATGTCGCGGTATTCGGGCTTGATATAGGCGCCGAGATTGTTGACCGGGTTCCCGCGGATGCGCGGCGCCAGCCATTCGGGCAGCCAGCGTTCAGGCACGCCGCAGACGAACTTGGAATCCAGCACCTCGAAATCGGCGCCCAGGATATCTGCGACGGGACCCTTTATGGCCGGATCGGCCAGGATGAAGTCGGACAGGGGCGAGAGCGCCTGCAGCAGGTTGCGGCCGGGCTGGGGGTTGACGCCCTTGAACTGCGGGTCGGCCTCGAAGGCTTCCTGGCTGAGGAAGATATCCGGGCCGAAATCGCGCGAGGCGCGGACGGCCCGCATCAGCGCTTCGCAAGGCGCGACCGGAAGGACTTCGCCGAATTTATAAAAGCCGTCGGTGATAAAGGCGTCGACGGCATTATCTTGCGGGGCGGATTTCAAGGCTTGGGTCATGCGGCACCTGACAGGATTTAGCCGAATCTACGCCGGACCATAAAACAGTCTGTTAACGACGTTTAACTGGGACGTTTCGCCGCAGCCCGATCACTCACCGCCGTGTATCAGGCCCGCAATGGCGTCCGAAAGGGCGTCCAACGTGAAGGGCTTGGCGACGTGGCCGTCCATGCCGGCGCGCTGGCATTGGGCAATCTCGGCCCTGGAGGTGTTGGCGGTCAGGGCGACGACGGGCGTCCGGGCATTGGGGCCGTCCGACTGGCGCAGGCGGCGGGTGGCTTCAAAACCGCCCATGACCGGCATGGTCATGTCCATCAGGATGATGTCGAAGGTCTGTGTCGCTGCGGCGTCTAGCGCCGCCTGGCCGTTGTCGACCGCCGTCACGGACGCCCGTTCGCGCACCAGAAGAATGGTGATCAGGTCGCGGACCATCTCAACGTCTTCGGCGACCAGAACCTTGAGGCCGGCAAGGGAGACGCGCTGGCGTGCGCGTTGAGCGGGATCGGATAGACGGATCGGGTTTGACACTGACGGACTTCCTGCAGCTTCTGCCGCGGGACTCGTTTTAGCAAACAATCGTTACGTAAAGGTTGGTCACCCCTGGCCGCTCAGGTGGATCAGCCACCCCGCCACGCCGCCGGCGAGCAGAAGGCCGGCGATCAGAGCCCACCATTTCGCGGGTTTCATGGCAGTCATGCCTTCCCTGGCCGCCTTGCCGCCATGAAGCATGGCGGCGATCAGGCCTTCATGCCTGACGAAGGTGTACCATACGATGGCGAGCAGGTGCAGAACCACCAGACCTTCGAGAGCCGCAAAGCCATAGCCGTGGATTTCGGCCGCCAGGCGGCCCTGGTCGAAATCGACGAGATCCGAGAACGGTCCGGATTCGATGCCGTCCGTGTCGACGGCGAACAGGCCGCTGACCACCACGGTCACGGCCGTCAGCAACAGGGCGAGAACGCTCAGCGCCCCCAGCGGGTTGTGTCCGGCGCTTACGGCTTTTGTCTTGCCGCGCAGGTAATTGAAGATGGTGCCGGGGCCGCGCACGAAGTCTGAAAACCGCGCCGTCGATCCGCCGAACAGCCCCCACCACAGGCGGAAAACCAGCAGGCCCGCGATCAGCGAGCCGGCGATCTTGTGCCAGTCGAGATGATGGGTTTCGGCGCTCCACCAGGCGAACAGGATCAGGGCCGCCAGGCTCCAGTGAAAGAGCCTGACGGGCAGGTCCCAGACGGCGATGCGCGCGCCCCCTGCGCCCATGGCTTAGTGGTCTTCCTTACGGAAGGTCATATGGCAGGTCTTGCAGGTCTGGCCGAGAGCGTCGGTTGCCGTGCGGATGGCGCCGATATCGCTGCCCTGCGCCGCCGTGTTCAGCGTCTGCGCGGCGGTATTCAATGCTGCCGCGGCCTGCCGGAACTTCGCGCCGTCGCTCCAGATCTCGGCCCTGGCCTCGGTTTTGATGCCCGGTTGCGGGCCGCTGCCCGCCGGGAACTGGGTCGGCAGCTTCGGCGCGGCGGCGGCGATGTCGCCCGTGTATTTACGCACCAGGTTAAGGTCCGGCGATGATCCCTTCAGCTCTTCGCGCAGGCCTTTGAAAGACTTGCCGAGGCCGTGGAAATAGTCCGAACGTGCGGCCACGATGGCGGCGGTATCGGCGGCGGCCGGCAGGGAAATGGCGGTTACGGCGGCGACGGCGCCGAGGACAAGAAGCAGGCGTTTGGCAGACAAGAGGATTTCCCCGACATTGTGATGTGGCAACGCGACACACTTTATACGTATGTTTTGCGAAAGCCAGTCGCAGCCGTGATTGAAAATGCCTGTTCCGCGCGAAGTTGTCACCGGTATCATTTGTACGTCAAGATTTTTGTTGCATCACGCAACGTCTCGACGTATATCGGCATTGTCGTTGCTTTGGTAACGATGGCCGCAGTGGTGTAGAAAGCGATTCCTTCGTCCAATCTGAAGGTAGCCGGTTCGAATCCGGCCTGAGGCGTCTAACGTCTCCGTAGCTCAATCGGATAGAGCATCAGAGTAGGCGCTTTCGCCTGTTCCCTGTGGCATTTGCCGTCGTGGCGCAGAAGACAGTTTCTTAATCTCGAACTGTTTTCGCCTGGTCCCGATGGCTCCATTTCGGTGGCGCAGACAACGGATCCTTCGCTTCAGGTGCAACTGTGGCCGTTGTCGCCTTTTCCCCGATCTAAAGTTTTCAGCGTCCCGTGGCGACGGTTTCGACTTCATCGCTGCACCGGGAAAAGGCAGCCCTGGATGACGGGATTTCCCGCCAAGCCAACGTGGCCCGGATACGGCAATATCCGGCGGAAGTGCCTCCCAATCGAGATCACCCATTCCCGGGGCGCTGAAAATTTTTTGAAATTCTTGTTGCATTATGCAACATGTTGCTTTAGTAGCCGCTTCATCGCCCGGACAGGCCCGAACAGGGAACCATCCGGACGAAGCGTCCAGGTGGCGTCAGGATACGTCTTCATCGTTCCGGAGAGGGGCCATTGGCCCCGGGGTTCGACTCCCCATTCCTGATCCGGCAATGGCCGGTGAGGGGCTGACGTTTCCGCCGGTTCCCCTGGATACATCATTGGCCGCAGCCGGACGCGTCATAGTCCCGCCCCGCGCCATAACCTCACCTGCTGCCACCGGAGAGTCTCGCCGGCGGGTCGCCCCAGCCCCCCCAATTCACGCGTTTGAACCTTTCCGGCATGGGGCCGTCAAAGGACAGCGCATCTATGCCAGAAGAGGTGCAACCATGCGGTTGAACATTTTTCAAAAGCGCCCCGGCATAACGCATGAGGGCGCCCCCGCGCGGGAACTCAACGCCGAACAGAAGCTGCGGCGTTCGGTCCTGTCCTGCCTGTTGTGGGAAAACGAATTCTACGAGGACGGCGAAACCATCGCCGACCGGATCTTCGCGCTGGCGTCCGGGGTCGCTCCGGAAACCGTGGCGGCGCTGGCCATCGAGGCGCGCGAACAGATGAAGCTGCGCCATGCGCCGCTGATGCTGGTGTGCGCCCTGATCAAGGCCGGCGGACCGTTGGTCGCCCCGACCATCGAACGCGTGATTCAACGCGCCGACGAGCTGACCGAACTGGTCGCGCTCTACTGGCGCGGCGGAAAGCGCCCGTTGTCGAAGCAGATGAAGCTGGGCCTGGCCCGCGCCTTCGTCAAGTTCGACGCCTATCAACTGGCCAAGTACGACCGCGACGGTCCGGTGAAACTCCGCGACGTCCTGTTCCTCTGCCACGCCAAGCCGAAGGATGAGGCGCAGGCCGAAATCTGGAAGCAGTTGGTCGACCGCACGCTTGCCGCCCCGGACACCTGGGAAGTGGCGTTGTCGGGCGGCGCGGACAAGGCGGAAACCTTCTCGCGCCTGTTGACTGAGCGCAAGCTCGGCTATCTGGCCCTGTTGCGTAACCTGCGCAACATGGACCAGTCGGGCGTCGACGAAACGCTTGTGACCGAAGCCATCGTGGCGCGGCGCGGGGCCGAACGGATCCTGCCCTTCCGCTACGTGGCGGCCGCCCGGGCCGCACCGCGGTTCGAGCCCTGGCTCGACCAGGCGCTGATGGAGACCATCCTCGAGCAGCCGATCATGGCCGGCCGGACGATTGTCCTGGTCGACGTGTCCGGCTCCATGGACTGGCCTTTGTCGGTGAAATCGGACCTGAAGCGGCTCGACGCGGCGGCAACGCTCGCCGCCGTCATCCCGGGGGATGTCCGCATCTTCACCTTCTCGAACGCGGTGGTGGAGGTGCCGGCGCGCCGGGGCATGGCGGGCGTCGACGCGATCGTCCGGTCTCAGCCGCACGGCGGAACCGAACTGGGCAAGGCCGTGGCCAAGGTCAACGGCATCGCCCACGACCGGCTGATCGTCATAACCGACGAACAGTCGCGTGACCCGGTGCCGGACCCCGTGGCGGGCCGCGCCTACATGATCAACGTCGCTTCCGCCAAAAACGGTGTCGGCTACGGGGCCTGGACGCACATAGACGGTTTTTCCGAAAATGTGCTGCGCTATATTCGTGAAAACGAGACCTTTGGGTCTCTTGTCATGAATGAGGCCTGATCGATGAGCGCCGAGGAACTGAGGCAAGCGGCCATCCTCCTTTTCGGCGAACGCGGCTGGATGTCGCGTTTGTCCGAAGCCCTGGGGGTGGACCGCTCCTCGGTTTCCCGGTGGTTCGCCGGCCTGCCGGTTCCGGGACCCGTGGCCGCGGCTGTGACGGCCTGGCTCAAGCTGTACGAACTGACGGGGGAGACCCCGTACGAAATCGGGGGCCTGATCGATCCGCATCAGAAGTGATTCGATCGGATCGTGACGGTTCGCGATGGGGGGATGGGGGAGAGGGAGGCGGACGTCTTGGGGGGCAAGTCGTCCGCCATGTCGCCGCGTTCGAGGGGGGAAGTGATTGCGGCGACCTCTCCACCCTAATCGCGATTGATCGCGGTTTCAAGGTTACAGGCCGCATTTGCACCGATTTGTGTTAACTTGCCGACGGCAGGGCGAAGGAAAAATGCGCTCCGCCCAAAATCCCGGAGCTGGAAACGGACAGGGCTGCGCCATGTCCCTGCAGAATCTGGCGGGCCAGGGTCAGTCCGACGCCCGTTCCGGTGGCTTTTGTCGTGTAGAAGGGGAGGAAGATCGTTTCGGCCAGCTCAGGCGAGACGCCGCTGCCGCTGTCCTCGACGGCCGCCGTCACGCCGGCCGGCGTGGCTACGGCGCTGAGCCGGACGCGCGGCTCCGTGCGGTCGAGCGCCGCCTCGGCCGCATTGTTGAGCAGGTTGGTCAGGCAAAGCCGCATCTGCACCCGGTCCATGGCGATATCGCCTTCGCCGGATACGTCGACCTCAAGCGCAACCCCGCGCGCTTGCCAGCGCGCGCGGAATTCCTGGGCGATCTCGTCGATAAAAGGTGTGAGCCGCACCGGCGCGAGATCCGGCGGCGGCAGGCGCGTCAGGATGCGGTAGGACTCGACGAATCCGACAAGCCCTTCGGTGCGAGCCACCACACGTTCGAGCGCTTTGCGCGCCTGCTCGATGCTGCCGGGCGTATTGTCCTCGATCAGGTCGAGCGCGCTTCGGCTCATCGACGCCACCGGCGTCAGGGCGTTCATCAGTTCGTGGTTGAGGACCCGCAGCAGGTCGCGCAGGGCGTGGGCCTCGGCGGCGCGGACCTCGGGCGTGATATCGACCAGCACTGCCAGGGCCGCCTGGTCGAGCCAGGCCGACTGCACGGCGTAGCGCGTTCCGGCCCAGTCCAGCTGTCCCTTCAGTTCGCCGATGCGTCCCGTCGGCCCCAGCAGGGCCTCGCGCATGGCGCGCGGCACTTCCGACGATGCGCCGAACAGCTTGCGCGCGGCCCGGTTGACGGCGATCAGCCGGCCGTGATCCTCCTGGAGCAGGAGCGGCGAGGGCGTCTGGTCGATCAGGGCTTCCAGCCGCCGCCGGCTTTGTTCGGACATGAAGGTCGATTCGGGGACCGACGGGCGCTGCCTGGGGCGCAGCGGATAGGCGCGCATCAGGAGACTGACCAGGAAAAGCGCGCAAAGAGTCAGGACCAGAGCGGTGGCGAAATGCCCCTGTTCGGTCACGAACCACACCAGCAGGCCGCACAGGAAAACTCCGCAATGCCCGGCGACCGCCAGCAGGAACCGTTTAGAGACCATGCTTTTCCATGCGCCGGTAAAGGGCGGCGCGCGTCAGGCCCAGGTCCTTCGCAGCCTGCGAGATGTTGAAGGCATTGCGGTTGAGCGCCTCCTTTATCATCTCGCGTTCCGACCGTTCGAGATTGAGGTCCTGGGGCGGCGCCGAGGTCCGCTGGCGCGGCGCCTCGATCGCCTTTTCGACCGTCGCGACCAGCCGGTCGTTGTTCCATGGCTTGACGACGAAGTCTTCGGCGCCCAGCCGCATGGCCTGGACGGCGATGTTCAGACCGCTGTGACCGGTGACAACGACGACAGGCGTGCGCGAATCACGCCGCATCTGTTCTTCCAGGAAGGCCAGGCCGGCTTCGCCCGACGTGTCGCCGCGCCGGTAGTTGAGATCGAGCAGGATCAGGTCGAAACGTTCCGTGTCCAGACGCGCGCGCGCGGCTTCCGGCGCCTGGACGCCGGTTACGGTGTATCCATGCCGGCCCAGCGCCAGGTCGGCCGAGGTCAGGATGTCGGGGTCATCGTCTAGAAAAAGGACGGTACGGCGGGCGGCGGACATTGTTCGATTTCGGACAGGTAGACAGAACGGCCGTTTTGCAAAATGGCAAAAAATTTTGGAAAGTCAAATATTTTCTGTGACTTATGGTTTAAGATGGAACTATCTCCATCGTATCCGCCATGGTAAAATCATTTTTGAAATCCGGGTCTTGCCTTTTTGCCTCGGCAAGCGTTCCGGATTTTTTGGGGGGAAACGAGGGGACTGATCGGGCCGGGATACGCTGCCATTTTTTGTGTCGCCGCCCGATCACGTCCACGTCTCTTCCTGCCCCGTATGGCTCTGTGGTATCAGCGGTTCATGCGCCGCAGGCAAGGCGGACGCACGTTGACCTTATGCCGGGGGCCTTGTCTTGATCGAACTGCAATCCATAGCGCGGCGATATCAATCCGCTGATGTCGAAACGGTGGCGTTGCGTCATGTCGACCTGCGGATCGAGCGCGGGGAGTTCCTGGCGGTCATGGGGCCGTCGGGGTGCGGCAAATCGACCCTGCTCAACATCCTGGGCACGATCGATCGCCCGACCTCGGGCGCCTACCGCTTCGATGGCGAAGACCTGACGCGGCTGTCCGAACCGAAGCTGGCCAAGTTCCGCGCCAGGCACTTAGGGTTCGTCTTCCAGAGCTTCAACCTGGTCGACGACCTGACCGTGTACGAAAACGTCGAACTGGGGCTGCTCTACCGCGACAATATTGCCGGCCGCAAGCGCGACCTGATAGAGGCCGCCATGGACCGCGTCGGCATCGCCCACCGGGCCCGGCATTTTCCGCATCAGCTGTCCGGCGGCCAGCAGCAGCGCGCGGCCATTGCCCGCGCCATAGTCGGCGCGCCCGACCTGATCCTGGCCGACGAGCCGACGGGAAACCTCGACAGCGACAACGGCGCCCAGATCATGGCCATCCTGCGCTCACTCAATGCCGCTGGCTCGACCGTCGTCATGGTCACCCATTCCCAGGCCCAGGCCGACCAGGCCATGCGCCAGGTCAACATGCTGGACGGCCAGCTCCTGTTGTCGGTCACGCGCCCGGATATCGCGGAGACCGGGGTCATTTAAAATCCCGCGACGGTACCAGGATGACCGGCGACTGCGCGGCGCGGCTGCCGGTGCGTTTCAATGTGCGCGGATCGGGGCCCAGTTCGCCGCGATGGAATTCGTCGCCGCGGCCGTGCGGCAGCGGGAAGGCGTTGTCGCGTTCGCTGATGCTGTCGAGATCGGCCGACAGATCGATCAACCGGTCGGCGACGATATGCACGACTTCGCCGGCACGCTGCACCTTGCCTTCGACCGCCACCATGCGCGTGGTCAAAAGCAGGCGGCGCTGTTCCTCATAGATGCGCGGCCACACGACGATATTGGCGATGCCCGTCTCGTCCTCGATCGTCATGAAGGTCACGTTCTTGGCCGTGCCCGGACGTTGGCGCACCAGCACCATGCCGGCGACGGTGACCTTTGCCCGGTCGTTGCGCGCGGTGGCGGCCTTGCAGGTCAGGATCTTGCGCCGGTCGAGGTCGCCGCGCAGGAAGCTTAAAGGATGGCGGCGCAAGGACAGGCCGACATGGCCGTAATCCTCGACCACCTCGTGCCCCGCCGTCATGGGTCTGAGGTGCACGGCAGGTTCGGTTGTTTCCGTCGCTGCCATGGCGTCGAACAGAGGCAATGGCGTGTCGCGAAAGGCCTTCAGTGTCCACAGGGCGTCACGCCGCGAGACCTTGAGCGACGGAAGATACGCGTCGGCCTCGGCCAGCTGCACCAGGACCGAAACAGGCAGGCCGGTGCGGCGCCACAGCGCGTCGATCGACTGAAAAGGTTCATATCTCAGGGTGGTAAGCTTGCTGGCATCGGCTTCCGACAGCCCCTTGACCATGCGCAGGCCCAGCCGGACGGCGAACTTGCTCCCGGCCTTTTCGAGGGTGCAATCCCAGTACGAGGCGTTGACGCAGACCGGGCGAATCTCGACGCCGTGTTCGCGCGCGTCGCGCACCAGCTGCGCCGGGGCATAGAAACCCATGGGCTGGGAATTGAGCAGGGCCGCGCAGAAGACCTCAGGATGGTGGCGCTTCATCCATGACGAGGCATAGGCGATCATGGCGAAGGAAATGGCGTGGCTTTCCGGAAAACCGTACGAACCGAAGCCTTCAAGCTGCTTGATCAGGCGCAATGCGAACTCTTCCGTATAGCCGCGCGCCAGCATACCGTTCAGCATTTTATCGCTGAAGGCTTTGACGCCTCCCGTATGTTTGAAGGTCGCAAGACTGCGACGCACATGATCGGCTTCATCGGCCGAAAAGCCCGCGCACACCACGGCGACCTTCATGGCGTGCTCCTGAAACAGCGGTACGCCATAGGTCCGGCCCAGGATTTTCTCGAGATCGGGATGCGGGTACTCGGCTTTTTCCTCGCCGTGCCTCCGCCTGAGATAGGGGTGCACCATGTCGCCCTGGATCGGTCCCGGGCGGACGATGGCGACCTCGATGGCCAGGTCGTAAAAGGTTCGCGGCTTCAGGCGCGGCAGCATCGACATCTGCGCCCGGCTTTCGATCTGGAAGACGCCGATCGTGTCGGCCTTGCAGATCATGTCGTAGGTCGGCTTGTCTTCCTGGGGAATGTTAGCCAAGTCCATGTAAATGTCCTTGTGTTCCTGCAGCAGGTCGAAGCTGCGCTTCATGCACGACAGCATGCCCAGCGCCAGACAGTCGATCTTCATGAACTTCAGGATGTCGATATCGTCCTTGTCCCACTCGATGACCTGGCGGTTGTCCATGGCGGCGGGCTCTATGGGCACAAGGGCGTCGAGGCGATCGCGCGTCAGCACGAAGCCGCCGGGATGTTGCGACAGGTGGCGTGGGAAGCCGATCAGCTGCCGCGCCAGCTGGGTCAGCAGGCGCAGGCGGCGGTCCTTGAAGTTCAGCGCCAGCCCGTTGAGGTGCTGTTCGTCGATATCTTCGGCCCAGTGCCGGTACTGCTGCGATACCGTCTTGATCACGTCTTCGGTAAAGCCCAGGGCCTTGCCGACATCGCGGATGGCGCCGCGCGTGCGGTAGCGCGTGACGACCGCCACCAGCGCCGCATGGTCGCGGCCGTAGGTATCGAACACCCACTGCATGACGATTTCGCGCCGCTCGTGCTCGAAATCGACATCGATATCGGGCGGTTCGTTGCGGTTTTCGGAGATGAAGCGCTCGAACAGAAGGTCATGCTTCATGGGATCGACCGCGGTGATGTCGAGCACATAGCAGACGGCGCTGTTGGCCGCCGATCCGCGGCCCTGGCACAATATGCCCTGCGAGCGGGCGTAATGGACGATGTCGTGGACCGTCAGAAAGTACGAGGCGTAGCCGAGCTTTGCGATCAGGGCCAGTTCGTGGCTGAGCTGCTTTTCGACCTTTTCCGGAACGCCTGCGGGATAGCGTTTTTCGGCGCCTTCGCGGACAAACCGTTCCAGCACCTTTTGCGGTGGTTCGTCCGGATGCATGCGTTCGTCCGGGTACTGATATTCGAGCTGCGACAGGCAGAAGGCGCAGCGGTCCATGATCTCGCGCGTGCGGGCGACCGCCTCGGGATAGCGTTCGAACAGGCGCGCCATTTCGCCCGGCGCTTTCAGATAGCGGTCGGCATGGCGTTCGCGGCGGAAACCCAGCTGGTCGATCGTGCAGTTGTGACGGATGCAGGTCAGGATGTCCTGCAGGATGCGGCGCTCGGGCACATGGAACAGCACGTCGTTGGTGGCGATCGTCGGCACGCCGGCGTCTTCGGCCATCTGCGACAACTGGTGCAGGCGCAATGCGTCGTTGGGGCGGCGGCGTAAGCTAAGCGCCAGATAGGCGCGGTCGCCGAAAATCGCCTTGAGACGCCGCAGATTGAGGACGCATATATCGTCGGCCGCGTCGGGCGCCAGCACGGCGATCAGGGCTTCGTTCCACAGCTCGACGTCGCTCCATTCGAGATGGCACCTGCCCTTGCCGGCGCGGCTTTTGCCCAGCGACAAGAGGCGGCACAGGCGCGACCAGCCCGCCTTGTCCAGAGGATAGACCAGAAGCGATGTGCCGCAGGCAAGGTCGAGCCGGCAGCCGGCGACCAGCCGTACGCCATGGTCCCGGGCGGCCTTGTAGGCCTGGACCATGCCGGCGACCGAATTGCGGTCGACGACGCCCAGCGCCTCCAGACCCAGTTCGCGTGCCCGGGCGAATAGTTCGTCGCACGAACTGGCGCCGCGCAGGAAAGAAAACTGCGTCGTGACCTGGAGCTCAATGTACGGCCTCACGAAAATACTCCGTGCACGTACCATTTTTGTTTGTCGGGCTCCCGACTCTCGCCGTCGCCGGTGCGGAACAGCCAGAAGCGGCGGCCGTCCTCGACCTCGACGTGGAAATAGTCTCGCAAAGCATCGGTTTCGGCCTCGCGCTTCCACCATTCGCCAAAGATGCGTTCCGGCCCGTCGGCGCGCGTAACCGTGTGGCGGACGCCGCGCCAGATAAAGGTCCTGGGCGGATAGTCGGGCAGCAGGCTGAGCGTGGTTACGGTTTCGGGCGTGCGGAACAGCCGCAACGGCCGCGGCCAGTGCGCCGGCCAGGTCTGGCCGGTGTCGGCGTCAAGCGCGCCGGCGCGCACGACGCTGCGTTCAGGCACGTCGCTTTCGACCGGTTGCAGGCAGAAGATGCGTTCCGCCCCGATGCGGTTGCTTAAGGTATCGATCAGGGCCGACAGGTCCGGCGCCTTTGTCGCGTCGTCCGTACCGGTTTGCGTCAAAACAAGCGGTTCGGCCTCGGTGGCGACAAGGCGCATGCGCTCGATGCCGAAGCCCGGATCGACGGTCTCGATCTGGTCGCACAACAATCGTGTCAGGCGTTTGATATCGCGCACCGGCCGCGCCATGACCACCCGCACGGCTTCGATCCGAGTGTCGGTGCGATAGAAGACAAGGTCGAGCTGGCGTGCGCCCATGCCCTTGCCTTCCAGGGCGTCGCATAAGCCTTCCGTCAGCTTGCCGGTATAGCGCGCAATCGTCTCGGGCGCGCCGATCGGTTCGGCGAAAACGCGCTCGACCTGGGTGACATCGGGCAGACGGACGGGATCGATCGGTTCGTGGACGTGGCCGAAGGCCTGGTCGAGGCGGCGTGCCAGGTCGAGCCCGAAGCGGCGGACCAGCGGCGCGCGCGGCTGGGCCAGAAGGTCGGCGATCGTCTCGAACCCCAGCAGTCCCAGGCCCGACACCACATCGCGCGTCAGGCGCAGCGCATTGAGCGGCAAGGCCGGCAGCCAGTCGCGGGCCGGTCCCATGACGGCGGTGCGCCCGGGCAGGAAACGCGCCGCTGCATAAGCCGCAGCCCAGGTATCGGCGACGGCGGCGCGCGCCGTGATGCTCTCAGCCTTCAGCGCCTGGACCAGCATTGTCAGCACGCCATCCTCGCCGCCGTTGAGGTGCGCCGCCCCGGTAATATCGATGACCAGGCCGTTCGGCGGATCGGCCGCCACCACGGGCGAAAAGCGCCTGAGCGCCCACCGGGCCAGGGCATCGAGCGCTTCGGCATCGGCATGCGCGTCGGCGTCGTGGACGGCGAGGCCCTCGACCAGGGCCTGCGCCTTGGCCAGCGGCATGCCGACATGCAGGCCCTGTCCGGCGGCGGCCCTGTCGACGGCGGTGACGACGCGTTTGCGCCCGTCCGAGCCCTTCAGGACCAGCGGCGTCTCAGGAGGCAGCGCGTAGCCTAAGCCGCGCCGCAGCCGGTCGGTGGACCAACGCGGCAGGTAGAGCGAGACGACCCTTCTCATCGCAGGCCTCCACGGTAAAACGGGCCGCATCTGCGCCCTTGCATCGCATCAGTTCGAGATCCCATCGCGCCCGCCCGAGACCGGGGACGGGCAGGGGGGCAGACGGCGCTGCGCCTACGCGCCAGCGCGTGGTCGCCGAGGTCGGCTGACCGAACTCGGCGGCCTCCCTGACCTGCTTCCAGCGCCGCACCACCAGGCACAGGGTGGCGTGATCCTCGGCGGCCAGTTGCAGGCGGCGCGACGCCACCATGGGCAGTTTCGCCACTTCTGCGACCACGGCGCCGAGACCACCGTGGCGCAGGGCCTCCTCGCACACGGCCAGCAGTGTTTTTTCGTCGCCGGCTTCGACATGAATGACGCGGTCGGGCGTGAGCCCCGCCTGAGCCAGGCCCGGCGCGAACAGGTCGGCCCGCGTGACGCCCCACAGCACCTTGCCCTTCGTGCGCGCGGCGATGCCGGCGGCGAACAGACCGGCCGCGGCGCCGTCGACGACCCCGTCGCCCTGGCCCGCCACCTCGTGCAGCGCACCCAGCGCCAGCCCGCCGCCCGGCAGGCGATCGTCGATCGCGGCAACGCCGAAGGGCAGCACGCCCGCCGCGCGCCGGCTGCCGTCGAGCGCCTGGATGCGTTGGCGCAACTGAGCGAGTCCTTCGGAAGAAAGCTTCGACATGACCACCACCATTGATCCGAGTTCTTCGGAAATATGTTCTCTTTTTGTTCTTATTTAAAACAGGAGTCAAGAGGGGCGTCGCCTTTACCGCGGTAACGCCCTGATGCTGATCATTCCGCCGGGCAGGCCGCACCCTGCTTGGTTTCGCTCAAGCGCACCTCGGTCAGCACGACGTCGAGCGTACCGGCGGTTTCCAGGTGCATGACGGTCGGTGTCTTGGCCAGGTCCTGCGCCTTGAAGCACGACAGCGGCACGGCGATGGTCACGGCGCCCGGCGCCAAAAGCTTCGCCACCTGCACAGAGGCCGAACCCACGCCCAGACGGACTTCGGACGACGGCGCCGATTTGACCGTCAGGCTGATACTTAGCAGCATGGCGCCGTTGGCTTCGCGCGCCACGTCGGACGGGGCGTCGGCGCCGATATCGACCCACGCCTTGCGCTTGCCGGCCCATTCGGCCGCGATACCGTTACCGGCGGGTTGCACCGTAATCGCCGCCGAGCCGTAAAGCGTGGTGCGCGTGCCGACATAGGCCATGCGCGGCGCGTTCGTGTCGCCAATGGTCAGGTGATAGCCGTTCCACAATTGGCCCTTGGCCAGATAGACATTGCGCTCGCCATAGCGCGTGTTTTCCCTGACTTCGGGCAGGGCAGGGGTCGTTTTCGGCTTCGCGTAGCTGAGGCCAAAGCCATAGGCGAATTGCGGATCGTAGTCCTTGTCGCCGACGTTGAGCGGCGTCTGGTCGGGGCGTTTCGGCCATGAGAAGCTCAGGCGGCCGTTGAAGTCGCGTTGCCCCAGCAGCACATCGGCTATCCCTTCGCCTTCCGAACCCGGCAGGAAGGCCGCGACGAAGGCGTCGGACGCATTGATCTGCGGATTGACATAGAGCGGACGGCCCGACAGCAGCACGGCGACGGTCGGAATGCCCTGGCTCTTAAGCTTTTTCAGCAGGTCCAGGCTTTCGACATTGTCATGGTGCAGCGCCACGTCTGTCTGGTCGCCCATGAATTCGGCGTAGGGCGTCTCTCCGAAGACGACGATGGCGACGTCGGGCTTTTGCGCGAACGATCCGTCGGGTGACAGGGTCACATGGCCGCCGGCGCTTTCCGCCGCTGCCTTGAGGCCGGCATAGATCGAGGTCGCGCCGGGGAAGTCGTTGGGCCCATTGTCGGCCCCTTGCCACGACAGGGTCCAGCCGCCCGACTGCATGGCGATATTGTCGGCGCCATCACCGGCCACCAGGATGTTGGCACTGGCTTTCACGGGCAGGACGCCATTGCTTTTCAAGAGGACAAGCGACTTGGCGACGGCTTCGCGCGCAATGGCGCGGTGTTCCGGCGCGCCCAGGCCCTTGAAGGTATTGGGGCGGTCCTTGGGCGCGACCTCATCGAAGATACCGGCGCGGAACTTTACGCGCAGGATTCGGCGTACCGCATCATCCAGCCGGCTCATCGGGATGGTGCCGTCCTTCACCTCGCGCACCATGTTGCCATAGAGCGCTTTCCAGTCCTGCGGCACGTTGTAGATGTCGAGGCCGGCATTGAAGGCGGACGGGCAGTTGGAGGTCGTGCATCCGGGGATCTGGCCGTGGGCGTTCCAGTCGCCCATGATAAAGCCATCGAAGCCCATCCGGCCCTTCAACACATCGGTCATCAGGGCGTGGTTGGCGTGCATCTTCACGCCATGCCACGAGTTATACGACGCCATGACCGACTGCGTGCCGGCATCGATGGCGGCCTGGTACCCGGCGCCGTGCAGCCGCGCCAAGTCGGCCTCCGACGCCAGGGAATCGCCCTGGTCGCGGCCGCCGGCGGTCGAGCCGTCGCCCAGGAAGTGCTTGGCGGTCGAAATGACGTGGTCCCTGTCGAGGAAGGTCCTGCCTTCGCCCTCCAGCCCTTTGACCATGGCTGCGGCGTACTGCACGACGATCCTGGGGTCTTCGGAATAGCTTTCGTAGGTACGGCCCCAGCGGTCGTCGCGGGCCACCGCGATGGTCGGCGCGAACGACCAGTCCATGCCGGTGGCGCGCACCTCGGCGGCGGTCGCCTCGCCGATGCGGCGGATCAGTTCCGGATCGTGCGCCGCGCCCAGGCCGATATTGTGGGGGAACAGCGTCGCGCCGAAGACGTTGTTGTGGCCGTGGACGGCGTCCGACGCCCACATCATCGGGATGCGGACGGTATTGGCGCGCGGATCGACCGAGGCCTCCCAGTAGGGCTCGATCAGATCGATCCAGTCCTGCAGGCTGGCGTGCTTGTTGCCGCCCGGCACGGCGCCGCCGCCATTTTCGATGCTGCCGATATGATAATCGCGCATTTCATCGGGTGTAATCGATTTCCACTCAGGCTGAAGCGTCTGCCCGACCTTTTCCTCGACGGACATTTTCGCAAGGATCGCGTCGATCTTCGCCTCGATGGCGGGGTCGAGGCCGACCGGCGACCTGGCCTGCGGCCACAGCGCAAGGTGGGCCTGTGCCGGAGGGATCTTCGCCGCCCTGGCGCGTTTGGCGCGGGCCTCTGCCCCGGCCGCGACGGCCATAAGACAAAGGCTGGCGGCAGCCAGCCAACGGCCTTTGCGCCGGCGGAGCGACGATGCGGACATAATGATCTCCCTGTATTTTTTATTGCGTCCGTTGGACCACGCTGACAACGTTGTCGTCAAGAGGCGGCGAATCGGCCGGCCGAAGATCGGGAGGACGAACCGTGCAAACCCTTATGACTCTTGGCGAGGCTGAAGCGAAGCTGGCGGTCGACGCCGCCGTGACGGAACTCAATCGGCGCGGCAAGGCTGCGACCGTGGCTGTCGGCGACAGCCACGGCGAACTGATCGCGCTTTACCGCATGGACGGCGCCAACCTGCCGTCGATCGTCATCGCCCAGAACAAGGTCTATACGGCGGCCCGCCTGCGCGGGTTTTCGGGCGAGATCGGCCGCGCCACCTTCGCCGACAATGCGCTGATGAGCTATCACGGCGACGACCGCTATGTCGGCTGGGACGGCGGCGTGCCGGTCGTGATCGATGGAACCTGCGTCGGCGCGGTGGCCGTCAGCGGCCTGGCCGGCGAGGAGGATCTGGCAATAGCGGAGATGGCCGTTTCCGCCATAGTCGCGGAATTGATCCCGTAGAGATCGATTACAGTTCTTTTGGCAGCGCTGTCAAAAGAAAATCCGAAATTTAAAATAGAATTTTCAGTATTCGAAATCCGGAAATGTGTTGCATTGCGACATTTTCTTTGTCGTGTCGTTTTAGTCACATTTTTCGGGTTGAGAAAAATTGTGACGTTTTTCGGGCATATTTTGTCTTGCAAAACCTCGTTAGATAACGTTACCAGTAGCGCAGCTCTCGGGCATATCAAAATGACACCGGTATCAATCGGCGTCGATGTCTCGAGTGAAACAAAAAAGTGGCTGAATTGTGGCCGGATTACTGGGAAGAGGCTTATAAAAATGGGAAAGCTGCACGGGAAACGTGTGTCCAATGCTTGGCTTTACGGCATTTCATTATTGGCGTTGGGAAATTTTCTGACTTGTTCTGGCGCTCAGGCGCAGGATGCCAACGGCGCGGCGGCCGACAGCACCACGATCGTGGTGACCGGCTATCGCGCCTCGCTGCAAAGCGCGTTGAACACCAAGAAGAAGTCGAACGTCATGCTCGACGCCATCAATGCCGACGACATCGCGTCGTTCCCGGAAGCCAACCTGGCCGAAAGCCTGCAGCGCATTCCGGGCATCTCGATCGACCGGGACAATGGCGAAGGCCGCCAGATCTCGGTTCGCGGCCTGGGCGGCGATTTCACCCGCGTTCGCATCAACGGGATGGAAGCCCTGTCGACGTCGGGTTCGAACGACTCCGGCACCTCGCCCAACCGCTCGCGGGCCTTCGACTTCAACAGCTTCGCGTCGGAACTGTTCAACAGCGTGCAGGTGCGCAAGTCGGCTGACGCCCAGACCGACGAGGGCAGCCTCGGCGCCACGGTCGATCTCAATACCGGTCACCCCTTCGACTACAAGGGCACCAAGTTCGCCCTCTCGCTGGAAGACGCCTATTATGAAAACGGCAAGCACCAGAATCCGCGCATCGCCGGCCTGTTCTCGCGGCGCTGGGCCGGCGGCAAGCTCGGTTTCCTGATTTCGGGCGCCTACCAGGTCCGCGACACCTCGATTTCCAATTATGCGCGCCAGGCCGGTTCGGCCGACTACGACTATCGCGGCACGTCCTGGGCCGGTAACGAATATCCCCAGCGCGCCGGTTTCGCCGCGCCGACGGGCACGACCTTCCCGCAGACCGTGCAGATCGCTTCGGGCAAGTGCACGACCAGTTCGCCGACCACTCCGGCCGGCACCATTTGTAACGTCGCGGCCATTACCAATCCGGCCGTCATTGCCGCCCAGACCGGTTCCGATCCGACGGCCTATGCCGCGCTTTATCCTGCGGGCTATTCGACTTCGGGCCGCTATGACGATTCGCTGGTCCGCATCCCTGCCCTGATCACGCTCAACGACACGGAATTGCATACCGAGCGTCTCGGCATCACCTCGTCCTTCCAGGCGCAGCTTTCGGACAATACGCGCTTCACCGCCGACTACCTCTATTCGCGCTTCCGCAGCGAATCGCAGAATTTCCAGCTGCAGAGCGTCGGTTTGAATCGCAACAATACCAACGCCACGCTCAATACACTGACGGCTCCGTCGTCATCGATAACGTCTTCGCAGATTTCCACGCGGCGTAATCTTTACCCCGGCCTTTGTACCGCAGCCCCGGAGACAAATACGACGGGCGCTCAGGACTGCGGCGCCACGCTTTACGGCACCACCCCGGCGTTTGCCACAGGGGTAAACGGGTCCGCCGCGGTGCTGGGAACCAACATCTTCTCGGTCAATCCCTATAACCTCGACCCGTACGACTATTACAATAACCCGCTGTCGGTGGGATATACGCCCGACGCCTATGGCATCGGTGGCCGGATCGCGCTGATCGGACGCCCGGCGACCAAGGTCCTGGACGCGCACGTGACGAACGGCACGGCCGACTATCTCAAGCTGTCCAATGTCGACTGGCGTTCGGGCGATGACGCGAGCTTCTACACCACGACCTTCGACCAGCTGTCGCTGAACCTCGATCACCGTTTCAGCGATAGCTTCCGGGTCAATGCCCAGCTCGGCCATTCGAAATCGATCAACGTCAACGAAGGCTTCCTGGTCGAATTCAACGCCATGGACCGGCCTGAGACCATGACCTATGACGAGCGCGGCATCACGGATACCATGCCGCTGGTCGATCCGGGCTTCGACGTCGCCAATTCGTCCAACTGGGGCATCGTCAAGGGCTTTTCGGCGATGCGCCACTACCTGCGCACGACAAAGACCAGCTTCGATAATTTCAAGGTCGACTTCGACTGGAACAAGAGTGAACATCACGACATCAAGTTCGGGTTCAACACGAAGAAATTCAGCTTCTACACCGACCAGTACGAGCGCCTGACCGACACGCTCAACCCGACCGAAAAGGAAGCCGGCGTTTCCGTTGCGTCGCTGGGAAGCGTCCACCAGTTCGGCCAGGGCCTGGACGTGCCATCCGGCACGCCGACCAGCTTCTTCGCGCCGAGCCTCGAGGCCTTTTCGAACACCTTCGGCTACGACTGCAATTGCATCAACAAGTTCGGCGACTGGCGGATCACCAACAAGCGGTCGAACGCAGCGACCTTCGCGGTCGATGAAACCGACACGGGCGCCTATGCGCAGGTCGATTACAACTACCAGATCTTCGGTCACGATCTGACTGGCAACCTCGGCGTTCGCCAGGTCAAGACCGAGATCGAGGCAACCGGCCGTACCAATACCGGTCTTCCCATCGTCGAGACCAATCAGTATTCGGACACCCTTCCGTCGATCAACGTCAATTTCCACGCCATGGATAACCTCTATATCCGTCTGGCGGCGGCGAAGGCCATGGCGCGTCCCCTGCTGGCCAACCTGTCGCCGGCCATTTCGGCGATCAAGGTGCCGACGGATGGTTCCACGACCGGCGGCTCGCTGACGGTCGGCAACACGCAACTGAAGCCGTTCCGCTCGGATAACTTCGACCTCAGTGTCGAATGGTACTTCGCCAAGAATGCGCTTGTGTCGTTTGCCATGTTCGACAAGGAAATCGGCAGCTTCCCGCAGACTATCCTCTATGACGCGCAATTGTCGGATTTCCTCGACGCCGACTCGATCGCCGCGGTGAAGGCACAGTTGACGGGGACGCCGACACAGATCGCAAGCGGAGTCGCCTATATCGACAACGGCAATCCGTTCACGGCCCGTCAGGTGCGCGACGCGCCGGGTGGCAGCCTGTGGGGCTGGGAAGCCAACTACCAGCAGGACCTGGGCTACCTGCACACCTTCCTGCCCAAGGTCTTCCCGGAATTTACCAAGAACTTCGGCATCCAGCTCAATGCAACGCATATCAACTCCAAGCTGACCTACATCCTGGATCCTGGCTCCCTGGTCAACGGCGTGCAGACCAAGCCGCAAACCCTGGCCAGCGGACCATGGCTCAATGCTTCACCCGACGCGTTGAACCTGACGCTGTACTACGAAGTGCCGGGCTTCTCGGCCCGTATCTCGATGGCCAAGCGCGCCGCCTATTATACGACCTTCCCGATCGCGGCCGGCTCGTGTAATCCCGGCCTGCAGGACCCGACGAACACGACGACGGCCGCCGCCGCCTCGGCTACCCAGGTGGCCTGCGACAGCCCGCTGCTCAACGATTTCATCGGTTCGCGCGCCACGACCAATGTCGACGGAAAAATCACCTGGAACCTCAATCAGCGCCTGTCCTTGTCGCTGGAAGGCCTGAACCTGACCAACCAGACCTCGAACCGCTACGCCTATCCGCTGACCGCGCAGCCTGTCGTCACGCTCTACAGCTCGACCGGCCGCCAGATCACGCTGGGCCTGCGCTACAAGTACTGATGCCGATTTCCGGCGGACATTTCTTGTCCGCCGGATTCCACCCCAGCTCCCCGTTGTAACCAAGTGGTAGCACAAGCTGGACACTGGCGCTGGTTTGACGACCGGCGCCCTTTTTCCGCGTTCCGAGCGATGTGCGCCTGTGCGTCGGCGTCGCGACAACTGGAATTGTAAGGATTTCGAGATGAGTGATGCCAGCCGCCGCGAGGCCTTGAAATCGGTCGGTATCGGCGCCTTGCTTTTCGGTGCGCCGGCGACGGCCGAAGCCGCACCCAAGGTGGCCAGACCCGCGACCTGGGCGAAGGGACTGGAGGGCCAGCGCAAAGCGGACCTGGGCGACGGCACCTTCCTCAATCCGATTGTCGCTGGCGATCACCCCGACCCGGCCATCCTGAAAGATGGCGATGACTACTATATGACGTTCTCGTCGTTCGACGCCTATCCTGGCCTGATCATCTGGCACTCGAAGGATCTGGTGAACTGGACGCCGAAGACAGCGGCGCTGAAGACCAATATCGGCTCGGTCTGGGCCGTGTCGCTGGCCAAACACAATGGCCGATATTTCCTTTACATTCCGACCAAGCAGACTTCGGTGCCGGGGTCGAAGACGACCTCCTGGGTCATCTCCTCCGACCATATCGAAGGGCCATGGAGCGAACCGGTCGATCTCGACCTGCCGAAGCATATCGACCCGTGCCATGTCGTGGGCGAAGACGGTTCGCGCTGGCTGTTCCTGTCGGGCGGCGATCGCGTGCGGCTGTCGGACGATGGGTTGAGCCGCGCCGGTGAGCCCGAGCACGTCTATGATCCCTGGCACTATCCCGAGGAATGGGACGTCGAAGGCTTCTCGCCCGAAGGCCCCAAGGTCATGCGGCACGGGCAGTACTTTTATCTCATTACCGCCGTCGGCGGCACGGCGGGGCCGCCGACCGGCCACATGGTCATCGCGGCGCGCTCCAGGTCGATCCACGGTCCGTGGGAACAGCATCCACGCAATCCGTTGGTGCGCACGACCTCGGTCGGCGAAAAATGGTGGTCGCGCGGTCACGCCACGGTCATAGACGGGCCCCGGGGGGACTGGTGGGCGGTCTATCACGGCTATGAAAACGGCTTCTGGACGCTGGGCCGCCAGGCGCTGCTGGCGCCGGTGACCTGGACGCGTGACGGCTGGTTCGACATCGGCGGCGGCGACCTGTCGAAGCCGTTGCCCAAGCCGAAAGGCGGCAAGGCCTTGCCGCACGGCATCGCCCTGTCGGACGACTTTTCCGGCGACAAGTTCGGACTGCAGTGGAACTTCTTCAGCCCGTCGGCCACCGAGACCCAACGTATTCGCCGCGAAGGCGGCGTGCTGCATCTCACGGCCGCGGGAGACGCGCCCAGTTCGTCGCCGCCGCTGACCTTCGTCGTCGGCGACCCGGCCTATGAGATCGAGTGCGATATCGAAATCGATCCTGGCGTGCGGGCAGGACTTCTGCTCTTCTATGATCAGAAGCTCTATTGCGGCCTCGGCTTCGACGCCAGGAATTTCATCACGCACCAGTACGGCATCGAACGAGGCCGGCCGGCCAATCCACACGGTACGCGCATGAAAATGCGCCTGCGCAACGATCGCCATATCGTCGCCTTCCATACGTCGAACGACGGCCTGGCCTGGAAACGGTTCGACCGCGGCATGGAGGTGTCGGGCTATCATCATAATGTCCGCGGCGGCTTCCTGATGCTCAAGCCGGCCATCTATGCCGCCGGCGCGGGCGAGGCCCGTTTCCGCAACTTCATCTATCGGGCGCTGGCCTGATCAATTGACAGGGCCGGGATAATGGTCTGAGTATTGTTCCCAAATTAATGGGAAACGCTCATGCTGAAATCGAGTCTGATCGCTCTGGCGATCGCGGGCATGGCATTGCCCGCCAGGGGGCAGGACAGCTTTCCGGTGACAATTACGGTCGATGCGGCGAAAACGACCGGCAAACTGCCGCCGGCCTGGCGCTTTTTCGGAGCCGATGAACCGAACTACGCCACCATGAAGGACGGGCAAAAGCTGCTGGCGCATCTGGGTGCGCTCAAGCCGAAGTCGGTGTATTTCCGCGCCCACAACCTGTTGAACACGGGTGACGGCACGCCGGCCTTCAAGTGGGGCTCGACCAACGCCTATACGGAGGACAAGGACGGCCGTCCCGTCTACGACTGGACGGTGACCGACCGCATCATCGATTCGTACTTACAGCGCGGTGTCCGGCCCTATCTGCAGCTCGGCTTCATGCCCGAGGCCCTGTCGTCGGCGCCCAGCGGCACACCCTATCGCCACAGCTGGCGCCCCGGCTTTTCCTACGGCCTGATCGCCGGTGCGTGGAATGCTCCGCCTACGGACTATGCCAAATGGGGCGAGCTGGCCTACCAGTGGACGAAGCACAATATCGAACGCTACGGCCGCGCCGAGGTCGCGACCTGGTATTTCGAAGTATGGAACGAACCCAACGGCCCGGCCTACTGGACCGGCACGCCGGAGGATTTCTACAAGCTTCACGACTTTGCCGTCGCCGGTATCCGCCGGGCGCTGCCGGAAGCGCGCGTCGGCGGTCCCGACGTGGCGGGATCCGGCGGGGCCTTCATGGACGGCTTTTTAAAGCATGTCGTGTCGGGCACGAACTACGCCTCGGGCCAGACCGGTACGCCGACCGATTTCCTGTCCTTCCACGCCAAGGGCCAGCCTACATTCGTCGACGGCCACGTCCGCATGGGCATGTTCCAGCAGCTTAGGGCCGTCGATACCGGCTTCAGGAAGATCGCCGCCGTGCCGGAGCTGAAGGACAAGCCGATCGTCATCGGCGAAAGCGACCCTGAAGGCTGCGCCGCCTGCCCCGGACCACAGAACGGCTATCGCAACGGCACCATGTATGCCAGCTACACCGCCGCCAGCTTCAAACGCATCTGGGACCTGGCGATGCGCGACCACGTCAATCTCGAGGGCGCGCTCACCTGGGCCTTCACCTTCGAGGACCAGCCCTGGTTCGCCGGTTACCGGCAACTGGCGACCAATGGCATCGACCTGCCGGTGATGAACGTCTTCCGGCTGTTTTCGAAGCTTGGCTCCGATCGGCTAAGCGTTACCAGCACTTCGGAAATCCCGCTCGACGATATGATGCAGGCATCGACGGGCCGCAACGATGTTGCGGCGGTCGCCACCCGCGACGGCGACCGCGTCGCGATCCTGGTCTGGTACTATAATGACGACGACCTGAAAGGCCCCGATGCCCATGTCAGCCTCAATCTCTCGGGGCTCGGAAGTGCGCGTCATGTGACGCGCTACACGGTCGATCCGCAGACCGGCAATGCCTATGCGGCGTGGCTGGCCTTAGGCTCGCCGCAGTCGCCCGACGAGAAGCAGTACAAGGTGCTTGAAGATGCCTCGGTCATGGCGCCGGCCGCCTTGCCGGACCTTGTGGTCAAGGGCGGTAAGGCCACGCTCGACCTGACCCTGATACGCCAGGGCGTGACGCTGCTTGTGATCGATTAAAGTGATTCCGGGGGCTGACATGACGCCGATCTGTGTTAAGGTTTTGTTAACCCACAGGGGAGGCTGAGAATGGCCCGTAAACTGCGTTCGACGGAAGCTTCGCGTCTGGTGGCAGTTCTTGCCCCGATCCTCGATTTGCCGAAGGGGGCGTGGCAGGTGGTCCTCAACGACGCCATGACCATGGCGTCGTTCATGGACGCCGAATGCCGCGTCCGGCACATCAAGATCAGCGATAGCGTGCGTGAACGTATCCGCCACGCGCTGGTTCCCGTGCCGGCCTGATTACCAGGACCTGCGTAACGCCAGTTGCATGTGCCGTCCGGGCAGGGCGCGCGCCGTGATCATCTGGCTGCTGCCGCTTGAGGCAACGATTTCGCCGCCATTGGCGTCGCCCTGCATGATCGCCAGGGCATTGGTCAGGTTGCTGGCGCGCGCATCGACCTTCCAGCCCTTGCCAAGCTCGGCCGTGGCGGCCGCCGAAAACAGATGGACCGCCGGGAATTTCAGCGTATTGGCGTCGTCGGCGAAGCGCGGTCCCACATACTGCCAGGTCCCGGACAGCAAGACCCGCCCGTGGAACAGCGTCACATTCGGGTTCAGCGAAAGCAACATATCGGGGATGCGGCGCGGCGAACGTCCGTCGAGATCGTAGGCCGTCAGCACGCCGTTCTGCACTAAAGAAAAGCGATAGTTGCGGAAGCGCGGCGCCTGGAGGGTCAGCGCGCCGGTCAGCCGGAAGATCTTCGACGGCTGCCAGGTCAGCTCGCTTTCCAGCCCGCTGGTTACGGCCTGGGCGGACTGCTGGCGGCGGATCAGCGCGCCCGACTGCGGGGCCATCACCTGGTCGAAGAAGACGATGTCGCGAAAGAATGTGTGGAACAGGCTTTCGCTGACGAACAGGCTGTGGCCGTTCAGGCGATAGCCCACTTCCTGCTGGTCCATGTGCAGCTCGCCCGTGCCTTGCGGATCGGTCGTGCCGCGATAATTGCCGGGACCGGGCATGCGGAAGGTGCGGGTGGCGCGGGCGAAGACGTACTGCCGCGGGGCTGGCGACCAGTTGAGGCCGGCCGAGGCGGCGGTGGCGGAAAAGCTTTTGCCGAAACGGTCGTAAACGTCGGTGCCATACTGCACGGCGTCATCGGCCAGGGTCGCCCCGTCGCCGAGATTATAGGCGGCGGTGCGTTCGACGGCGCCGCTTAAGTGCAGGTGTTCGTTGCGAATACCGGCGTCGATGCGCAAGCGGTCGTTGAGCCGCCATTCGTCGGCGGCGTAGAACGCGATCAGCCGGTTGTCGCTCAGTGTCTCTTCGTAGGTGGTGCCGTAATTGACGATGCCGTGGTCGGTGATCCGGCCGGTGGGGCCTGTCATGTCGATCAGCCGCCCCTGGTCCGCGACCTCAAGCAGGGCGCGGGCGATCTGGCGGTTGTAGTCCCATTGGAAGCCCGCGCCATAGACGCCAATGGTGGCGTCGTGGTCGCCCCCGACGGCGAAGCGGTGCGACAGCGAGGCATCGACCAGGGTTTCGCGTACCGTGACGCGCGCCGCGACCGGCGACACCATGGCCAGCAGCGTATCGCCGTTGACGGCGGCGCCCGCGGTGTCGGTAAAACGGATCCCGCCGCCGAACAGGCCGGCCAGCGCGCCTTGTGTCATCGCCCCGCCGTTGGACGAGAAGGAAAACCGCCGCGTGGTGGAAAGCCGGCGGCGCGCCTTGATCTCCAGCCGGGTCTGCGGTCCCAGGGCCTGCGATAGCGAGACGGTCAGCGAGTCGAGGCGGTTGCCGCTATTGTTGCGGAACGGCTCCGCCATCGGACCATCGGGCGTCTTGAAGACCAGCACACCGTCGTCCCGCCCGAACCACGAGCTTTCACGAGGATCGAAACCGGCCAGGGGACGGATACGGCCGCCAATGCGCTGTAACGGCACGGACGAGGTGTTGAGGCTGGTGTCGTCGAGGTGGCGCACGGTGACAGTCAATTGTCCGCCGTCCCAGGCGCGCTCGGCGCGCGCGGTCAGCTGCCCGCCGCTTAAAGGGTGCGCCAGCCGCCGTTCGGTCGGATTGCGCGCCACATGGCCGCCGAAGACCAGCCGCCATTGACCCGCGGGTCCGCCGACACGGCCGTCGAACCGGGCAAGGCCGGTGTCCGACGTCGTGACGGCGGCCGAGCCTTCGGCGTGATCGGGGGCGGCGCGGGTGGTGAAGTCGATGGCGCCACCCGGGGCATTGCTGGTGAAGATCGAAGCTGGACCGCCGCGCACATAGATGGCTTCGGCCAGCATGTCGTCGGGACGGTAGAACTGATCGGGATCGGCCCATGGCAGGTTGGGTTCATGCTCGACCGGCAGGCCGTCTTCCAGGACGGCGATGGCGCCGTATCCGTCCAGCGGGATACCGCGCGGCCGCACCTGGTTGCCGCTGGTTCCGGCCGAGGTGTCGACCCACAGGCCCGGCACGCCGTTCAGCGCATCGGCGACGGTGAGGGCGGGACCGTGTCCGGGCGCGCCGGCCGAAAAGTGGCTGATGGCGTAGCTGAGTTCGGCCTCTTTCAGGCCCAGTACCCCACGCCGGCCGGTGACCACCACCTCAGGTCCGGCCTGGGGCGCGGATGGGAGCGCCGACGCATGTGCGAGAACCGGCGGGCGCGACAGGGTGACCAGGATGCCGATGCCCAGATCCCGGCATTCGAGCCCGGCCGGCGGACATAGCCGTGCCATGGCATCGGCCAGGCTGAAGTGGCCCTGCAGCGCCGGGCTGTGACGCCCGGCCAGCCGCGCCGATGGGGGCAGCAGGATGGGATGTCCGGTCTCGGCCGACAGCCGGCGCAGCGCGCTTTCGGCGTCGCCGGCGGGAATGTCGAGGGCAAAGGGCGTAGCGGCCCGGGCGGGCGCGCCGAATATCAGGCCCGCGACCACGCAGGTCAGACCCATCCAGGCCGGTACCCTTTGCTTGTGCATGTCGCCCCGCGCAGATAACCGCCGGGCTATAGGCCGCCTGTTCTCACTTTTTGTGACACTACCGTGTATTGGCTGCCATTGCCGTCGACTGTGACCCTGAGACCATAGGCAGTGGCGATCAGGCTCAGCGACTGGCGGGGCTGGTCGAGCCGAAAGCGCCCGCTGACCGGCAACTGCGCCAGGGCCGGGTCGCCCAGCACGGCCGGACGGTCGCTGTAACGGTTGAAGCGGTCGATGACATCACCCAACTTCTGGTCGCGCAGGTCGATCCAGCCGGTGCGGAAATCGGGCGCCGTGGCGTCGAAGCCGGCCAGCACCAGATGCCCGCCGTCAAAGTCTGCCCGCGTGCCCGCGCTTACGTTCCGGTGCTCGGGGCCCGCGGTGACGCGGACCGTCCCTTGCGTGACCGCGACCTCACCGGAACGGTCGACGCGGAAGGCGGTGCCGACAGCGGTCGCTTCGACCGTTCCGGCATGGACGACGAAAGGTTTGAGGCGATCATGCGCCACGGCGAACCAGGCCTGGCCGCGCCTGAGCTCGACGGTGCGGCGGCCGAGGCCAAAGCGCGCCACCATCTCGCTGTCGGCGTCGAGCGTGACATGCGAGCCGTCGGACAAGGCGACCTGGCGCAATGTTCCGTGTCCGGATGAAAAGATAACGGGCGTGGGCGACAGCGGGCCTAGCCATATCAGCAGCGCCGCGGCCGCCAGACCACCGGCAACGGCAAACGGCCAGGGGCGGACGGTGCGGACAGGCGCGGTTTCCGTCAGGGCGGCCACAAGGTGCGGATCGTTATCGAGCGCCTGGATCTGCTTCAGCGCCACGAAATGCGCGGGGTTTTCGGCCAACCAGGCGTGAAAGGCGCGCCGGGTGTCCGCGTCCATCGGGCCTCGCGCCAGGTCGGCCCAATCGGCGGCCTGGTCGAGGACATCGGTGTCGGGCGTTTCGGGAAAATCAGTCGGCACTTTCAGGCGTCCTCGGTGGTATGGGCCGGTCCTTCATCGCTTCTGTCAGGCTGACCAGCGCCCGGGTAATATGTTTTTTGACGGTTTCGGGATTGAGGTTCAGGTCCCGCGCGATCCGTTCGCGCGTATGGCCGTGCAGCCGCCTGCGGATGAATATGTCGCGCCGCAGTGGCGGCAGGCGGTCCAGCGCCATGCGCAGGGTCGCCATGCGCTCGCGGTCGAGCAGGGTCTGCAGCGCCTCGGGTTCGGGGCTGGCGATTTCCAGCGCCTCGTCCTCGATGGGCACCTCTATGTCGGGCCGGCGGCGGGTCAGCAGGTTGCGCGCGATGCTGAGCGCGTAGAATTCGGGATTGGCGATATCGGCCTCACGCCCGCGCTGGAACAGGCGCATCAGCGATTCCTGAGTGATGTCGTCGGCTTCGGCGGCATTTTTCGTGCGGCGCGCCAGGTAGGCCTTCAGCCTTCGCTCTATGGCGACCAGTTGGGCCACCAGTCCGGTCGGCGTTCTCGGCGTGTCATCGGCGCCGGCGGACATGGAATACCCCTTGGATGGCAAGGAAATGCGCCCCGAAGGCGTGATATCTTCGGGGCACCAGGACATTAGTAGGTATAGCGCAGGCCGGCAAGGAACTGCTGGCCGCTCTTGGTGTAGTTGTAGACGCGGTTGGTCGAGTTGACGTACTCGTCGTCGGCCTGGTTGGTCAGGTTCAGCGCCTCGAAGGTCAGCGTCAGGTGACGGCTGAGATTGTAGTGCGCCGAGGCGTCCAGGTTGAACGACTCGTTGACGCCGGCCACGTCGTTATAGTTCCCGCCCGGAACGCTGGTGATATATTTCGAGCGGTAGTTGGCGGCCAGGCGCGCCCCCCACTTCGGCGTCTCATAGTACAGCGTGGCGTTATAGCTGTTCTTCGACAGGCCCGGCAGCGGCAGGACGGTGTCGGTCGAGGTACCGTCGACCCACGGAATCGACTGGTGCGTGGTTGAATCCGCGTAGGTGTAGTTCAGCAGGTAGCCCATCTTGTCGAACGGCGCCGGCAGGAAGGTCATGTCCTGATTGTACTGCAGCTCCAGGCCGTTGAGTTTCGCGCCCTTGCCGTTGACCGGACGGGTGAAGACCCAGGCTTCGTCGATCAGGCTCGACACCTGCGAGGCGGGCAGCAGCGAAGTCGGCAGCCCCGACGCGCGCCAGGTCTGGGTGACCGAGGTCGAGACGATGAAGCTGTCGATATCGAGGTGGAAAAGGTTCAGCGCCAGGACGCCGGTCTTGTCGAAATACCATTCGGCGCCGGCCTGGTAGGTGTTGGCGCGGAAGGGCTTGAGGTTGATATTGCCGCTCGAGGCCTGGCGCGCGCTCGAATTGACGCTGGGGTTCAGGACCAGCGAAGACAGGGTCGGACGCGTCAGGTTTCGGTTGGCGGCGAAGCGCAGGTTCACGTCGTCGCGCACTTCCCAGACCAGGTTCAGCGACGGCAGCCAGTCGAAATAATGGCTGCGTGCCTGGACCGTATTGGTGCCAGTGGCGTCGAGGCCCGAGCTGTCCTCGATGGTGTCGGCGTAACGCAGGCCGGCGTCGCCGCGAAGCCGGCGGCCGAGCAGCTCGGTGTGGAACTCCGCCTCGGCGTAGGCGCCCGACAGGGTTTCCTTGATGGTGTAGACGCTGCCGGTGGTGACCGTCTGCGTATAGGCCGGCGTCGTCGGCAATTGCGACCAGGCGCTTTGCAGGTTGGTGACGACCCAGCCGGTCGGCAGGCCTGATACGCCGAGATCCTTGCCGAACCTGTAGGGCAGGGTCTCGGTCAGGCCCGTCAGCGACGTTCCGGTTGGATAGGTGACGTCGTCATTGGCGCCGTAGCCGGTGCTGTCATAGCTCTGGGTCGAGCGGTTGAGGCCGAACTTCATCGTGATGTCGTCATTGGCGCGCCAGACGGCGTCGGCCTTGGCCTGGGTCAGCACGTCGTCGACAAAGTCGCTTCGGCGGCGCGCCCGCCACAGATAGAAGCTCGACGGGTTCGACGTGTCGACGCTGTAGGTCTGCACCGGCACGCGATCCGACTGCGCGAAGTCGTAGGTCATGGTGACCGTCGACGGCGTGCGCAGGAAGATGTTGTTCTGGATCGGGTTCTTGAAGTTCGATTCCTCGCGGCCCACCGACGCAGTGACGTCGAGCGTCTCGGTGGCGTGCCACCTGGCGTTCAGCAGACCTTGCGTGAAGTCGGTGCGGTTGCGG
>CAKZJB010000127.1 GCA_936940865.1 uncultured Asticcacaulis sp. | reverse complement strand
GACCTTGCCCCAGTTGATATAGGGCCCGTAGCGACCTTCGCGTACGGTCATCGCGCCACCTTGCGGATGATCGCCGAGTTCCTTCAGCGCCGCAGCAGCGGTGCGGCCACGACCACCACCCTTACTCTGCTTTTCCGCCAGAACCGTGACAGCCCGGTTGAGGCCGACGGTGAACACGTCCTCGACGCTTTCGAGGTTGGCATAGGTGCCGTCATGCAGCAGGAAGGGACCGTAACGGCCGATGCCGGCAGAAATCATCTTCCCCGTCTCCGGGTGCTGGCCGACATCGCGTGGCAGGCTGATGAGCGCCAGCGCCTTTTCGTGGTCGATCGTTTCCGGCTTCCAGCCGCGCGGCAGCGAGGCACGCTTGGCATCCTTGCCATCACCGCGCTGGATGTAGGGTCCGAAACGGCCCGACCGCAGCGTCAGTTCCTCGCCCGTCATCGGGTCGGTGCCGAGCGCCTTGGGCTCGTTGAGCGTCGAGGCTTCGGCTTCCGCGCCATCGGCCGTCAGCTGGCGCGTGAAATTGCACTCCGGATAGTTGGAGCAGCCGACGAAGGCGCCGTATTTGCCGAGCTTCAGCGACAGGTTGCCGGTGCCGCAGACCTGGCAGATGCGCGGATCGGAACCATCCTCGCGCTTCGGGAAGACGAGCGGGGCGAGCGCCTCGTTCAGCGCGTCCAGCACATTGGTGACGCGCAGTTCCTTGGTGTCCTCGATCTGGGCGAAAAAGTCCTGCCAGAAATCGCGCAGGACCTGCTTCCAGTTGAGTTCACCGGCGGAAATCCGATCGAGCTTTTCTTCGAGGTCGGCGGTGAAATCATATTCCACGTACTTCGTGAAGAAGTTTTCGAGGAAGGCCGTGACCAGCCGGCCCTTGGAATGCGGGATGAGCTTGCGCTTGTCGATGACGATGTATTCGCGGTCGCTCAGCGTCTTCAGCGTCGCGGCATAGGTGGAGGGGCGGCCGATGCCGAGCTCTTCCATCTTCTTGATCAGCGATGCTTCCGAATAGCGCGGCGGCGGCTCGGTGAAATGCTGGCTGGAATTGACCTTGTTCTTGGCGAGCGCCTCGCGGGCATTGATCTCCGGCAGGCGACCGTCGTCATCATCCTCGCCCGCGGCATCACCCTCTTCGCGGCTATCGATATAGGCGGCCAGGAAGCCGTCGAAGCGGATGACGGACCCGACGGCACGCAGCCCGGCGCGATCGGCGCCGTTGGTTGCGGCGATCTCGACCGTCGTGCGCTCCATCTCGGCAGAGGCCATCTGGCTGGCAATGCCGCGCTTCCAAACCAGTTCGTAAAGGCGCAATTGATCGCCCTCGAGGAAGCGGCGCACCTTGTCCGGCGAACGGTTGAAATCGGTGGGCCGAATGGCTTCGTGCGCTTCCTGGGCATTCTTCGCCTTGGTGGAATAGAAGCGGGCCTTTTCCGGCAGGTAGCGTTCGCCGAACTGGTCGCCGATGGCGCGTCGCGCCGCATCGATCGCTTCCGGCGCCATCTGCACGCCGTCGGTACGCATATAGGTGATGAGGCCGACCGTCTCGCCGCCGATGTCGACGCCTTCATAAAGCTTCTGCGCCACCTGCATGGTGCGCGAGGCGGAGAAGCCGAGGCGCGAGGAGGCCGCCTGCTGCAGGGTCGAGGTGGTGAAGGGCGGGGCAGGGTTGCGCTTGACCGGCTTCGCTTCAACGGACTCAGCCGCATAGGCAGCACCTTCCAGAAGCGCCTTGAGGTCATTTGCCTGTTCGCCATTGGCAATCGACTTGCTTTGCAGGCGCTTTCCGTCTGCAGACACGAGGCGCGCTTCGAATTCGTCGCCGCGCGGTGTCTTCAGGAGGGCCGAGAGGTTCCAGTATTCTTCCGGAACGAAGCGCTCGATCTCCGACTCGCGGTCGCAGACGAGCCTCAGCGCCACCGACTGGACGCGGCCGGCGGAGCGGGCGCCGGGCAGCTTGCGCCACAGAACCGGCGACAGGTTGAAGCCGACCAGATAATCCAGCGCGCGGCGGGCAAGATAGGCATCGACCAGCGCGATATCGATATCGCGCGGATTGGCCATGGCATCCAGCACCGCCTTCTTGGTGATGGCGTTGAAGACGACGCGCTTGACCGGCTTGTCGCCGATCACGCGCTTCTTCTTCAAAAGATCCAGCACGTGCCAGGAAATGGCTTCCCCTTCGCGATCCGGGTCGGTTGCGAGGAACAGGCCGTCGGAGCCTTTGACGGCGTCGGCAATGTCCTTCATCCGCTTGGCCGAGGCGCCGTCCACTTCCCAGGACATTTCGAAATCCTGGTCGGGCAGCACCGAACCGTCCTTGGCGGGAAGATCACGGACGTGTCCGAAGGATGCGAGAACCTTGTAGCCCGGCCCAAGATACTTGTTGATGGTCTTGGCCTTGGCCGGAGATTCTACGACGACAACATTCATAATGGCTCTCTAGGGCGTGCAAAGGGCGGCAGGCAGGAATGCGCCACCTCTAATCTGACCTCTCGACATGGATGGCCTTTTGTCCGCGGTCAAGAGGCATTGCCCATTTTTGCCAGCACCACCGGATACAACTAATGGAAGAGGTGTCGTAAGTTGCAATCAAAGATAAACTATGCCACTTTGCGTTTAGTAGTTGGTGATACGCGTATAAATGTATCTAAGGTTGCGGAAGGCGGGATGGCTATGACGGGTCGCGACGGTACCAATCGCTCCGGCGGAGACGGGCCAGGTGGAAACCTCGCTTATATTCGCCAGATGCTCGGGCAACTGCGCCAGGTGGCGGGAGAATGTCTCGATCTTTTCGTCGTCGTGCTGGTCGAGATTGATCTCGATAATCACCGACAACGGCCGGCCGACCTTTTCCGGGTCGAGCAGGGCGACATAGCCCGCTATGACGCCGGTCTCTTCCAGCCGCTTGATGCGCGACCAGCAAGGGGTCTGCGACAGGCCGACGCGGTCGGCGATTTCCTGGGTCGTCAGGTGCGCGTCCTCGCGCAGGCAGCGCAGAATCCGCTTGTCGATCTCATCCAGGGTTTGGACGTTTTTCCCCTTGGGCATTCTTTATTTTGCTCCGCAGCAAAAATTTTATCTACGTAGCTGCATATTTGCAGAAAAGTTATCCGATGACCAGCGCTTACCCGAGGCAACTCGGAAGCACATTCGCGCAATACGGAGTTAGTCTCATCGGTAATTAAAACGATACACTACAGGAAATGCCATGCGGTCTGAGGTCACCCTCGCGGACAAGTATGCGCTGGAAACCGGCCGGGCCTTTATGACGGGCGTCCAGGCTTTGGTCAGGCTGCCCATGCTGATCCGGCGCATCGACCGCGCGGCCGGCCTCAATACGGCGGGTTTCATTTCCGGTTATCGCGGTTCCCCGCTCGGCACCTACGACATGCAGCTCGAACAGGCCAAGGACCTGTTGGACGCGCACGATATCCTGGTCCGACGCGGCATCAATGAGGACCTCGGCGCCACGGCCGTCTGGGGCACGCAGCACGTGCCCTTGTTCCAGGGCCATCGCAAGGACGGGGTCTTCGGCCTTTGGTACGGCAAGGGCCCGGGCGTCGACCGGACCGGCGACGTCTTCAAGCACGCCAATTTCGCCGGCACCTCGGCGCTGGGCGGCGTTCTGGCCCTGGCTGGCGACGACCACAGCTGCAAGTCGTCGACCCTGCCGAACCAGTCGGAATTCGCCTTTGCCGACGCCGAAATGCCCGTCCTGTCGCCGGCGACGATCGACGAGGTCATCGATTTCGGCGCCAAGGGCATTCAAATGTCGCGCTATGCCGGCTGCTGGGTCGGCATCAAGACGATCGCCGATCTGATGGACGCATCGGCTTCGGTCCATCTCGATCCGGCGCGTTATAACGTGCGTATTCCCGACTATCGGCTGCCCGAAGGCGGCCTTAACATCCGTCTCAACGACACGCCGGAAGCCAAGGAAGTCCGCCACCGCCACCATCGCCTGCCGGCGGCGCAGGCCTTTGCGCGCCTGAATGGCTTCGATCCGGTCGTAATCGACACGCCGCGCGCGCGTCTTGGCCTCGCCGCCAGCGGCAAGGGCTATCTCCATGTGCTCGATGCCCTGCGCCTGCTCGAAATCGACGAGGCCGAAGCCCACCACATCGGTCTGCGCCTGTGGAAGGTGGGCATGGTTTGGCCGCTCGATCCCGTGGCGGCCAAGGCCTTTGCCGACGGTCTGGAAACCGTTCTGGTGGTCGAGGAGCGCCGCGCGCTGATCGAGCCGCAACTGCGCGACGCGCTCTATACCCTGCCGGACGGCCGCCGCCCGCATGTCTTGGGCAAGGTCGACCGCTGGGGCGCGCCGCTCATCCGCGATACCATGGACCTCGATACGGCGCACGTCGCCATCGCGCTTTTCGAGGTTCTACCGGAATTTGCCCGGACGCCGTACCGCCACGCTATCGTCGATCAGGTTAAGGCGCGCGCCGCCGCAAAGGATGGCGTCACGACTCTGCATCAGCGCAAGCCGTTCTACTGCGCCGGCTGCCCGCACAATACCTCGACGACCGTGCCGGAAGGCTCGCGCGCCACGGCCGGCATCGGCTGCCATTACATGGTGCAGTTCATGCCTGACCGGCACTCGGAAATCTGCACCCATATGGGGGGCGAAGGCGTGACCTGGGTCGGCCAGGCGCCATTCACCGACGAGCCGCATATCTTCGCCAACCTGGGCGACGGCACCTATTTCCACTCTGGCCTGCTGGCCATCCGCCAGGCGGTCGCGGCGCACGTCAACATCACCTACAAGGTTCTGTATAACGACGCCGTCGCCATGACGGGCGGCCAGCACGTCGACGGCGTGCTGCACCCGGTTACCGTGGCGCAGCAGGTCGCGGCCGAAGGCGTCAAGCATATCGTTCTGGTGTCGGATCATCCCGACCGCTGGCGCGGGCACCCGAGCATGCCGCCGCGCGTCAGCTTTTATCACCGCGACGACCTCGAGGTTGCCGAGGCCGAGTTGAAAAGCATCCGCGGTACGACGGTCCTGATCTACGACCAGATGTGCGCCACCGAGCTGCGCCGCCGCCGCAAGCGCGGGCTGGCGCCGCAAAAGAAGGAGCGCATCTTCATCAACAGCGCGGTCTGCGAAGGCTGCGGCGACTGCTCGGTGAAGTCGAACTGCATCGCGGTCGGCCCGAAGGACACAGAGCTTGGCCGCAAGCGCGAGATCGACCAGTCGGCGTGCAATATCGACACATCGTGCGTCAAGGGCTTCTGCCCCAGCTTCGTGTCGATCGACGGCGCGCAGCTGAAAAAGGCGAAGGCCGCCGACATCACCCACCTGATCGCCGACCTGCCCGACATCACGCCGCCGGTGCTGAACGACCAGCCCTACAACATCCTGCTGACCGGCATCGGCGGCCTGGGCGTGACCTCGCTCAGCGCCATGCTGGGCATGGCCGCCCATATCGACGAGACCGAGGTCGTCTGCGTCGACCAGATCGGCCTGGCGCAGCGCGGCGGCGCGGTCGACGCCCATATCCGCCTGGCACGCAAGGGCCATCCGCTGCCCGGCGGCCGTATCCCGCTGGGCGAGGCCGACGCGCTGATCGCCGCCGACATGGTGACCGCGCACGGCAAGTCGAGCCTGCCGCTGCTGTCGAAGGACCGCACGGTGGGGTGGCTCAACAGCACGCTGACGCCGACGGCGGAATTCACGCTCGATTCGACGCATACCGTGTTCGACGTGCTGAGCATGACGCGGCGCGTGAAGGGCGCGGTCGAGACGCTTCACATGATCGATGCCGCCGGCCTGGCAAGGCGCTATCTTGGCGACGCCGTCTATGCGCTGATGGTCATGCTGGGCGCCGCCTGGCAGTCGGGCCTTGTGCCGCTGTCGCGCGCCGCGGTCGAACGCGCCATCACGCTCAACGGTGCAGAGGTCAAGGCGAACCTTATGGCGTTTTCGCTGGGCCGCGCCTTCGTCGCGGGCCGTCTCGAAGCGCCGGAGAGGGTCGAACTTCCCTTCGATCTGGACGCCTTCGTCGCCGCGCGCATCCGTGACCTGACCGATTATCAGAACGCGGCTTACGCAAAGCGCTATGCCGATCTGGTCGAATTGGCCCGCCGCGCCGACGCAACGTTCGGCGAAGCCGTGGCGCGCAATGCCTTCAAGCTGATGGCCTATAAGGACGAATACGAAGTGGCGCGGCTCTATATGCGCCCCGAATTCCGCCAGGCGCTCAGCGAACAGTTCGAAAATCCCGACAAGGTCTCGGTCTTCCTGGCGCCGCCCATCCTCGGCGAAAAGGACGCGCAGGGGAACCCGAAGAAGCGCAAGTTCGGTCCGTGGGTCTTCAAGCTGTTCGCCGTCCTGCAGCGCTTCAAGGGCTTGCGCGGCACGGCCTTCGACCTCTTCGGCTATACGGCGGAACGCCGCACGGAACGCAAGCTGGTCGCCGACTATTTCGCGCTGATCACCCGCCTGTCGGCCGAGTTCACGGCGGAAAAGCGCGACATCGCTGTCGCTCTGGCGCGCCTGCCCGAAGACATCCGCGGCTTCGGCCACGTCAAGGCCGGCAACCTGGCCAAGGTCGATGCCCATCGCAACGAACTGCTCGCACAGTTCGACGCCCCGATTTCACCCGATAATGCCACGGCCGGCCGACAAGCGCCGGTGAAGACTCCAAAGGACAAGGTGCATGTTTGACCATCCCGACTATGACGGCCACGAAAAGGTATTGATGGTGGAGGACGCCGAAAGCGGCCTGAGAGCCATCATCGCCGTTCATTCGACGGCGCGCGGCGCGGCCGCCGGCGGCTGCCGCCTGTGGACCTATGAAACGTCGAATGCCGCCCTGTCCGATGCCCTGCGCCTCTCGCGCGGGATGTCGTACAAGAACGCCATGGCTGACCTGCCCATGGGGGGCGGCAAGGCGGTGATTCTTGGGCCGGTGCCGGCGGAAAAGCGGACCGAGGTCATGAAGGCCTTCGGCCGCGCCGTCGACAGCCTGAACGGCCAATACATCACGGCCGAGGATGTCGGCGTATCGGTCGCCGATATGGAAATCGTCGCCACCACCACGAAGCACGTCGGCGGGCTTGCCGCCGGCGCGGGGAAGTCGGGCGGGGACCCGTCGCCCTACACGGCCCGCGGCGTGCGCGTCGGCATCGAAGCGGCCGTGCTGGCAAAGCTTGGCCGCCGCGACCTGGCGGGGCTCAGTGTCGCCGTCCAGGGCCTGGGCCATGTCGGCATGTATCTTTGCGAGGAGCTGTTCAACCTGGGCGCCAACCTGGTTGTGGCCGACATCAACCCGGCGCGGGTGGCGCAAGCGCAACAGCGCTTCGGCGCCGTCGGCGTCTCGGTCGACGATATCCTGACGCAACCGGTCGATATCGTCGCCCCGTGTGCGCTCGGCGCCACAATCACGGAATATGCCGCGCGCTATATCCGTGCCGGCATCGTGGCGGGTGCCGCCAACAATCAGCTGGCGACCCCCGAGGCCGGCCGGCTGCTGGCCGAGCGCGGCATTCTGTATGCGCCCGACTATGTCATCAATGCCGGCGGCATCATCATGGTGTCGGGCGAACTGTCCGGCGACAATGACACGGCTGTGGTGACCGCGCGCGTCGATGCGATCGGTGACCGGCTGAGGGCCATCTTCAAGCGCGCGGCCCGCGACAATGTGATCACAAACGAGGTTGCCGACGCCATGGCGCGCGATAAACTCCAGGCGGCACGGGCAAAGGCGCCCGTCGCGGGAGGGGATAAGCTGCTCTCTCGAATCTAACCGGTATTGAGCTGAAGCCGTCCCATTCCCTTCTCTCTTCATGAGGGAGAAGGGGAAGCTTCAAGCCAATGCCGGCAGCCCAGACACTACGGAGCCTTACATGCGCGATATCCATCACTTTCTGAACGGCCGCGCGGTGCTGGGCGCGTCCGGCCGGTTTGGCGACGTCTACGATCCGAACACGGGCAAGGTCCAGGCGCGCGTCGCCCTGGCCTCAAGTGCCGAGGTCGATACGGCCGTGGCGCAGGCCGTCAAGGCCCAGGCCGGCTGGGCGCAGATGAACCCGCAGCGGCGGGCGCGCGTCATGTTCGCTTTCAAGGGCTTGATCGAAGCGAACGTGGACGAGCTGGCGCTGCTCCTGTCGTCCGAGCACGGCAAGGTCGTCGCCGATGCCAGGGGCGATATTCAGCGCGGGCTTGAGGTCGTGGAATTCGCCTGCGGCATCCCGCATCTGCTCAAGGGCGACTATACCGAAGGGGCGGGGCCCGGCATCGACGTCTATTCGATGCGCCAGCCCCTGGGCGTCGTTGCCGGCATTACGCCGTTCAACTTTCCGGCCATGATCCCGCTGTGGATGTCGGCGGTGGCGCTGGCCTGCGGCAATGCCTTTATTTTGAAGCCGTCGGAAAAGGATCCGTCGGTGCCGGTGCGCCTGGCCGAGCTCGCGCTGGAGGCCGGCTTGCCGGAAGGGGTGTTGCAGGTCGTGCATGGCGACCGCGAGGCCGTCGATGTCTTGCTTAGGCACCCTGACATCAAGGCCATCAGCTTTGTCGGCTCGTCGGATATCGCGCACTACGTTTACCAGCAAGGCGCGCTGTACGGGAAACGCGTTCAGGCCATGGGCGGCGCCAAGAACCACGGCATCATCATGCCCGACGCCGATCTCGACCAGGTGGTGAAGGACATCGTCGGCGCGGCCTATGGCTCGGCCGGCGAACGCTGCATGGCGCTGCCGGTCGCGGTGCCGGTCGGCGCGAAAACCGCCGACGCCTTTGTCGAGCGCATGATCGATGCGGCGCGCGGGCTTAAGGTCGGCATATCGACCGATGCTGACGCGCACTACGGGCCGGTGGTGTCGGCGGCGCACAAGGCAAAGGTCGAATCCTACATCCAGATGGGTGTCGACGAGGGCGCTGAGCTTTTGCTCGACGGCCGGGGATTGAAACTGCAAGGTCACGAGGAAGGCTATTTCATCGGACCGACCCTGTTCGACCGCGTCAAGCCTGCGATGAAGACCTACCAGGACGAGATATTTGGACCGGTCTTGCAGATCGTGCGCGCGGAGACTTTGGAAGAGGCGGCTAGCCTGCCGTCTGACCACGCCTACGGCAATGGCGTCGCCATCTTCACGCGCAACGGGCTGGCGGCGCGCGAATTCGCCGCCAAGGTCAATGTCGGCATGGTCGGCATCAACGTGCCGATCCTGTGCCCGTGGCCTACCACAGTTTCGGCGGCTGGAAGCGCTCGGCCTTCGGTGACATGAACCAGTACGGCGAGGACGGGGTGCGCTTCTACACCAAGGTGAAGACGGTCACCCAGCGCTGGCCCGACGGCGATATCGGCGACCAGGCGTTTATCATTCCAACGATGCGTTAGTTCATTTGGGAGACGTGTGAGACAGAGCGGCTTTCGCCCTCCCCGCTTACGGGGAGGGGGGAGCGCCGAAGGCGGTGGGCGGGGCTCCTTACGAGCTTTCAAGCGACGCCTCATTAACGAATAAGAATTGGCAGATCATACAGATCAGCCGCCGCCGGTGTTTGGACGTTTGCCCCGCCCACCGCCTGACGGCGCTCCCCATAAATGGGGAGGGCCAAATCGATCCGTGTGCTTAACCCGTAGGGAAACGCATGCTGCTTAGCGAAGACCAGGCGATGATCAGGGAAGCGGCGCACCGCTTTGCCTGTGACAAACTGAGGCCCTTTGCCGGGGAATGGGACGAGACCAAGCACTTCCCGGTCGACGTGATGCGCGACGCGGCCGGCCTGGGCTTCGCCGCCATCTACACGAAGGAAGACCACGGCGGATCGGGGCTGTCGCGGCTCGACGCGGTGCTGATCTTCGAACAGTTGTCGCGCGGCTGCATCGCCACGGCGGCCTTTCTGTCGATCCATAATATGTGCACATGGATGATCGACAGCTTCGGCTCGGTGGAGCAGCGCGCCCAGTGGGTGCCGAAGCTGACCACGATGGAGACAATCGCCAGCTACTGCCTGACCGAGCCGGGCTCCGGCTCCGACGCCGCCGCCATGAAGACGCGAGCCGTGCGCGATGGCGATGTCTACGTACTCAACGGCTCGAAGCAGTTCATCTCGGGCGCGGGCGTCTCCGACGTCTATGTCGTCATGGCGCGGACAGGCGACGATGGCGCGAGGGGCGTCTCGACCTTTATCGTGCCGAAAGACACGCCCGGCCTGTCGTTCGGCGCCAACGAGAAGAAGATGGGCTGGAACGCCCAGCCGACGCGGCAGGTCATGTTCGACAATGTCCGCATTCCCGCTGAAAACCGGCTGGGCGCTGAAGGCGAGGGCTTTAAATTTGCGATGAAGGGGCTGGACGGCGGCCGGCTCAATATCGCCGCCTGCAGCCTCGGTGGCGCTCAGGACGCGCTCGACCGCGCCCGCGCCTATGCCGGCGAACGCAGCCAGTTCGGCAAGCCCCTCAACCAGTTCCAGGCGACGCAGTTCAAGCTGGCCGACATGGAAACCGAGCTCCAGGCGGCGCGGTCGCTTCTCTACGACGCGGCGACGCGCCTCGACACCGCCGCGCCCGACGCCGGCAAGTGGTGCGCCATGGCCAAGCGCTTCGTCACGGATACAGGTTCGAAGGTCGCTAACGACGCCCTGCAGATCCACGGCGGCTATGGCTACCTTCACGACTACGGCGTCGAGCGTATCGTTCGCGACCTGCGCGTCCACCAGATCCTGGAAGGCACCAACGAAATCATGCGCGTCATCATCGCGCGCCATATGGAGACGGCATGACGGACGAGGTCATTACCCGCGTCGAAAACGGCCTGGGACGGATTACGCTCAATCGCCCGAAGGCGCTGCACGCCCTGACGACCGAGATGTGCGCAGCCATGGCCGAGGCCTTGACCGCTTGGGAAAACGATCCGGCCGTGCGGGCGGTGGTCGTCGATCATGCCGAAGGCACGCGTGGCTTCTGCGCCGGCGGCGATATCCGAAAGGTCGCGGAAAGCGGCCGGACCGACGGCCTCGCGGCGGCGGATTTCTTCCGCGTCGAATATACGCTGAATGCCCAGATCAAGCATTATCCCAAGCCCTATATCGCCCTGATGGACGGCATCACCATGGGGGGCGGAGTGGGCATTTCGGTGCATGGGTCGCATCGCATTGCGACCGACAAGACCATCTTTGCCATGCCCGAAACGGGTATCGGCCTGTTCCCCGATGTCGGCGGCGGCTGGTTTCTGCCGAGGCTTGAAGGCGAACTCGGCACCTGGCTTGCCCTGACTGGCGCGCAATTGCGCGGCAGCGATGTCAAGGCCGCGGGTATCGCCACCCACTATGTGCCGGCGATCAACGACCTTAAGGCCGAACTGCTGGCCGGTGGTGATATCGACGCGTTGTTGGCGAAATACGACAGGCCGCCGCCGCCGCCGGCCTATGCCGAGCATCGCGAAGTCATGGACCGCTGCTTCGCCAAGGACAATATGACCGATATCTGTCTGGCGCTGAAGCTCGACGACAGCGACTGGGCCGAGGCGCAGGCCGCAATCGTGGCGAAGCGCTCGCCGCTGTCGTGCTGTGTGGCGCTGAGGCAGTTGCGCGAAGGCCGCCGCCTGGCCGATTTCAACGACGTCATGCGCATGGAATACCGCATCGCGTGCCATATCACGCGCAGCAACGACTTTTCCGAAGGCGTGCGCGCGGTCATCGAAGACAAGGACAATGCGCCGCGCTGGCGGCCCGAAACGCTGGCGGGCGTGACGCCGGGCCTCGTGAACGGCATGTTCGCGCCCGTCGCCCGCGAACTGGAGGTCTAACCATGGACATCGCCTTTATCGGTCTCGGCAATATGGGCTCGGGCATGGCCGCCAACCTGGTCAAGGCGGCACATAGCGTGCGTGCCTTCGATCTCAATGCCGACGCCGTCGATCGTGCGGTCGCCGCCGGCGCCACCAAGGCCGCAAGCCTGGCCGATGCCTGCCGTGACGCCGGGGCGGTGGTCACCATGCTGCCCGCCGGCCAGCATGTCCGCGCCGTCTATGCCGAGGTCTTCACGATTGCGCCATCGTCGGCCCTTCTGATCGACTGTTCGACCATCGACGTCGATACGGCGCGCGCGGTCGAAGCCGACGCCGTGAACAAGGGCTTTGCGATGGTCGATGCCCCTGTCTCGGGCGGCGTGGCTGCGGCCACTGCCGGTACGCTGACCTTCATGGTCGGCGGCAGCGACGACGGCTTTGTCCGCGCGGAGCCTGTTCTGTCGGCTATGGGCAAGGCGGTGATCCATGCCGGCGGTGCCGGGGCCGGCCAGGCGGCCAAGATCTGCAACAACATGCTGTTGGCCATCACCATGATCGGCACGTGCGAGGCCTTTGGCCTGGCGGAAAAGCTGGGCCTGGACCACCAGGTCTTTTTCGACATCGCCTCGAAGGCGTCCGGCCAGAGCTGGTCGCTGACCAGCTATTGCCCGGTGCCCGGGCCGGTGCCGGCGTCGCCGGCCAATCGCGACTATCAGCCGGGCTTTGCGGCGGCCCTTATGCTGAAAGACCTGACGCTCGCCATGCAGGCGGCGCAGATCACGGAGGCCGACACGCCTTTGGGCGCCAAGGCGCATGCGCTTTACGACGCCCTGTGCGCGCAAGGTCATGCGGCGCAGGACTTCTCATACATGATGGAGCGCATCCGCCGCGGCGCGTAACGGTAAATTGGTCTTAACGTACCCCGTTGCCCGGACGTTAACACATTGCGCGCATCGTCCTCCCTGAGCCGGTGAGATGGCGGGTTTCCCTTAAGGCCAGGGGATTATCATGCGTGTTTTGACGGGGGCCATGCTGGCCCTGATGGCCATGCCGGTGGTGGCGTCGGCCCAGCCGCTCGATGGCGCCGAGCGCGTGCTGCAATTGGTCAATGCCGAGCGTGCGGCTCACGGCTGCGGCCCGCTCAAGATCAGCGACCAGCTGACGCAAGCCGCCCGGCGTGAAAGTCGCGATATGGCGACCCAGCACTTTTTCAGCCATACCGAGCCCGACGGGACGACGCCGGAAATGCGCGTCAAGGACACGGGCTATGTCTACCAGATGGTAGGTGAAAACATCGTCGCCGATACGGAAGACGCCGACGACGCTGTCGATGCCTGGATGAACAGCCCGGGCCACCGCGCCAATATCCTGACCTGCGCTTTCAGGGAAACGGGCATCGCAGTCTATGAACAGGACGACGACGCCCAGGTCGAAGGCGTACCGGGCGTTTACCGCGCCTACTGGACGCAGGTCTTCGCCATGCCCCTGCGTTAGATTACGTACAGATCGACATATTCGTGGACCGGCATGGCCTCCAGCGCATGCTGGTCAAGGCTGACGGCCCGGATGCGGTCCTGCTGTTTCTTGGGGAAGCGGCGCTTGAGGTTCTCGCGGAACTTGGCTTCAAGCAGCGGAATGCCGTCCTTGCGGCGCAGGCGGTGCCCGATCGGATAGTCGACGCGCAGTTCGTCGAGCCTGGTGCCGTCGTTCAATTCGATCGTCAGGGCGTTGGCGATCGAGCGCTTGTCCGGATCGTGATAGTCGCGGGTGAATTCCGGCTCTTCGACGCAGGCGATTTTGTCGCGCAGGGCGTCGATGCGCGGGTCCTTAGCGACGAAATCCTCGTAGTCCGCCGCCGTCAGCCGGCCGAAAATCAGCGGCACGGCGACCATGTACTGGATGCAGTGGTCGCGGTCGGCCGGGTTGTTGAGCGGGCCCTTCTTGTCGATGATACGGACGCAGGCTTCGTGCGTGCGGATGGTCACCGATTTGATGTCTTCGGCCGTCTTGCCCATGGCGGCAAGCTTGCCGTGCAGCGTCATGGCGGCCTCGACCGCCGTCTGGCTGTGGAACTCGGCCGGGAAACTGATCTTGAACAGCACGTTTTCCATGACGTAGCTGCCGTAAGGCCGCTGGAATTTGAACGGCTGCCCCTTGAACAGCACGTCGTAGAAGCCCCAGGTCCTGGCGGTCAGCACGCTGGGATAGCCCATCTCACCCTTCTGCACCATTAGCGCCAGGCGCACGGCGCGCGCGGTGGCGTCGCCGGCGGCCCACGACTTGCGCGAACCGGTATTGGGCGAATGGCGATAGGTACGTAAAGACTGGCCGTCGACCCAGGCCAGCGACACCGCGTCGATGATCTCGTCACGCGTCAGCCCCAGCATCTCGGCAACCACGGCGGTGGAGGCGACCTTGACCAGCACGACGTGGTCGAGACCGACGCGGTTGAAGCTGTTTTCGAGCGCGATGCAGCCCTGGATTTCGTGCGCCTTGATCATGGCGGTCAGCACGTCGCGCATGGTCAGCGGCTTTTTGCCCATGGCCACGGCATTACGCGACAGCCAGTCGGCCACGGCGAGAATCCCGCCGAGATTGTCGGACGGGTGGCCCCATTCGGCGGCCAGCCAGGTGTCGTTGAAATCGAGCCAGCGGATCATAGCGCCGATATTGAAGGCGGCCTGGATGGGATCGAGCTGGAACTGCGTGCCCGGGACCTTGGCGCCGTTGGGAACGATCGTGCCGGGGACAATCGGGCCCAGGAGCTTGGTGCAGGCGGGATAGTCGAGCGCTTCCAGCCCGCAGCCGAGCGTATCGATCAGGCAGTTGCGTGCCGTTTCATACGCCAGGTCCGAGGCGATTTTATAGTTCAGGACGTAGTCGGCGATATCGACGAGGACGCTATCGGGTTCGGGACGGACATTGGAAATATGGGCGGACATGGAAGAGGGCTCTCATTTCTCCTCCCCATCGCAGATGGGGAGGTGGCAGACAGCGCGTCAAGCGCTGGATGACGGAGGGGGCGAAGCTAAAGGAAGAAACCCCTCCACCGCTTCGCGGTCCCCCTCCCCATCTTCGATGGGGAGGAGAGGGGATTACGGACGTTGGTCCAGCGGCACGAACGGGCGATCCTCGGGCCCGACATAGTTGGCATTGGGCCGGATGATCTTGCCATCCTGGCGTTGTTCGATGATGTGCGCCGACCAGCCCGAGGTGCGCGAGATGACGAAGAGCGGCGTGAACATCTCGGTCGGCACCCCCATCATGTGGTAGCTGACGGCGCTGAACCAGTCGAGGTTCGGGAACATGTGCTTGACGTCCCACATGACGCTTTCCAGCCGCTCGGCGATGGCGAACATCTTCATGTTCGACTGCTCGGCGCTGAGCGTGCGCGCCACCTCCTTGATCGCCTTGTTGCGTGGATCGGCGACGGTATAGACCGGGTGGCCGAAGCCGATGATAACCTCTTTTGCCTCGACGCGGCGGCGGATATCGGCCTCTGCCTCATCCGGATTGTCGTACCGCTTCTGGATGTCGAAGGCGACTTCGTTGGCGCCGCCGTGCTTGGGACCGCGCAGCGCCCCGATGGCGCCCGCGATGCACGAATAGAAGTCCGAGCCCGTGCCGGCGATGACGCGCGCCGCGAAGGTCGAGGCGTTGAACTCGTGTTCGGCATAGAGGATCAATGAGGTGTGCATGGCGCGCACCCACGATGGTTGCGGGGTGTGGCCGTGCAGCAGGTGCAGGAAGTGCCCGCCGATGCTTTCGTCGTCGGTTTCGGTTTCGATGCGGCGGCCGTTATGACTGAAGTGGTACCAGTAGAGGAGCATCGAGCCTAGGCAGGCCAGCAGCCGGTCGGCGATGTCACGGGCGCCGGGGTGGTTGTGGTCGTCGCGTTCCGGCAGGACGCAGCCCAGGAACGAAACTCCGGTGCGCATCACGTCCATCGGGTGCGCCGAGGCGGGCAGGCTTTCCAGGGCTTCGATGACAGCCACCGGCAGGCCGCGCAGGGCCTTGAGTTTGGTCTTGTAGGCGCTCAGTTCCCCCCGGTTGGGCAGGCGGCCATGAATCAGCAGATAGGCGATTTCCTCGAATTCCGAGGTGGCGGCCAGGTCGAGGATATCGTACCCGCGATAGGCCAGGTCGTTGCCGGTGCGACCGACCGTGCACAGGGCCGTATTGCCGGCCACCGTCCCAGACAGGGCGACGGATTTCTTGGGCTTAAAGCCGGGAGCGTCTCCTGCGGTGTCCATGTGAGCCTTCCCTGTTCATTTTTTTGCATTGAAAAGCGCGTCGAGTTTTTCCTCGAACGCGTAGTAGCCGATCGACTGATAGAGTTCTTCGCGCGTCTGCATGGTGTCGAGCACGGTCTTCTGGTGCCCGTCGCGGCGAATGGCCAGGTAGACGGCTTCCGCCGCCTTGTTCATGGCGCGGAAGGCGGACAGCGGATAGAGGATCATGGCCACGCCGGCGGATGCCAGCTCATCACGCGTGAACAGGGGCGTTTTGCCGAACTCGGTGATGTTGGCGAGGACCGGCACCTTCACGGCGTCGACGAATTTCCGATAGGTGTCGAGATCGTAGGCAGCCTCGGCGAAAATGCCGTCGGCGCCGGCCTCGACGCATTTTATGGCGCGCTCGATCGCCGCTTCGACACCGAAGGTGGCGATGGCGTCGGTGCGGGCGATCAGGAAGAAATCAGGATCGGTCCTGGCGTCGGCGGCGGCCTTGACGCGGTCGACCATCTCCTCGGTCGACACAATCTCCTTGCCGGGACGGTGGCCGCAACGCTTGGCGCCGACCTGGTCCTCGATATGGCAGGCGGCGGCGCCGAACTTGATCAGCGACTTTATCGTACGTTCGATATTGAAGGCGGACGGGCCGAAGCCCGTATCGATATCGACCATCAACGGCACGTCGCAAACGTCCGTGATGCGTCTTACATCAGTTAGAACGTCGTCGAGCGTATTGATGCCCAGGTCCGGCATGCCCAGCGAGCCCGCGGCGACACCGCCACCCGAAAGGTAGATGGCGTTATAGCCGGCGCGTTTGGCCAGAAGGGCGTGATTGGCATTGATGGCGCCGATGACCTGCAAGGGCTGCTCGGCGGCGAGCGCGTCGCGGAATTTACGGCCGGGGGAAGGCAGGGACATATGGGCTCCCGAAGCGCGGGCAGGCCCGCAAACCTGTAGATGCGGCTATGTGTGCCGCTTGGTTTAGTCGGTATCCATTGAAACTATATGAGTCAAGATACCACTTGCATCTGGGAACAAATTTCCGCGCGCGTCAACTCACGGCTTGGGCATTGGCCGCAAGGTTTCGAGATATTTGATGACCTGCCTGACGCCGGCCGCCAGCAGACTGGGGTCGCGGGCATTCTTGGCCAGCGAGATATAGCCCTCGTAGGTGGCGATAATGAAGGTTGCGGTTTCGCGCGCGTCGATATCGCGACGGACCTTGTCATTGGCCTGGCCAAGGCGGAGCGCGTCGGCAACGCCGCCGATCCACATCTGGAATATGCGGCGCAGGCGCAGGCGGATATCTTCATTCACGCCCGACATTTCCTGAGCCAGGTTGTTGAGGGGACAGCCGCCGTTGACGGCCTCCTCTGTCAGCAGCGTGCCTTCGACCACCTCGATCAGGGCATCGATGGGATCGTCGACATCGTCGAGCGGCGCCAGCCACTTCTGCGTCGTGATGCCGTCGATCAGGGTGTCGATGACGGCGTTGGCCATGTCGGTCTTGCCGTCGAAATGATGGTAAAGCGCACCCTTGGTAACGCCGGCGCGGGCAAGAATCCCATTGATGTCGCTGCCCTGGAAGCCCTGGGCATAGATTTCGGTAAACGCGGCCTCCAGCAGGCGCTGGCGCGTTTCGGCGGGGGCTTTGCGGGATGTTTGCATATTCATACCGACTGGTATGTATGATTTTGGACGTTGGGTCAACATTTCGAAAATTTAAGGTTCCTGCTGTCAGAATTTGGCATTAGGATATGGAAATCCATTACATCAGTAACGCGTACCGGATTCCTTTTGACGAGGTCGTCATGTCCCGCGCTACGCGCCTTCTCGATCTGCTGCAACTGCTCCGCCGCCACCGCTATCCCGTGGCGGGCGCCGAACTGGCGCGCGAACTCGATATCTCTCTGCGTACGCTCTACCGCGATATTGCCGCGCTTCAGGCGCAGGGCGCCCATATCGAAGGTGAGCCTGGCGTCGGCTACGTGCTCAGGCCCGGCTATATGCTGCCGCCGCTCATGCTGTCACAGGAAGAACTGGAGGCCCTGGTTCTGGGCACGCGCTGGGTCGTCGACCGGGCGGATTCGCGTCTGGCGGAAGCCGCGCAGAACGCCCTGACCAAGATCTCGGCCGTCCTGCCCAAGGATCTCAGCGACGACCTGGAGGCGACGGGTCTGATCGTGGCCCCGGCCTGGCCGCCGCTCGAGAAACACGCCATCGACCTGGGCGACGTCCGCATGGCGATCCGCCGCGAGTCCCGCGTCGAAATGCATTATATCGACCTGAAGGGGGTGACGACCGAACGCACGGTGTGGCCGATCGCGCTTGGCTTCTTCGACCATGTGCGGCTGCTGATTGGCTGGTGCGAGATGCGCGAAGCCTTCCGTCATTTTCGCACCGATCGCATCGTGCGCTGGGCGCCGACAGAGCACCGCTATCCCAAGCGCCGTGCGGTTTTATTGAAAGCCTGGAATGCTGAGCGCGAAGCCGAAAAGGCGAAATATCAACATTGATTTAAAGCGATTTGATTTGACGTCGAAGCATCACGGCATGTGGTGCCTACGCAATGCTTCGCGGGGAAGGAAGGGAGCTAAACCAACGGCGATTGGCTTTGGCTCTATCGCCGTTGGCAGGGGCGCCAATCTTTTCGTACTTTGCCCGCCGCCGCCTTGTCCTGAAAGAGCGAAGCGTCAGGACAACGCTTCGTGGGCGGCTAGCCATGCGGCGTTTGAGCCGAAAAAAAGAATACCGGCGGTCATTTTTTATGACCGTTGGTATAAGCCGTTTAATTCCTTCCCCGTTCACGGGGAAGGTGGCTGCGAAGCGCAGCGGAGCAGACGGAAGGGGGAAGCCGTAGCAGCAACGCGTCCCCATGCTTCCACTCTATTTCATCTCGCTCTCGCCTATCGGACGCGATACGAAAGCGACGGATCGTCGTGATCCGCCGCCTTTTCGATTCCCCGATCAGGCGCAATTTTTTCGAAAATTTCGCCTGAAAATCAACTATTGATCGGCAATGGGCAATACGATGGCTGAGGCAGCCTTGCCGCCGTGGTAGACGCTTTCGGTCGCAGCCTTGTAATCGCCTGGCTTGGCGTTGAAGATGTTCGGTACGAAGGTCTGCGGGTTGCGGTCATAGAGCGGAAACAGACTCGACTGTACCTGCACCATGATCTTGTGGCCCGGCAGGAAGACATGGTCGACATTGGGCAGCGACCACTTGTACTCCTCGAGCTTGCCGGGCGTCAGGGCCTGCGGTTTGTCGAAGCCGTGGAGATATCGTCCGCGGAAGATCTCGATACCGATGGGCAGTTCGAACCCGGCCATTTCGGCAACCGTGGAGCCTTGCGCCGCGCCTTCGCTCGACGTGTTGGGATAGACGTCGATCAGCTTGACCACCCAGTCGCTGTCCGTGCCGGATGTGGCGGCGAACAGATCGACCAGCGGCGCGCCCATGATATGGACCGGTTTGTCGAGCACCTCCGTCTGGTAGACCAGAACATCGGGACGGTCGGACACGAAGCGCTGGTCGTGGACCAGCCACGGCTTCCACTGGAAGGGATCGGCCATGTTGATAGGGCGGGGGATGAACGGTACGGGCTTCGACGGATCGGATACATAGTCGTCGTGGCCGCCGGCGCTTGCCTGTTGGAACGAGAGTTTGAACCCGTCCCCCAGATACAGCTTGACGGGATTGCCCGCCGGCCAATTTTGCGACACGTCCCAATGGTTCTCGCCGGTCGCATAGGTCAGTACGGGCGGCGTTTTCGGATCGGGCGCATCCTTGAGATAGTGGTCGAAGAAGGGCTTCAGGTACTTGACGCGGAACTCGCGCGCCGTGTCGCCGGTGAAGGTCAGGTCACCGAGACCGTAACCATAGTGGTTGACACCCGAATGGCGCCACGGACCGATGACCAGCGACAGCTTGTCGTTCTTGGTGTCCTTGGGCTCCCAGGCGCGATAGACGGCCGGCGCGCCGTAGGAATCTTCCTGGTCCCACTGGCCGACGACCAGCATGGTCGGCACGGTCAGCGGCCGCGCCGCCAGCCATTTGTCGACCGCCTGCAGCGACCAGAAATCGGTATAGGCCGGGTTCTGCATCAGCTTCTGCGAGAAGGGGTAGGTGTCGTAACCCCATTTGCGGGCGAAATCGCCAGCCGAACCGGCTTCGAGATACCGCGTATAGTCGTCGCCGACGCCGGTCGCCGTGCCGCCTGCCTCGGCCTTGCCGGTGCTCTGTTCGACGACATAATCGAAGCTGGGCTGGCGGTAGGCGCCGTTATGGAACCAGTCGTCCCCCATCCAGCCGTCGACCATCGGGCTTTGCGGCACGGCTGCCTTCAGCGCCGGGTGCGGATCGATTTCAGCCATCAGCGAAGTGAAGCCGAGGTAGGACGAGCCGATGATGCCGACCTTGCCGTTCGATTCCGGCACGTTCTTCACCAGCCAGTCGATGGTGTCGTAGGCGTCGGTGGCTTCATCGATATCGGTTGTGTTGAGCGGGCCGCGGATCGGACGGTTCATGATGAACTCGCCTTCGGAATTGTGCAGACCGCGGATGTCCTGATAGACGCGGATATAGCCGTCGTCGACGAACTCTATATCCATGGCCGGCACGATCTCGTCGATGTCCTGGCTGGCGACGCGGGCGACCGAGCTCTTGGCGTCGTATGGCGTGCGCGACAGCAGGATCGGGCCGTTCCTGGTGCCTTTCCGCATGACGATGACGGTGTACAACTTCGTGCCGTCGCGCATGGGGATCATGACTTCGCGGCGGATGAAGTTGGCCTGCGGCCGGACCTTGTCATAGCTTTTGACGACGTCCGGCGTCATTGGAGTGACCGTCTGTGCGCCTGCGGAAGCGGCCAGGACGAGCGGGAGAAGAGCGGCCATCGCGGCCAGGCGGATACGGGTCATGTTGCGTCCCCTGAAATGACGATTGCGCGACAATACACGCTTGTCCCCGGGTTACAATGTTTCATATGCATCGAAAACGGCTTGGGACTTCGTCTTGACGCCTGCCTAGAGTCGCGGCGAAACTTTGCCGTCATTTATTGAGGACGGACCCATGACAGAAGCCGGCACCGCGCCCGAGGTGAAGCTCGACGAAAGCTGGAAGAAGGCTCTGGCGGACGAATTTGCCAAACCGTACATGGGAAGGCTCAAGGCTTTCATCCAGGACCGCCGGGCGGCCGGGGCGCACATCTTTCCGAAAGGCAGCGAATATTTCCGGGCGCTGGACCTGACGCCGCTCGATCATGTGCGGGTGGTGATCCTGGGGCAGGATCCCTATCACGGCGAAGGCCAGGCGCACGGCCTGTCGTTTTCGGTCCGGCCCGGCGTGAAGATTCCGCCGTCGCTGACCAACATCTACAAGGAGCTGCAGGCGGACCTCGGGATTGCGCCGGCCCGGCACGGTTTCCTCGAACACTGGGCGAAGCAGGGCGTGCTGCTGCTCAACGCCGTCCTGACGGTCGAGATGGGGCAGGCCAATATCCATCAGGGCAAGGGCTGGGAACATTTCACCGACGCCGTCATCCGTGCCGTCAACGATCAGCCGCATTCGGTGGTCTTTATCCTGTGGGGCAGTTACGCGCAGAAAAAGGCGGCCTTCGTCGACACCTCGCGCCACCTGGTCATCAAGTCGCCGCACCCGTCGCCCTTGTCGGCGCATAACGGCTTTTTCGGCAGCCGTCCGTTCTCGAAGGCAAACCGTTTCCTCGAAGCGAAAGGCTATCCGCCGATCGACTGGCAATTGCCTGAAGACCCGCGGCTATCGTGACGCATTTCCCCTTTACGACAATATGCGCTAAGACAACGGCCGGAGGGTGATTATGCGTCAAATCCTGTCGTTGTCGCTGGGCGTCCTGGCCTTGGCAAGCTGTTCCAGGCCGCACGAAGCCGGCCCCGTCGCGGGCGAGACGCCGGCCGCTGTGATCAGCGACGCCGAGGCGAGTTCGTTGCAGGCCGAGGCCGATGCTCAACTGAAGTCCTTGTCGGGTTCGGCCCCCGCGCCGATCGCCTCGATCGCGGTGACACCGGGCCTGTGGGAAGTGACCTACCGCCGTGACGAGATGGGCTTCCGGGAAACGCGGCGTATCTGCGTGGGCCCGTCGCTGGCGGAAAACCTGGCCGAACTGCCGGCCAATCCGGAAAAGATGGACTGCCGCAAACACGAACTTAAGATCGAGGGCGAGTCCGCCCATATCGAATCCGTGTGCGCGAAGAACGACACGACCGTAACCAGCCATATCGACATAGATATGGGCATCGGTAGCTTTCATCAGGATATGGAAACGCTTTACGAGCCGGCCTTTGCCGGTCATGGTGATGTCCACACGACCGCTGATGGCAGACGCATCGGCGATTGTCCGGCCGGAATGGCGCCAGGCGCGAGCAAGGTCGTAGCCAAATAGCCCGTTTGACAACTGTAAAGCAGGAGGTCTGTATGTGGTATTTGCGTAGAAACGTGTGTTTATCCATTGCTTTCATTATGCTTTCGGCATGCAGCAAGCCGGCGCCTCAGGCATCAGGCCCCTCCGTGACGGCCGAGTCCCATGCGGCGGCCGCCACGACCGTCGGCACGTTCCAGAACCCCATGGCGCGCAAGCCCGGCCTTTGGGAAATGACGATGGAGATGCCCGATACGAAAATGAAGACGGTGAAGAACAGCGTCTGCGTCGATGAGACCGCCGCGCAAAAGTGGATGAAGGCGGCCGGTCAGATGGGCGCAAACGACGTCAAGTGCAGCAAGAACGACGTCGTGCCCACGGCCACCGGCGCGGTGATCGATCAGGTTTGCGAAACCGGCGGGCGAACGATCAACAGCCACATCGAATTGACCACGCTCAGCGATACCGCGTTCAAGCAGTCGATCAAAAGCACAATGTCGCCGCCGGTCATGGGCAAGTCCGAAAGCGATGTCGAAATGACGGCCAACTGGATGGGGGCGTGTCCGTCCGGCATGTCGCCCGGTGATATGCAGATGGATATCCCAGGCATCGGCAAGCACATCGTCCATATGAGCGATGCTGGCAAGGTGACGGTCCACTGATTTGACTTCAGGCGTTGGCGCGAATAGGGAGCGGAGTCACGGAGCCTTTCGCATGCGCCAGTTCCTCGTCGACGCCTTCGCCAGCCAGCCCTTCAGGGGTAATCCCGCCTGTGTCGTCGAACCCTTCGACGCCTGGCCGGACGACGCCTTCATGCAGGCGCTGGCCATGGAAAACAATCAGGCCGAAACGGCGTACTTGCTGAAGACGGAAGATCCGGCGCGGTTCGGCCTGCGCTGGTTCACGCCCGCCATGGAAGTGAGGTTGTGCGGGCATGCGACCCTGGCCTCGGCCCATGCGCTGTTCGCCGAGATGGGCAACGACGCCGACATTTTGACCTTCGATACGCTGTCGGGGCCGTTGCATGTGCGGCGCCTGACCGATCGCTACGAAATGGACTTTCCCGGCTACATGCCTCAACCGCGAACCCGTGCGATACCTGACGAGATCACGCAGGCAACCGGCATTGAGCCTCTCGCGGTCTGGGTTGGGCCTGCCTTGATCGCGCAGTTTGCCACCGAAGACCAGGTGCGCAATCTAAAGCCCGACCTGCGCGCGCTTCCGGCCTATATCGGCTCGGTTTATGATGACCGGCACCTGGTGGTGACGGCGCCGGCCGATCCGGGCAAGCCCTATGACGCTGTCAGCCGTTTGTTCGCACCGGACATGGGCATAGATGAAGACCCCGCGACGGGCTCGATGCACTGCATGCTGGGGCCGCTCTATGCCATGCAGTTGAACAAGACGGTGATCGACTTCTACCAGGCGCACCCGCGACGCGGCGCTGACATCCAGGCCGAGGTGCGCGGTGATCGCGTGCTGCTGCGCGGGCAGGCCCTGACGGTCGCGAGAAGCCAGCTTAGCCTTTAAGCGTCTTCCTTGCCTTGCGACGCTTCAGGAACCACCAGGCCACCGGACCGGCGACAATTGCCACGGGGATCAGAAAAGCCGCCAGCGTAATCAGGATCGATACCATCACCATCATATTGCGAAGGACGCCGGTCCACGCCTCGGCGACCGGTGCGAAGACGCTGTTCGACGCGGCGCCTGAATCGCTGCTGTAGTTCAGCTCAAGATGGATCGTCGCGACCCGGGACTGCATTACGGCCAACTGCGACTGCGCCGATTCGATATCGGCCTGGACCTGCGACAGTTGGCTTTCGGCTTCGATAAGCTCCGCGATCTTGCCGTTGCCCGTACGGATGATGGCCTGAAGACGGTCGCGCAGGGCCTGCTTGTTCTTCAGCCGCGCACTGACGTCGACTATCTGCAGCGACAGATCTTCCGAGTTGACGCTTTCTCCCGTAACGCGCGCACCGGCATTCGATACCGATGAGTCCAGGCCGCTCTTCCAACGCTTCAGCCATGCCGGCGACACACGGAGTTCCAGACTCTTGTTCACGGTATCGGACTCGCGGTCGTTGTTCGAGGTCGAAGCCAGCAATTGGCACTCGACCGGACCAGAGCGCTCGCAGGCAGCCTGATCGGCCTGCCGCAAGGTCTCTATGCCTTTTGCCGGCCCCTGAAAGCCGTAGGTGTAGCTATAGGCCAACTGCGGAACGCCGAGACCTGAAACAGGATTGTCGGGATGTCCGCCCTCGGGTGCACCTGCCTTCGCATCGGCTGGTGCGGCGGCGGTATTCACCGACTGCGGACTATATTTGACGTTACCAGGCCCGGCAGGCTTGCTGCATGCGGTCAAGGTCGCAAAGGCCAGGATTATGGCTGTGCCAGCGAAAGTGTGCTTCATGGTTCCCCCCAAGACGATGGCAGTCAGGATGCGCCGATCGCCGTAAATTGCAACCGGCTTAACTCGCCCGCAGCCGGCGCGACAGATTTTTCATTTTTTCCCGCGTTATGGCGGCCTCGTTGAGCGAAAGCTCGGTCGCACAGAGGAGGGCCGGCGGTATTGCCTCGGCCTTCGGCCGCAAACGCCGACCGTCGTCGGTCAGGAAGATGCGGGTCACACGCTCGTCGCGTTCGTCGCGGGCGCGTGTGACGAAGCCCGCCTTTTCCATGCGCTTCAGAAGCGGCGTCAGGGTGCCGGAGTCGAGGCTGAGCGGCTGCCCCAGTTCGTTGACCGAACGCCCGTCCTTTTCCCACAGGAGCAGCATGACCAGATACTGCGGATAGGTCAGCCCCATGGGCTCCAGCCACTGTTTGTAGGCCTGGGCGAAGGCGTGCGCGGCGGAATAGACCGCGAAGCAGAGCTGGTTTTCGAGGCGCAGGTGCGCGGGTGTCGGGTCGTCGGTCATCGAAATTATATAGCGCACAATCTTCTTGACATCAAATTGTGCACAATATAAATGTGCGCTATCAAAATGCAGCATAAGGAGTTGAAGCCATGACCACCGCGATCACCCCCGTCTACACCGCCCATGCCCGCGCCACCGGCGGCCGCGAAGGCACCGCCGCTTCGAACGACGGCCGTCTCGATGTCAAGCTGTCGACGCCGAAGGAACTGGGCGGCGCCGGTGGCGACGGCACCAATCCCGAGCAGTTGTTCGCGGCCGGCTATGCCGCCTGCTTTATCGGCGCGCTGAAGTTTGTCGGCGCCCGCGACAAGGTGGCGGTTCCGGCCGATACCAGCATCGACTCGAGCGTCGGCATCGGTCCGATCCCGAACGGGTTTGGCATCGAAGTGACGCTGAAGATTTCGCTGCCGGGCCTCGACGCGGATGTTGCCGACCGCCTGATCGCCGCGGCGCACGTCGTCTGTCCGTACTCGAACGCGACGCGCGGCAATATCAATGTCAACCTGATCCGCGCCTAACAGCGCGTTTTTGCAGATCAAACGCCGCATGGCTCGCCGCCCATCGAAGTGTCCTAACGCTTCGCGCTTTGAGGACAAGCCGGCGGCGGGCGGTCGCCCCTGCCAACGACCTATGTCGTTGCAATACCTGCTGATAGGGCAACAAAATGGGCGTCCGGTGGTCTGCCGGACGCCCTTCGCTATTTTTGGAGCGGCTTATGCGCGATAGTCGGGATTGGCCCGGAGGTCGTCCCCGCTGGCCTTGGCCGGGGCGGTGAATATTTCGGGATCGCCGCGCGTGATCTGGTCGAGCGTGTCGAGCTCGCCCGTACTGAACGACAGGTTCAGGAGCGCGCCCAGGCTGTCTTCCAGCTGTTCGACGGTGCGCGCGCCGATCAGGGTCGAGGTCACGCGCTGGTCGCGCAGCGTCCAGGCCAGCGCCATTTGCGCCAGGCTCTGGCCGCGGCCTTTCGCCACCTCGTTGAGCGCTTCGATGCGGCCGAGCGTCTCGGGCGTCAGGCCGTTGCGCACCCATTGCAGGCGCGCGGCGCGCGAATCTTCCGGCAAGGCGCCGTCCTTCGTCAGGTACTTGTTCGTAAGAAAGCCCTGGGCCAGGGGCGAGAAGACGATAGTTCCGGCCCCTAGCTCGGCGTTGGTCGCCAGCAGGTCCGGCTCGATCCAGCGGTCGAGCAGACTATAGTTCGGCTGGCTGATGGTCAGCGGCACGCCCTCGGACTTGAGGATGGCGGCGCATTGTTTCGTCAGCTCGGAATTGTAGTTCGAAATCCCGACATAAAGCGCCTTGCCCTGACGGTAGAACTGGGCCAGCGCGCCCATCGTCTCTTCCAGTGGGGTGAACGGGTCAGGGCGGTGCGAATAGAACAGATCGACATAGTCGAGGCCCATGCGCTTCAGGCTCTGGTCGAACGAGGCGATCAGGTGCTTCTTGGAACCGTTCATGCCGCCGTAAGGGCCCGCCCACATGTCCCAGCCCGCCTTGGTCGAGATGATCAGCTCGTCGCGATAGGGCTTGAAATCCTCGGCGAAGATACGGCCGAAATTGATCTCGGCCGAGCCGAACGGCGGGCCGTAATTGTTGGCGAGGTCGAAATGCGTGACGCCCGAATCGAAGGCGCGGCGCAGTATGGCGCGCTGTGTGTCGAGTGCATTGATGTCGCCGAAGTTCTGCCACAGGCCCAGCGAAATCGCCGGCAGTTTCAGCCCCGACCGGCCGCAGCGGCGATAGGGCATGGAGGCATAACGGGTGTCCAGGGCTTGGTAGGTCATGAAGGCTCGCTCTCTGTGGTCAATTTGAATCGGCATTGACCGGGATCTGGTGTCCCGCTGGGGCGTTGTTTTAACCGTCAATCCAGGTTGAGCAAGCGGAAACAGCCGTTATTTGGAGGCGGGCTGGAAGATGTCGGCGACGATGCGCCAGCCCGCCTTGCCGTCATTGCGCCAGACCCTGAGATACGTGCCTCGATCGCCGGCGTGGCCGTAGGTGTAGCCGAGATCGCCGGCGGCCGAAACCTTGACGAAGTCGCGCGCCCACGCACCGGCGGGGCGTTTGGCGATGGCAGCCGACCGGGTGTCGGCGGCGGTGGCGGGCGCGCCGTCGGACCCGCCCATGATGGCGTCGGCCGCCAGGGCTTTGGCGTAGGCGGCAGGCGAGGCGGAGAGCAGGGCCGTATCGAGCGCCGTGTCGGCCGCTTCGATGTCGGCCTGGGCCGTTTGGCTCTTGCCGGTGGTCACGGCGTCGGTGGTCACTGCACTTGCCGGCGGGACTTGCGTCAGCGGCGCCTTGCCCGCGCCGGTGTCGACCATCCAGCGCCAGCTGCCGTCGGCCTGTTTGGCCCAGACGGTGAAGTACCAGCCGCCGTCCGGATCGTCGCCGGTCTTCCAGCCGCCGAGGTCCCAGCCGAGATCGCCGGACGCGGAAGCAGCCGCGCGCAGCGGCCACCAGCGCAGCTTCGATGGCGCGTCGCTTTCGGACGGATCCTTGGCGATGGCGTCACTGAGTATCTTATGGATGGGACGCGGCCCCTTGGGGCCGATCGACACGCCGTCATCGGCGGACCAATAGTGGAAGCCGTGGGTAAAGCCGTGGACGGCCGTATAGGCGTCGAAATCCTGCTCGGCCTTAATGACGTCATGCACGGCGTCGGCGTGGGCCGAAGAGGCCAGGAAGAACCCGGCAAGAAGGGCGGCGGTCCGGATCATCGTTTACTCCGTTTCGCGAACACTGTTCCGGATCGCCGTCACCGACAAGTTACAAATGGTTAAACGCGCGTTCCAGCGCCTTGATCAGGTCGTCGGCGTCTTCGAGGCCGACCGAAATACGCAGCAGGCCGCCGGTGATACCGGCTGTCGCCTGCGCTTCGGGCGACATGGCGGCGTGAGTCATCGAGGCCGGGTGGACGATCAGGCTCTCGATGCCGCCCAGGCTTTCCGCCAGGCTGAACAGGTCGATCGCATCCAGTACCGTCTTGACCGCGTCGAGCCCGCCTTTCAGCTCAAAGCTCATCATGGCGCCGAAGCCCAGTTGCTGCTTTTTCGCCAGCGCGTGCTGCGGGTGGGATTTCAGGCCGGGATAGTGGACGGCCGCGACCGCCGGATGCTTTTCCAGCCATTCGGCAATGGCCTGCGCGCTTTGCTGCTGCTGGTGGATGCGGACGAAGAGCGTGCGCACGCCGCGCAGCGTCATGTAGGAATCGAAGGCCGGCGCGGTCGATCCGACGCAGTTGGCCCACCAGCGATAGGCGGTGACGTCCTCCTCGGTGGTGCACACCAGCGCGCCGCCGACGACGTCCGAGTGGCCGTTGATATATTTAGTGGTCGAATGGACGACGAAGTCGGCGCCGAACTTCACCGGGTTCTGCAGGGCCGGCGACAGGAAGGTATTGTCGACGGCGACCTTGGCGCCCGCGGCGTGGCCTTCGGCGATGCGCTTTTCGAGGTCGACCAGGCGCATCAGCGGGTTGGACGGTGTCTCCAGAAGGAGCAGGGCCGTGGGCACGCTCAGCGCGTCGGCAAAGGCGGCATCGTCGGTCTGGTCGACATAGACGACCTCGATCAGGCCCTGCTTGGCGCGGGCGTTGAGCAGCCGCTGCGTGCCGCCGTAGCAGTCGTGCGGCACGACGACGCGCTTGCAGTCCGGACGGAAAGAACTCAGGTCCTGCCACAGCAGGTCGAGCGCGGCCAGGCCGGACACCGTCATGACGGCGCCGGCGCCGCCTTCCAGGTCGGCTATGACCTCGGCGATCACAGACCGCGTCGGATTGCCCGAGCGCGCATAGTCATAGGTCCGCTTCTTGCCGAAGCCTTCGAACGTGTAGTTCGACGACAGGTAGATCGGCGGCATGACAGCGCCGTGCGCCGGATCCGAATCGATGCCGATATTGATGACGCGCGTGGCGAGGCTGGCGTCCTTGAGATAGTCCTTGGTCATAATCTTATTTCAGTGCGGTACGGACGATTTCGGACACGAGCGGGATTTCCTTGAGGAAGGCGTCGTGGCCGTAAAGCGAGGGGAAGTCGATGAAGACGCTGTCGGCAAGCTTTTCGTGCAGGTCCTTCATGTCTTCGTAGGGGACAAGACGATCGGTCGGTACGGCGGCCAGGAAGACTTTCGCCTTGATCCTGGCCGGATCGACGCGGTGACGGTCCAGGCTGTCGGACATCGAAATCCAGCGGTTGACGTCGGTGGCGGAATAGGCGTCGCCGCGCGAGCGCAGGTAGCCGCAGACCGTGTAATTGTCGCCGGCCTCGGGGGGCGGGGGGCCGTCGAAGCGCTGCGAGAATTCTTCCGACGAGCGGTAGGTGGTCATGGCCAGCTGGCGCGCCAGCGAGATGCCTTCCTGCGGCCGGCCGTTCTCCTGGCCGAAGCGCAGCAGACGGCGTTGCAGGCCGCGGAAGGCGGTCGCCATCGGATGGGCGCGATGCGCCGCCGAGATGATACAGAGACGTTCGACAGCGTCCGGGTAAAGCTCGGCGAAGGCCAGGGCGATCATGGCGCCGTAGGAGGCGCCGATGAAGGCATGGATTTTTTCGGCGCCCAGCTGGTCGAGCAACAGGCGGACCAGGCGGGCCTGGTCGTGGGTGGTGATGGTGTAGACGCGCGATGCCGGCAGGCGCGGCGCGAATTCGATGCTCATGACGCGGTAGGTGTTGAGGTCCAAAGCTTCGCCCGGCCCCGCCACGCCTTCCCACCAGCCGGGCGCGGTTTCGGTGGCGTCTTCCTTGGCGAACAGGACGCGGCCGGCCGAAATGCCGCCGGCCGCCACGACGACCGGGCCGTTTTTCGGGCCGTAGACGCGCGCGATGACCTCGGTCTGTTCGAGCTGTTGACCGCTTTCCAGCCGAAAATCCGGCGGAATGACGGCCAGGATGTCGTGCCCGATCAGGTCGGGCGCGTCGCTGAAGGACGGTTCAAAGCTTTGGGCGTTCATGGTGTGTCCGGTCACAAGAAACTTGGAATCATCGGACCAGACGGTGGACGCCGCGTTAATGCTGGCATCTCGTCTCATCTGCCGGGACATGAACCCGCAGGAGTTGGCACCATGCCGAAGGAGTCGGCGGTTGCCCCAGCGTCGTCGGGCCTGTCCCTCGGCTGGTCTCGATGAGTGGTGGTCTTTATGCGCGTATTATGCACATGCGTCAAGAGCCGCCGTTATTCTGTATCTTTTTCGGTTGCGGTACTGGAGGACGCCTTGTGGCGGTCCTAAATAGACGCGATCTGTTGCCGTAAGGAGCAATTATGAGCGCCTTGTTCTCCCCGATTTCGCTGCGTGACCTGAACCTGAAGAACCGGATCGTCATCTCACCCATGTGTCAGTATTCGGCCGAAGACGGCAAGGCGACGGACTGGCACATGCTGCATCTGGGGCATCTGGCGCTGTCGGGGGCGGGGCTGCTGTGCATGGAAGCGACGGCGGTCGAGGCCGACGGCCGCATCACCCCGGCCGACCTGGGGTTATGGAACGACGAAACCGAGGCGGCGCTGGCGCGCGTCATGGGGGCGATCCGGCGGTATTCGCACATCCCCGTGGCGGTGCAACTGGCGCACGCCGGGCGCAAGGCCTCGACGCGCGTGCCCTGGGACGGCGGCCGGCAGATTGCGCCCGGCGCGCCGGGGGGCGGCTGGCGAACGCACGCGCCGTCGGCCATCCCGTTTCATGACGGCGATGCGGCGCCGGTTGCACTCGATGAACAAGGGCTTACGCGCATTCGCGACGCCTTCGTGGCCGCGGCAAAACGCGCCGATCGCCTGGGCATCGACGCGATAGAGGTCCATGTGGCGCATGGCTATCTGCTGCACGAATTCCTGTCGCCGTTGTCCAATCATCGCACCGACGCTTACGGCGGGAGTTTGGAAAACCGCATGCGCTTTCCGCTGGAGGTTTTCGACGCCGTCCGGGCGGCCTTTCCGGCGCACAAGCCGGTGGGCGTGCGCGTTTCGGCGACGGACTGGGTCGAAGGCGGCTGGGATATCGAACAGACCGTAGCCTTCGCCGAAGTCCTGAAGGCGCGCGGCGTCGACTGGATCGATGTCTCGTCGGGCGGCCTGTCGGCGCACCAGAAGATTCCTGTCGGGCGGGGTTACCAGGTGCCGTTCGCCGAGCGAATCAAGGCGACGGGCGTCACCACCTTCGCGGTTGGGCTGATTACCGACGCGCATCAGGCCGAAGCCATCGTCGCCCAGGGCAAGGCCGACTGCGTGGCGCTGGCGCGCGGCATGCTCTACGATCCGCGCTGGCCGTGGCACGCCGCCGCGGAACTGGGCGCGCAGGTAGAGGCGCCGCCGCAATACTGGCGCTCGCAGCCGCATGGCCTCAAGCACCTGTTTGGTGAGCATGCAGTGGGTTGATTTTGTACCTCCCCATTTTCTGCGAAAACGGGGAGGTGCAATCATAATGGATTCCACACCTTCAGCGGCGCCGCGCCGCCGAAGGCCGGATCGCTGAACGATGGCTGGCCGTCTTCGACATGCCCGGCGAAGCGCAGGGCAAATCCATCGCCTGTCAGGCTGAAGTCATACCAGTTGTGGCTGGCCGACAGGTCGATGGCGATCTCGCGGCTTTCCCCGGCCTTGAGCGTCAGGTCCTGAGCGGGCTTGCCATAGGCTTCGTCGGCCAAATGGACGGTGGTGGCGTCGCGCGCGGTCACGCGCAAAATCTTGCCGTTGAATGCGGCATCGAGCGGCAGGGCCTTGCGGGCAATGATGCGGCGGTGGAAGCCGTTCGGCCCCAACAGGAACAGGTCGCCTTCGAGCGCAACGACATCCGATCCGCCAGCCTTCAGCGTAAAGCGCAAAGGCGCGTCCGACAGCGTTTCCGGACGATAAACGTGCAGCACCACCGCCATATCGCGGGTCTGGTTGCGGATATGGAGCCGCCCATCCGACAGGTCGGCGGCGATGTCGTAGGGCAGGGCGCGTGCCGGGCGGATGCCGGCCTCCTGGACAGGCGCCGTCAGGGTTTCCGGCGTCTTCGGCATGGCGGGCAGCAGGATCTTGCGCGCGCGTTTTGCGGTATCGGCGGTCTGCGGCAGGGCGACGGTTGCAGGCTCGGAGCGGCTGAAGTCGAAACAGCTTGTCAGGTCGCCGCACACGGCGCGGCGCCAGGCGCTGATATTCGGCTCCAGCACGCCGAAGCGTGTCTCCAGGAAGCGCAGGACCGAGGTGTGGTCGAACACCTGGCTGTTGACGAAGCCACCCTTTGACCATGGCGACACGACATAGAGCGGCACGCGGGGACCGAGGCCATATGCCCGGCCCTGATATTGATCCTTGCCGAGGTGATATTCGTTCGTCGTGTCGATCTGGCTTTCACCGGCCTTATCGGACGGCGGGGCGGGCGGCGGCACATGGTCGAAAAAGCCGTCGTTTTCGTCGAAATTGACGAGCAGGACGGTTCGCGCCCACACCCTGGGGTTCGATGTCAGGGCGTCGAGCACGCGTGCGGTATAGTCCGCACCCTGGGCCGGGCTCGACGGCACCGGGTGTTCGGACCCTTCGGCGGTGGCGATGATCCACGAGACCTGCGGCAGGCTGCCGGCCAGGACGTCGTCCTTCAGCTTGTCGAGGTCGCGCGTGCGGACCGAGCGTTGCGCCAGTTCTGAATTCGCCTTGTCGGCGTCGCGATAGGCGCGGAAGCCGGCGAGCGGATTGTCGGTGAAGTTGTCCTTCATGTCCTGGTAGACCTGCCAGCTGACGCCGGCGGCCGACAGGCGCTCAGGGTAGGTCGTGAAGCTGTAGCCGCCGTGGCCCGCCGGGTCGGCCGACAGGTGGTCGTAGCCGTTGTCGATGACCGGGCCGTGGCCCGCGCCCGCCGGATCGTTGGTGCCCGTCCACAGGAAGACGCGGTTCGGGTTGGTGCCGGCGTGCAGCGCGCAGTGATAGGCGTCGCACAGCGTAAAGGCCTCCGCCAGGGCGAACTGGAACGGGATATCCTCGCGCGTGAAATGCCCCATGGCGCGGTTGTGCTTGGCCGCCGGCCATTTCGCCATGCGGCCATTGTCCCAGGCGGCTTGCGCGTCCGGGAAGGTGTGCGGCGTCCCGGCGACGCGCATCTCGTTGAAAGATTTGGTGGTGTCGAGGCGGAACGGGGCGATTTTCCGGCTGGCGTCGCGTTCGTCGGGCTGGACGAAGACCGTGCCGTTCGGCGACGGAGCAGCGAAGCGGTCGCCGAAGCCGCGCACACCGCGAAGCGTGCCGAAATAGTGGTCGAAGGCCCGGTTTTCCTGCGTCAGGATGACGACGTGCTCGACGTCCATGATGCCGCCGCTGCGGCGGTCGGCGGGGATGTCGAGCGCGCGGGCGATCGACGGCGGCAGGAGCGAAGCTGCGGCGGCGGACAGAAAGAGGCGGCGATTGAGCGTCATCCCGTCTGTTTATCAGCCCGGGATGACGCTTTTGCAATTGCTGTTATTTGGCGCCTTTACTTCCCCGCGACCTTGACCAGGCCCGGCGCGGTTTTGGCGAAGGCCTTGTCGCCGGTGGGGACGGAAAGCGCCCCGGAGGCGTCGCTCCAGTGCAGCTTCGTCACCGTGCCCTTGCCCTTTTCGTAGTCGTACGACGTGCCGTCGTCGTCATAGAGGGTAAAGTCGGCGTCCTTGCCGGGATAGACGCGGATTTCCGCGATCGATTGCTTCGACGCGGTCGACTGGATCTCCGAGCCCAGCGGCACGATAGAGCCGGCCTTGACGAAAACCGGAATCTGGTCGATCGGCGCCGCCACCTTGACCCAGCGGCCGCCCGCCAGCTTCTCGTTGGTCCAGAAATTGTACCAGTCGCTGCCGGCCGGAAGATAGACGTCCTTCTCGGTCTGGGCCTGCTCGGTCACTGGCGCCACCAGGAAGGCCGGGCCGAACATGTACTGCGTGCCGAGATTGGCAACGTTCGGATCGTTCGGGAAGTCCATCCACAGTGGGCGCATGAAGGGCGCACCGGTGTCGTAGGTCGCCTTGGCCTGGCTGTAGAGGTAGGGGATGAGCGCATAACGAAGGCGGTCGTATTTCGCCAGGATCGGCTCGGCCGCCTTGCCGAATTCCCAGATTTCCGTGTGCTTGCGGTCGCCGTGGATACGCAGGGTCGGCAGGAAGGTGCCGTATTCGAACCAGCGCGTGAACAGCTCGGGGTAATCGTGATTCTGCCCGACGGTCGCCTCGGCGCCGGCCGGATCGAGCAGCGGCGCCTTGGTGGCGTTGGTCGTCTGCGGCAGCCATTGCCAGCCGCCGATATCGTTGCCCCAATACGCGATGCCCGAAGCCGTCATGTTGAGGCCGGTCGGAATCTGGCGTTGCAGCGCTTCCCAGGTAGGATTGATATCCGACGACCAAAAGAGGGCGCCGGTCCGCTGCGAACCGAGATAGGCGGCGCGCGCCAGGATCAGCACGCGCTTGTTGGGCTTCCAGGCGCGCATGCCCTGCGCGACGCCTTCGACGTGCACCAGCGGGAAGACGTTGTGATAGCGGTCGCCGGAGCCGATCGAATAGAAATAGCCGTCCGGCACCAGGTCCGGCTCGGTCTCGTCCAGCCACGGATAGTCGAAGCCGTGCGACAGGATGTTGTCGCGGGCATGCTCCCAGTACCACTTGCGGGCGTCAGGATTGGTGGCGTCGATCAGGCCGCCGGTACGGTCGGAACGGAAGGGCAGGCCGTCGACGGTCTTGCCGTTCTTGTCTTTCAGCAGATAGCCCTTGGCGTCCAGCTCGTTGAAATAGCGGCCCGACGTCTCGTAACGCGGCCAGATCGAGATGATCGACTGCATACCCATGTCGTGGAGCTGCTTGTTCATGCCGTCGGGATCGGGGAACTGCGCCGGGTCGATGTCCATCTGCCCCATGCGCGTCCAGTAGAACCAGTCGACGACCATGACGTCGAGCGGATACTGCTTCTGGCGATAGGTGTTGGCGACCCTGAGAACCTCGGCCTGGCTGTCATAGCGCGCCTTGGACTGGATCAGGCCGAAGGCGGCCTTGGGCGGGATCGGCGTCTTGCCGGTGACGCGGGCATAGGCCGAATAGATATCTTCCGGATTGTCGCCGGTGATGATGAAGAAGCTGACGCGTTCGCCGACCTTGGACTGGAAGCTGGTCCTGCCGTTGATCGCCGCGACGAAGCGCGTGTCGGACGGATTGTCCCAGACGATTCCGTAGCCCTTGCTGGACACCATGAAGGGGACGCAGACGGTTTCGCCGCCCGGCGCGTCATACCAGTGCTGGCAGTCGATGACGCGGCCGCGCAGGTCCAGCGCGCCCAGCGATTCCTGGTTCTGGCCCATGCCGTAATAGTGCTCGTCGGCCGGGGCGGCAAACGACGCGCCGACCTGATAGGTCTGCTCGCCGGCCACTTCGTGCGGCGACATTTCCCAGCCGGTCATGTTGACGACGGTTTCGCCCCTGGCATTCTTGACCTGCAGGCCGACCGGCGCCAGCGATGGCGCGAAATACTTCTCGCCCTGGCTGGGGACATGCGGTGGCGGGGCGGCATTGACGTGCAGCGAGAGCGCGTTCGAGGCGAAGGTGTCGCCGTCATTGCCCGTGGTCTGCCTGAAGGCGGCATTATCGGCATTGGCCGTGATGATGCCGTAACCCGCGGCCTTCAGCGCTTCGGCCTTGTCGGCGGCGATGGTGACGTGGACGACGTTCGGGCCATAGGCCTCGACGCTGACCCACGCGCCGTTGCGGTCGAGCGTGGCGATCGGGGCGGCGTGCGCCGCCGTCGCAATGGCCAGGGCCGAGGCAAAGCCCGCCAGCGCCACAGCCAAGCGGCGTTTCAGTTTCGATGTCTGCATTCTTCCCTCCAGTGCCACGCTTGCCCAGGTCATGCCTGATAGCGTTGTCATACAATTAGTGTTAGCGCTAACCGTAGCCGGAGATTTGGTCAAGCCCCCAAAATCAGGTCGGGGACTCGCTGAGCGCAAACGCGCGCAGGCGATGACCGTCGGAATCGGCCGCGACGAAAGTATAACCGAAATCAAGCTCGGTGGGGGATTGCACAATCACGAGACCAAGGTCGCTCCATTCCGCGTGAAGCCGGTCGACATCGCTACGATCGGGCAGGTTGAAGGCAAGTTCGCTGCCGCCGGGCGCCAGCGGTTTGGGCTCCATGCCGTCCTTCTTCCACAGGCCCAGCTTCCAGCCGGTCGGCAGGACATACAGCGCGAAGGTGTCGGACAATTCGACGGGCTCAAGGCCCAGCAACCGATTGTAGATCTTGGTGCTTTCGCGCGGATCGGCCACCGCGAGCAGGGCGTAGCTAGGGGATGTCATCGGAACCTCCTTGATTGGAATGATTCCGGTTTAGCGCTATATGCTGCCAAATTTTGTCAGTATATGCGCTTTATCACGCCTTGCTGCGAAAGAAGGCTATCGCCAAGGCAATTTCGCCTGGAACGGCACCGAAGTGATTGCCTGGGACGGCCACGGCCTCTACGTCTAGTCCGGCTTCGCGGGCAATCGCCGCCGTTTGCGGGGTCGTCACTTGAAAAAAGGCTTCTTCGGTTCCGTAATACAGGCGGGGCGGCGATTTGAAGCTGCGCGCATAGGCCAGGGGCGAGCGGAGCTCGTACTCCATCCTGTTTTTCCGGTCGAAAGGCACGATGCGCGACCAGGTCTCGCCGGATGTAAACGCGATCTGATCCGGCGATCCGGAAAAGGATGCGACGGCGCGGAACAGGGGCGAAGCCTGCCCTGCCAACATGGCGTGCGTGCCGCCGACACTGTGGCCCGCAAGATAGATGTGGTCCGCATCCGCCCAGGGCAGGCTGCGGACGTGCGCTGCGACCGCCAGGATGTCATCGATTTCGTCATAGAACATCGAGTAGTTGCCTGGCTGTCCGTCTTCTCCGCGCAGTATGGGCGTTACGATGGCATAGCCAGCGTCCACGAACGGGAGCGCCATGTCGAAGTCTTCGGCCTCGAACGCAAAACCGCCGTGCAGGAATATTACGACGGGCAGCTTCGCATTGTTCGATTTCGGCAGAGTGTACCAGGCTTTGAGAGCGAGGCCGCTGGAAACATAGGTCAATTCTTTTGCCGTCGGGGGACATGCGGGCAAGGCATGTGGGGCCTGTGGCGACGTCCCGCGGTACAGCAGGCTTGTTTTGAACGCCGCGCGGTCCTTGGCAAAATCGGTGGTCTTCAGGCGCAGGCCGTTCCCTACCAGGGTTTCAGCGTCGGCCCTGGCGATGCCCGACGCGCACAATACGGCGCTTGAGGCGCCCAGAAGAACGTGGCGGCGCGTGATCATGGGGTCCCCTCCCGAAAATGTCCGATGTCGTGGTTACGCTTTGGATCGGCGACTGGCAAGCCGGGACAGGCCAAGGAGGCTTACGCGATGGGCAACGCCTCGGCGCGTTTCAGCAGGGCCCGGCGTTCGGGAGCGTTGCGCGTCATGGCGGCGGCGGTCTCGAAGGCCGCACGGGCCTCTGCAGGACGGCCGGCGCGTTCGAGTAGGTCGCCGCGCGCCGCCCAAAGCGGAGGATAGTCTTTCAGCGCCGGTTCGCTTTCCAGCGGCTCCAGCAGGTGCAGGCCCGCAGCCGGGCCGTAGGCCATGCCGGCGGCCATGGCGTGGTTCAGCCGCACCACCGGCGAGCCCGTCATCTCATACAGCAGGCTGTAGAGCGCCGAGATCTGCGGCCAGTCGGTGGCGGCGACGTCGGTGGCGCGGGCGTGGCAGGCGGCGATTGCGGCCTGGACGTAGTAGACGCCCGGCGGTCCGGCCAGGGTCCGCGCGCGGTCGAGGGCGTCGAGGCCACGCTTGATCTGCAACCGGTCCCAAAGGGCGCGGTTCTGCTCGGGCAACGAGACGGGCGTACCCTCGGCGTCTGTGCGCGCCCGGGCGCGCGAGGCCTGCAGTTCCATCAGGGCCAGCAGGGCGTGGACTTCGGATTCGTGCGGGGCCTGGTGCGCCAGGATGCGCCCCAGGCGCAGCGCTTCGTCGCTCAGCGACAGGCGCAGATACTGTTCGCCACCCGACGCCGCATAGCCTTCATTGTAGATGAGATACACGACCTGCAGCACCGCCTGGAGCCGCGCCGCGAAGTCTTCGGGCAGGATGTCTTCGAAACGGACGCCGGCGTCCGACAGCTTGCGCTTGGCGCGGACGATGCGTTGTTGCACCGTCGTCTCGGGCGCCATCTGCGCGCGGGCGATCTCTTCGGTCGTCAGGCCGCACACGATGCGCAGCGTCAGGGCGATCTGCGCCTCGTGGGCCAGGACCGGGTGGCAGGCGACGAAGATCAGGCGCAGTACGTCGTCGGTGATGGTTTCGGGGAGGTCATCGACTGGCGCGGCTTCACCCATGATATCGAGCTCATGCCCGATCGCGTCTAGCTTTCGGCGGAAGTTGGCGTCACGGCGCAGGCGGTCGATTGCCTTGTTCTTCGCGGTCGCCATCAGCCAGGCGCCGGGACTGGGCGGCACGCCCTTGACCGGCCACTGTTCCAGGGCGGCGAGCAGCGCGTCCTGCGCCAGGTCCTCCGCCAGGCCGACATCGCGCACGACGCGCGCCAGGCCGCCGATGATGCGCGCGGCCTCCATTTTCCAGATGGCGTCGATGGTGCGGTGGGCGCGGGTATCGGTCACAAGGTGACTTTATCTGGCAAAGCCTGGGTGTGGAAGACCGCTGGTCCCCCCTTCCGTCTGGATCGGCTTAACGCCGACCCAGCCACCTTCCCCGTAAACGGGGAAGGAACTAACCAACTGAATTTCCATCCTAATTCCTTCCCCGTTTACGGGGAAGGTGGCATGGCGCGAAGCGGCGTGACGGAAGGGGGAACGGTCGGTGGTTCAAGCTCCGGACTGACTTAATTCTTTCCCGCTTCAATCTGCTGGCGCAGCTTCGCTTCCTTTTCGCGCCAGTCGCCCTGCGGATCCCATTCGGCGAAATCGGCTTCTTCGTAGAGCGGGCGGATTTCGATGTCGCTGGCGCCGGGCATCGGGTTGGGGCAGCGCTTGACCCACTCGATGGCTTCTTCCAGGCTGCGGACCTGCCATAGCCAGAAGCCGGCGACCAGTTCCTTGGTCTCGGCGAACGGGCCGTCGGTCACGGTGCGCGATGCGCCGTCGAAGTGGACGCGCGCGCCCTTCGATGACGGCTTCAGGCCGTCGCCGGCCAGCATGATGCCGGCCTTCACCAGTTCCTCGTTGAACGCGCCCATGGCGTTCATCAGTTCCGGGCTGGGCATGACGCCGGCTTCGGAATCGGCGGTGGCCTTCACAATAACCATGACTTTCATTGCAAATTCTCCTTAGGGGCCGTGCCTCCATCGGCGCGGCTCTGAAATCACATCGAACGGGTCTTCCTGGACTCGACATCCGTCCGAAATTTTTTTTGCTCCCCGTTGTCAAACCCGCCAAAGCTTCGCACAAGAAGCCAATGCTACCAAGGAGCCTTCCGATGAAAACCCGCGCTGCCGTTGCGTTCGAAGCCAAGAAACCGCTCGAAATCGTCGAGGTCGACCTGGAGGGGCCGAAGGCTTTCGAAGTTCTGGTCGAGATCAAGGCTACCGGTATCTGCCATACCGACGCCTATACGCTGGACGGCTTCGACAGCGAGGGCCTGTTCCCTTCGATCCTGGGCCACGAGGGCGCCGGGATCGTGCGCGAAGTCGGGCCGGGCGTGACCTCGCTGAAGCCCGGCGACCACGTCATCCCGCTCTACACGCCGGAATGCCGGCAATGTAAGTCGTGCCTGTCGCGCAAGACCAACCTGTGCACGGCCATCCGCGCCACGCAGGGCAAGGGCCTGATGCCCGACGGCACCTCGCGCTTTTCCTACAAGGGCCAGCCGATTTATCACTATATGGGCTGCTCGACCTTCTCGAACTTCACCGTCCTGCCTGAAATCGCCCTGGCGAAGATCCGCGACGACGCGCCGTTCGACAAGGCCTGCTATATCGGCTGCGGCGTGACCACCGGCGTGGGGGCTGTTGTCAATACGGCGGGCGTCGAGCCCGGCGCCAATGCGGTCGTGTTCGGCCTGGGCGGCATCGGTCTCAACGTCATCCAGGGCCTGAAGATGGTCGGCGCGGACCGAATCGTCGGCGTCGATATCAACGATTCCAAGGCAGAGTGGGGCAGGCGCTTCGGCATGACGCACTTCGTCAACCCGAAGACGGTTCAGGGCGACCTGGTGGCGCACCTGGTCGAAATCACCGGAGGCGGCGCGGACTATACCTTCGACTGCACCGGCAATGTCGACGTCATGCGCACGGCGCTGGAAGCCTGCCACCGTGGCTGGGGTGAAAGCATCATCATCGGCGTGGCGCCTTCGGGCGCCGAAATCCGCACGCGCCCGTTCCAGCTGGTGACGGGCCGTGTCTGGAAAGGCTCGGCCTTCGGCGGGGCGCGCGGCCGCACGGACGTGCCGAAGATCGTCGACTGGTACATGGACGGCAAGATCGAGATCGATCCGATGATCACCCATACCTTGCCGCTCGAGCGCATCAATGAAGCTTTCGACCTGATGCACGCCGGCGAAAGCATCCGTTCGGTGGTGGTTTTCTAGATGGCTGATCTGGAGACCGACGCCTATGATCCGAATGTGCCGGTGTCCGGGGGCGCGCGCACGCTGAAGACCCGCGACGCCTTTTCCCTGTGGTTCAGCCTCGGCATCGGTCTTCTGGTCCTGCAAGCGGGGGCGGGGCTGGTGCCTGGCCTGTCGTTCGCCGGTGCCTTGGGCGCCATCCTGATCGGCAGCCTTTTGGGTGCGGTCCTGCTGGCCCTGGCCGGCGTGGTGGGCGCCGATACCGGCCTGGCCACCATGGCGGCGCTCAAGGGCACGCTTGGCCGGCATGGCGCGGCAGCGCCCGCGGTGCTGAATGTCGTTCAGCTCTTCGGCTGGGGGATTTTCGAGATCGTCGCCATGCGCGACGCCGCCGACACCCTGGCCAAATCGACGTTTCACGTCAATGTGCCGGTGGTGTGGACGGTCGTCTTCGGGATTGCCGCGACGGCGCTGGCGATCATGGGGCCGTTAAGCTTCGTGCGCCAGATCCTGCGCCGTTTCGGCTTGTGGCTGGTGCTGCTGGGGGCGGCGTGGCTGACCTGGGCGCTGGTGTCGCGGCACGATCTGGGCGCGCTGTTTGCCACAAGGGGCACGGGCGCGATTTCACTCGGCTCGGGCATCGATATCGTCGCCGCCATGCCCCTGTCGTGGCTGCCCCTGATCGCCGACTACAGCCGTTTCGGCAACCCGCGTGACATGTTCCGCGGCAGCGCGGCGGGATACCTGGTGGCCAATATCTGGTTCTATGCGTTGGGTGCGGCCTTCGCGCTCGGAGCGGCCAATGGCCAGGACCTCTTGCTGTCGGCTTTGGCCGCTACGGGCGGCGGGTTTGCGTTGCTGATGATCCTGATCGACGAAACCGACAATGTCTTCGCCGATATCTTTTCCGCGGCGACATCGGCGGCGACGGTGATCCGCCTCAAGGTCCGGCACCTTACGATCGCGTTCGGCGCCCTGTGCACG
>CAKZJB010000126.1 GCA_936940865.1 uncultured Asticcacaulis sp. | reverse complement strand
GGATTGCCGCGCCTTCCGGATCGTCGAACTGCCCCACGCGGAGCGCCCAATGGAAGGCAAAGAGACCGGCGAGTCCGAGGCCAAGTGCGATCGGGATGAGGAAGGCAATTCCGTTCATGCGCCGATCCTCCGGAGCCGCAGCGCGTTCGCCACGACGATGATCGACGATGTCGACATCGCGATGGCGGCCACCAGCGGCGTTACCATGCCGGCCAGCGCGAGCGGTACCGCCAGCATGTTGTAACCGATCGCGAGGACGAAATTCTGTCGGACGACGCGCATCGTGCGCCGCGCGGCGTCAATAGCGGTCGGAACGGGGGCCAGCGAGTCGCCGAGAAACACGAGGTCGGCCGCCATCTGTCCGACATCGCTGGCCGAGGCCGGGGCGATCGACACATGGCCGGCAGCCAGCGCGGGGCCGTCGTTCAGTCCGTCGCCGACCATCAGCACGCGATGGCCGATCGCGGCCTGCCGGTGGATCGCGTCGACCTTTTCTGCCGGGGACAGCCCGACGGCGGCGGTCAGGCCGAGTTCGGCCGCTACCGGTGCGACCGCTGCGCGCCGGTCGCCGGACAGGATGGCGCATTCGAGCCCTTGCGCTTCGAGTCGCCGCACGCTCGCCTTGGCCTCGGGGCGGGTGCGGTCGCTGAACCGCAGCAGCTGCGGAGGCCGGTCGTCGACGGCGAAGGCGCAGGCGAGGTCCTCGCCAGCCGCCGCGCAACCGATCCACGCCGGGCTGCCGAGGCGGATCGTTCTTCCGGCCAGTCGCGCCTCGACGCCCTTGCCCGGATATTCGACGATCCGGCCGAGATCGGCGGCGATCACGCCGTGCGTTTCGAGCCGGCGCGCGAGCGCAATCGACAAGGGGTGGCGGCTAGCCCGGGCAAGCGCCAGCGCCAGTGGCTGCTCCTCGGCCGACAGGGGCATGTCCCCGACCAGTTCGGGACGACCGAGGGTCAGCGTGCCGGTCTTGTCGAAACGGACGCGGTCGGCTTCGGCCAGACGTTCCAGAGCGGAGCCGTCCTTCACCAATATTCCACGCCGCATCATCGCGCCGGCGGCGACCACCTGCGCCACTGGCACAGCCAGCCCGAGCGCGCAGGGGCAGGTGATGATCAGCACCGCCATGGCGTTGAGCAGGGCGTCCTCCCAGGTCACCGGGCGGTGCGCGACATAGCCCCACGCCATCCAGCCGAAAAAGGTCGCCAGCGCCAGGCCGTGGACCACGGGCGCGTAAAGTCCCGCCACCCGGTCGGCGAACCGCACATAGGGCGATTGCGACTGTTCGGCCTTTTCCATCAGCGAGACGATTTCGCTGAGCAGGCTGTCGTCGGCGGCCGCGCTGACCATGACGCGCAGAGGCGCAGAAGTGTTGATCATGCCGGCATAGACCGTGTCGCCGGCCTTGACCGGGCGCGGCAGGGTCTCGCCGGTCACCAGGTGGGTGTCGACCTCGGACTGGCCGTCGGACACGATGCCGTCGGCCGCGATCTTTTCCCCGGGCGCCACCAGCAGGACCTCGCCCAGCCGGATGTCGCGGATGCGTAACGCCACTGTGGCGCCGTCGCGCAGGACCGTCGCCGTGCCTTCCAGCATGGCCAGCAGGCCTTCGGCGGCGGCCCGCGCCCGCCCCCGCGCCTTGAGGTCGAGATAGCGCCCGATCAGCAGGAAGAAGAGCAGCATGACCGAGGCGTCGAAATAAACATAGCGCCCGTGGCGGATGGTTTCGAACAGCGACATGGCGTTGGCCAGCAGCACGGCCAGCGAGATCGGCACGTCCATATTGGTGCGGCCGTGGCTCAGGGCCGACAGGGCCGACCTGAAAAAGGGCCTCCCGCACCACAGGGTCGCCGGCATCGCGATCAGGCCCGTCGCCCAGTGCATCAGGTCGCGCGTCGGGCCGTTCAACTGCGCCTCGGACAGGAACCACAGGGGGTCGGTGAACAGCATGACGGCCAGGGTCGCGAACCCCGCCACGGCCAGGCACCCCAGCAGGAAGCGCTCTTCGGCCCGGGATTGCTGCATGCGGCTGTCGGCGTCGAACGGCGCGACGTGAAAGCCCAGGGCCTCGACCTCATGGGCGTAATCGTTGGCGGCCTGCGCGCCCTCGGCCCTGGGCCACGACAGGCGAAGGCGCTCGGTCGAGAAGTTGATGCGCGCCTCGACACCGGGATGCGCCTGCAGGGCCTGTTCGATCCGCCAGGCGCAACTGGCGCAGCGCATGCCCTCGACCTGGAGATAGAGGGAAAGGCGGTCGTCGTCGCCGCGCGCGAAACAGCTGTAATCGACTGTCCCGCTCATTGCCCCTCGCCGTCCTCACGCAGGATTTCGGCGGCGTGGCGGTCGAGATCGTCGAACTGGTCGTCCTTGAGCGCCCACATGAAGGCGCCGAGGCCGACAAGACCGAGCAGGAAGGCGAGCGGAACAAGGACGAGGAAGATGGCCATGGTCAGTGCCTTTGCAATGTCATTGCAAATTCCGCCCGGCTTTTTAGCGCGCTACGAGCTGTCGAAAGCAAGATACCCCACCACCACATCTCGTCGCCTGACGGCGCCTCGTGCGGTCCCCCTCCCCATTCGTTCCGAACGGGGAGGCGCAGGAAAACGCAAATACCTTGCACCTCCCCGTCGCGACGCGATGGGGAGGGGGACCGCTCGAATGAGCGCAGCGAATGAGGTGCGGTGGTGGGGTATCTTAAGGCCGCGTGCACAGGCTTGATCCGATATCTGATCTCACTAAGAGTCGGGCGCCGAACATGATCAGTCGATCTCCATCGGCTGAGCCAGCTGGTACTGCTGCCCCTTGACCTCGGCGGTGATGTGAATGTCCCACTGGCCGGTGGCGGGCAAGGCCAGCCGGGCGGTGTAGTGTCCGTGGCCGGCGCCCACCAGTTCCACCGAGCGATCGAGGCCCGACCGGTCGGGATGGACGAACCAGACCCGTGCCACGGCGCCGTCGAGCCCCTGCCCAGCCGCATCCCTGAGCACGAAGGTCATGACCTTGCCGTCGACCGACAGGGACGAGGTCCAGCCCAGCCGCGCCTGGGCCTGGCCCTTGTCGATGGCCGTATTGTAATCGAGTCCCTTTTCATAAGCCTCCTCGGTTACGTCGCTCGGCGGATGCTGGTAGGCGATGACGACGAAGGCGATAAGGGTCGACATGAAGGTAAGATAAAAGGCGGCGATGACCCACGGCACGATGCGGCCGCGCCGGCGGTCGATTTCGGCCCGGGACAGGCCGGCCTCAGGGCTGGATGAAATAGCTGGCATGTCTGGCCACCTTTCCGGTTTGCTGGTCCTTGAGCAGGAAGGTCACGGGCACGCGCCCCGTTCCCGAGGGGGCGACCACCAGTTCGACGCGGAATTCCCCGACGGTGTTGGCGGGCACCACGAAGGTCTTCACCTGGGCATCCGATGCGCCCAGCAGGGTTACGGCCCTGGGGTTGAGCCCCGCGACGCTGAAGGTATAGCTGCGGTCGAAGTGCGTCTTGTTGAGCACCTTGATCTGGTAGTTGTTGCGGATTTCCCCGCTCGACAGCCGTACATAGAGCGGCGACCGGTTATGGATGACATTGACGTCGGTCTCGGTGCGCAAAAGGATGGCGCCCAGCATCAGCGCGCCGACCAGAGACATGATCGCGGCGTAGAAGACGGTGCGCGGCCGGATCCATTTCATCCGCCCTTTCGGTGCCGGCACGCCCGCGGCCTTGGCGGCAGTGCGGGCCTGCTGGTTGTTTTCCGTGTCGTAGTGGATCAAGGCACGCGGCAGGCCGATCTTGTCCATCACGCTGTTGCAGGCGTCGATGCACAGGCCGCAGCCGATGCAGTCGTATTGCAGTCCGTTGCGGATATCTATGCCCATGGGACAGACGACGACGCACGACAGGCAGTCGATGCAGTGGCCCTTGCCGTCCCAGCTTTCGCCCTGCTTGTGCTTGCCGCGCGGCTCGCCGCGCTCCGTCGCGTAACTGATGATCAGCGTGTCCTTGTCGAACATGGCCGACTGGAAACGGGCGTAGGGGCAGGCGTACTTGCAGATGTTTTCGCGCGCGAACCCGGCCATGAAATAGGTCGAAAAGGTCAGCGCCACGATCCAGCCCAGCACGCTCCACGGCACGCTGAGGTGGACGATATCGTCGAGCAGGCCCGGCGCGTCGTTGAAGTAGAAGACCCAGGCGCCGCCGGTCATAAGTCCGATCAGGAGCCAGATCAGATGGGTCAGGCCCTTCTTCCAGATCTTCTCGAACGTCCACCCGGACTCGTCGAGGCGCTTCCTGGCATTGCGGTCGCCCTGCACGAAGCGCTCGACCCAGACGAACAGGTCGGTCCATACGGTTTGGGGGCAGGCATAGCCGCACCACACCCGGCCCAGCAGCGAGGTGGCGAAGAACAGGCCGATCGCCGCCAGGATCAGGATGCCGACCAGCAGATAGACTTCCTGCGGCCAGATCTCGATGCCGAAGAAATAGCCGCGCTGGCCGGTCAGGTCGATCAGTATGGCCTGGTCGGGAACATGCGGGCCGCGGTTATAACGCAGCCACGGCGCCGCATAGTAGATACCGAGAAGGACGATCATCGCCAGCCACTTCAGGTTCCGGAAATGGCCGTAGACGCGGCGGGGATAGATCTTTTCCGCCTTCTCAAACAACTGGATCACGGGACCTACTCACCCCCGCCGAGGCTGTGGACGTAAATGGCGACCATGCGCTGGTTGTCCTGGCTCAGGCGATGCTTCCAGGTCGGCATGACGCCGGCGCGGGCATTGGTGATCGTCTCGATCACGGTCGCCTTGTCGCCGCCATAGAGCCAGATGGCATCGTTGAGGCGCGGCGCGCCCAGGTCGCGGTTTCCGCCGCCGCCTTCGCCGTGGCACGACGCGCAGTTGGCGGCGAAGACCGCCTGGCCGCGCGTCCACGCTGGCGTCGGCATGGCCGGCGTGCCGTGCTGAAGCTGCACCACATAGGTCGCCGCGTCGTCGATCTGGGCGGGCGTCAGGATGCCGCTCTTGCCGAAGGCCGGCATCATGGTGGCGTGGGTGTCGGGATCGGTCGAGCGCGACCCCACCTGAATGGTGTGGTAGATGTCGTCGATCCTGCCGCCGAACAGCCAGTCGTCGTCGTTCAGGTTGGGATAGCCCTTTCGGCCTTCCCCGCCCGTGCCGTGGCACGCCGCGCAGTTTTCCTTGAACACCACGGCGCCGCCGGCCTTGGCGAAGGCATATTCCGCCGGGTCCGCGCGAATCTGGTCGAAGCTCATGGTGTGCAGCTTCGACAGGTAGGTGCCCTGGCGCTGGTCGATTTCCTTTTGCTCGGCCTTCAGCTTGGAATATTCCGTCCAGCCTGCGACGCCCTTGGTGTGGCCGGCAGGCGTCGGCCAGGCCGGAAAGACGATCCAGTAGCCGACCGCGAAAAGGATGGAGATGATCCACACGATCAGCCACCAGCGCGGCGCCGGATTGTCGAGCTCTTTCAGGCCGTCCCACTCGTGGCCCGTCGTCTGGACGCCGGAAATCTCGTCGTGTTCGGCGCCGGGGTGTCTGCCCTTGGGGGTCTTGTTAGCCATTGTCGACGTCCTCGTTGAGGGGGATCAGGCCGTGGGCCTTCATTTTCTGGCGATTGGCGGGCCACAACGCCCAGACGCAGATCGCCACGAAGCTCAGGGTGAATGCGACCAGGACCGCGATTCCGATGGGGGTGGTGTTCATTTGGCCCCTCCCTTCGCCGCCCCTGGGGCCACGCTCTTGTGCAGTTCGTAGTCCGGGTCGTAGGCGGTGAAATCGACCTGGGTGCCCAGTTGCTGCAGATAAGCGATCAGCGCGTCCATTTCGGTCGGACCGCCGGGATCGTGGCTGCCGTAGTCCTGCGGCACGACCTTGGGCCCATAGCGTTTCTGCAGGCCGCTGGGGTCTTCGTCGGGCATGGTCTGGGCCTGGACGTCGACCAGCGCGTTATCGATGTCGTCCTGGGTATAGGGCACGCCGACCGTGCGCAGGGTGCGCATCTTGTCGGGCAGGTCCCAGGTCCTGAGCCCCTGGCGGGCCAGGAAGTCATAGCGCGGCATGATCGATTCCGGCACGACAGAGCGCGGATCGGTCAGGTGCTCCATGTGCCAGGTGTTGGAATACTTGCCGCCGACGCGCGCCAGGTCCGGCCCCGTGCGTTCCGATCCCCAGACGAAGGGGTGGTCGTACATGCTCTCGGCCGCCAGACTGTAGTGGCCGTAGCGCTGGACCTCGTCGCGCAGGGGGCGGATCTGCTGCGAATGGCAGACATTGCAGCCCTCGCGGATATAGATGTCCTCGCCCGCCAGTTCGAGCGGCGTCAGCGGGCGCAGGCCCTTGACCGGCTCGATCGTGGTCTGGACGCGGAACAGGGGCACGATCTCGACGATGCCGCCGACAGACACCGCGATGACGGCGAAGATCAGGAGCAGGATCGAATTGCGTTCGAGTTTCTTGTGACTTTCCAGCATGGGACGCTCCTTATTCGGCCGCCGCGAGCGCGGGCTGAACAGCGGTATCGGGCGCGGTGCCGGGCTGCTGGATGGTCTTCCAGATGTTGAAGACCATGATCAGGGCGCCCGCGAGGAACAGGGCTCCGCCCGCCGCGCGGATGATGTAATAGGGGTGCATGGCCTGGACGACCTCGACGAAGGAATAGGTCAGGAAACCCATCTTGTCGTAGGCGCGCCACATCAGGCCCTGCATGATGCCGGCGACCCACATGGACGCGATGTAGGCGACGATGCCGACGGTCGATATCCACAGGTGCAGGCTGATCAGCCTGGTGGAATACATGGCCGGCTTCTTCCACAGGTGCGGCACCAGGTAGTAGATCGCGCCGAAGCTGATATAGGCGACCCAGCCCAAAGCCCCGGCATGGACATGGCCGATGGTCCAGTTGGTGTAGTGCGACAGCGAGTTGACCGTCTTGATCGACATCAGCGGACCCTCGAAGGTCGACATGCCGTAGAAGCTCAAGGCGATGATCATGAACTGCAGGATCGGATCGTCGCGCAGCTTGTGCCAGGCGCCCGACAGGGTCATGATGCCGTTGATCATCCCGCCCCACGACGGCATCCACAGCATGATCGAGAAGGTCATGCCGAGCGTCTGCGCCCAGTCGGGCAGCGATGTGTAAAGCAGGTGGTGCGGCCCCGCCCAGATGTAGATGAAGATCAGCGACCAGAAGTGGATGATCGACAGGCGGTAGGAATAGACCGGCCGGTTGGCCTGCTTGGGGACGTAGTAGTACATCATGCCCAAGAAGCCGGCCGTCAGGAAGAAGCCCACGGCGTTGTGGCCGTACCACCACTGGGTCAGGGCCGACTGGACGCCGCCCATGACCGTATAGCTCTTGACGCTCAGCGGCGAGATCGGGATCGACAGGCCGTTGACCAGGTGCAGGATGGCGACCGTGACGATGAAGCCCAGGAAGAACCAGTTGGCGACATAGATGTGCTTTTCCTTCCGCATCGTCAGCGTCATCAGGTAGTTGATGAGGTAGACGACCCAGACGACGGTCAGCCACAGGTCGGCGTACCATTCGGGCTCGGCATACTCCTTGCCCTGGGTGACGCCGAACAGGTAGCCCAGCCCCGCCATCAGGATGAAGGCCTGGTAGCCCCAGAAATGGAACCACGCCATCCTGACGCTGAACAGTTTGGTATGACAGGTCCGCTGCACGACATGGTACGATGTGGCGAACAGGATGTTGCCGCCGAAGGCGAAGATGACCGCCGAGGTGTGCAGCGGCCGCAGGCGGCCGAAGTTCAGCCAGGGTTCGAGATTGAACACCGGAAACGCCAGTTGCAGCGCCAGCAGCAGGCCGACGGCGAAGCCGGCGATGGCCCAGACCATCGACGCGATGGTGAAGTATTTGATGATGGTCTCATCGTAGCGCGGCGCCGCCGACGGCGGCGCCGGGACGGGACCGGCCGTCTCCATGCTCAGCGGAACTGTGTCCATATTCGTTATGCTCCCGTGGTACCCGGCCCGACCGCGAGGGTCAGGAGGATGACGCTGTTTAATGCCAGGGCCGCCAGGGTCAGGCCGTCGCGGACCCTGGGGCTTGAATTCAGAAGGTTGCCCTTGACGAAGGCGAGGCCGGCCAGGGCCGGCGTGGTGCCCAGCCCGAAGGCCAGCATGGCCAGGCCGCCGGTCAGCGGACTGGCGGTCGTGCCGGCCGCGGCCAATGCAGCCAGCACCAGCGGACATGGCAGAAAACCCATCGCCAGGCCCAGCGCGTAACGTCGCAGCGGCGCTTTGACGCGGCCGGCTCCGCCCGCTGCCTTGAGCGCGCAGCCGGCGCCCACGCCGATGCGCAGCGGCAGGCGCATCCCCGCCAGGGCCAGCAGCCGCTCGGCCAGGATGGCGATGAAAAGGACAGCGGCCAGCCCCAGGACAAGATGGCGGATCAGCGGAAAGACGCCGGTCGCCGCGAACAGGCCGAAGCCCGCGCCCGAAAGCGCCCCCAGGCCGGCATAGGTGGTGGCGCGGCCGGCATGATAGGGCAGGAGCAGCCGCGCCCACGGCGACAGGCCATTGGGCTGCTGCCCCAGGACGAAGACCGAACACATGGTCAGGCAATGGGTCACGCTGCCGCCCAGGCCCGCCAGCAGCAGGGCCGGCACGATTGGCCACGACGCGGGCGGAAACCCGGCAAGCCCACAGATATGCGTCCACGACTGAGTCATCAGGGTAAAGCGATCGTCCTTCGGGATCAGCCGCCGGGCGATCCACGACATGAAGACTCTTCAGATACGGGAAGGCTGGACCGGCTTTGTCCTGCCACAAAGAAACCACAAAGCGGTCCGCACGTATTTGACGCCGATCAAACGGTGGCCCGGTTCCCGAGGGCAAGCCTTGGCGCTTGTCGTCTCATGCGGTTCCCCCCTTCCGTCTGCTTCGCCTGGCTCCAGCCTCTTACGCCACCCGGGAATACCGGTTCCCGCCTTCGCCCGAGGCGTAGCGGTCGAAGATGCAGGCCACCGAGCGCACCAGCATTTTCAAGGGGGCGTCGAACGTCACGGTACGGCCGGCGACGGTGACGATGCCGGCTGCGACAAAATCGCCCAGGCGCGCGATGTCGGCGTCGAAATAGGTTTCCGGCAGGCCGTGCCTGACGGCGACGGCGCCCACGTCGGCGGTGAAATCACACATCAGGCCGGCGATGACGTCGCGGCGCACCCGGTCGTCGCCGCGGTACCGCCAGCCGCGGACGATCGGCAACTGGCCGCGGCCGAGGATGGTTTCGTACGACGTCGCCTGGGGGATGTTCTGCGCCAGCCCCTGGTCGAGTTCGCTGATCGACGACGCGCCGAGCCCGATCAGGCGGTCGTTTGGCATATCGGTATAGCCCATGAAATTGCGGCGCAGGGTTCCCTTCGCCGCCGCCAGGGCAAGCCCGTCGCCGGGCTTGGCGAAATGGTCCATGCCGATGCCGACATAGCCGATCGCGTGGAGGCCGGCATCGATCTGCAGGTACTGCCGCACCTTGTCCCGCATGTCCGGCAGGCTCGATTCGTCGAGGAGCCGCTGGTGCTTCTTCACCCAGGGCACGTGCGCGTAGGAAAAGGCGCTGATGCGGTGCGGATCGAGCCGGGCGACATCGGCAAGGGTCGCCTCCAGGCTGGCGGCGGTCTGCTTCGGCAAGCCATAGACCAGGTCGATGCCGATGGCGTCCAGGCCGCGATCGCGCAACATGGCCATGCAATCGGCAATCAGGCCGACAGGCTGGATGCGGTTGATGGCCGCCTGGACCGGCCCTTGCGTATCCTGCACGCCCAGGCTTATGCGGTTGAAGCCCAGGCGCGCATAGGCGTCGGCCTTCTCCGCCGTCAGGCGGCGCGGATCGAGTTCGATCGACACTTCGGCGCCCGCCCCGATATCGAAGGCTTCGTGCAGGGCGTCGAACAGCCGCGCCATGGTGTCGGGCGCGACGATGCCGGGCGAGCCGCCGCCGAAATGCAGGCTGTGTACCCGGGGGCGGAAACCCAGGGTCGCGCCGACCATGGCGATTTCGGCGATCAGGTTGCCGACATAGGCTTCGACCGGTTCGGACCGTTTGGTGATCTGGGTATTGCAGCCGCAGAACCAGCACATCTGTTCGCAAAAGGGAACATGGACATAGAGACCCAGGCTCTGGCCGGGCGTAAGGGTGCCGAGCCAGCCCGCATGGGTGTCCGCGTCCAGGGCCTCGAAATGATGGGCCGACGGATAGCTGGTATAGCGCGGCGCCTCCTTGCCGAGCCAATGCAGCATATCGCGGTCCTGCCACGATTTCAGAGTGTCCATCCTTATTCTCCTGGCCGAGGCTCAGACGCCGCATGGGCGGCGGGCAAAGAACGAAAAGACTGGCGCCCTTGCCAACGGGGGGCGAGTCCAAGTCAATCGGGGTTGGTGATATAGACTGGACGCACTTTCGCAATTGATCGGCGTCAAGTCGGCGGACGCCCTCACCTGACGACCGGTCACAACCACCCAGCCAGCCAGCCGGCGGCAGCGGCCGCCAGGCAGGCGCCGACACTCAGAACGAGAGGCAGCGCCGCCCGCCATCCGGCCCGCCAGCCCGCGACGCTTATGGTTATGCCGGCCTTGACCAGGGTGTTCAGCATCACGGGAACCGAAAGGATCAGCCCGGCCGCACGGGGCTCAAGCGTCCCCGGCGGCAGGCCGTTCATGGTCATGATCGCGGAATCGACGTCGACCAGCCCGGACAGGGCCAGGACGGTCCCAAGCCCCACCTGGCCGAAGCCCTGCTGCAGCCAGCGCGCCGCGAGCGAAAGCATGGCGACCAGCGCTGCAAGCGCGAAGGCAGGGCCCAGGTCGAACGGGTTGCGGATGGGTTGCCCTTCAGACGCCGCCGCCGCCCCCCTGGCGCGCCACAGCAGCCATGAGGCCCAGCCGACCGCCAGGGCCGTCGCCGGCAACGACAACAGGGCCAGGGCCGGAAAGGCGAAGGGCGCCAGCACGGCCGTCAGGATCTGCACGCGCATGAACATGATCGCCGAGGCGGCAGCGACAGCCGAAGCCAGGAGATCCGCGGGCCCGTCATGCCGCCGCAGGCGGCCGGCAAGCGCAGCCGTCACGGCCGTCGAAGACACGATGGCGCCGGCCGCGGCCGACAGGACAATGCCCCGCGACGGTCCCAACCGGCGGACGGCGATGTATCCGGCGAACGAGACCCCCGAAACGAAGACGACGACCATCCAGATCCTGCGCGGATTCCAGGCCAGCAGCGGCCCCATGTCACGATCCGGCAGGATGGGCAGGACAGCCAGGGTAATCAGGGCAAAGCGGGCCAGGGCCTGGACTTCCGCCTCGTTCAGCGTCCCGAGCCAGGCATGCAGCTGGCGCCGCGACGACAGGATGAGCGTGGTCATCGCCGCGACGACACAGGCCAGAACGCCCTGCCCGGTCGTGGCGAGAAGGCCGATCCCGAGCGTGACGACGCCCACTATCGCCGCCGTGGCGCTGATATCCAGGCCGGACCGCGAGCTGCGGAGATATCCGGCGACGATGACGGCGGCGCCTCCACCGAGCAGGATGACGGAAAGAGCGGGCGTGACGCGAAGAGCCTCTCCGGCGACCCCTCCGGCCAGCCCCAGAAGACCGAATGTGCGGATGCCCGCGACCCGCGACCCGTCGGGATCGTCCCGCCGCGACCAGCCCCGCTCGACGCCGACAAGCAATCCCAGCGCCAGGGCAAGGACGATCCCGATATAGCCGCCGCCGATCGTCACCCGATCCTCCGACGGCGGCGCGGCAAGGCGCCGCATCTGGCTGAGGCAATCGCCGTGATCGGCGCTGTGATCGGCATGGCCTGGGTCTCCATGTCCTTAGGATGAAGCAAGGGGTCGCGCATGCATTGACCCCGGTCAAAGGCGCGAACCGCCTGCCGGATGGGCGAAATGTCGCAATTGATCGAAGTCAAACGGGCCATGGCGGCGCGGACTTAAACCGCCTCCCGTTGCGCCTTCGCAACTGCACATAAACGGAGACGAAAAGATGATACGGACCTCCACCCTTGCCCTGCCGCTCGCCATCTTCGCCGCTGCGACCGCCGGCGCGGTCCATGCCGCCGACACCGGATTCGTGCCCAAGCACGCCGGACTGTTCGCCGTCACGACCCGGATCACCAGCGTCGCTCCCGCGGAAAAAGGCGACATCGTTACGTCCGCCGGCGCCGCCTCGGGCCTGCATGTCGATGTCAACAACGACACCGTACCGACGCTCGGCTTCAGCTATTTCTTCACCGACCATGTCGCCGTCGAAGCGATCCTGGGTACGTCGAAGCACAAGATCAAGGCCGTCGGCCCGTCTACCGACGTCGAGGTCCATGACACCTGGGTCCTGCCGCCCGTCGTGGCCCTGCAATACCATTTCAATCCGGCCGGAAAGGTCAGTCCCTATGTCGGCGCCGGCCTCAACTTCATGGACTGGTACAGCGGCAAGGATAAGAACGGCTTCACCGTGCGCCTCAGGAACGGCGGCGGCACGGCGCTGCAGGCCGGCGTCGATGTCGCGCTGAAAGGGCACTGGGCGCTCAATCTCGACGTCAAGAAGGTCTTCTACAAGACGGACGCGACGATCAACGGCGGCGCCCTGACCTCGAAGGTCAGGCTCGACCCGACCGTCGCCTCCGTCGGGCTGGCCTACCGGTTCTGACCGCCCCGGCCGCCGAAACGTCCCGATCAAGAGGCCGGACGCATCCCGTCCGGCCTCTTCGCGCGGCGGGCTGTTGTCTTTGAGGAAGACACAGGTACACTGCACGGCAATGAAGGCGGAGAGTCGCGGCTTGAAAGACGTTTTCGGCAACCTGCACCCTCGCGAGGGGCGGTTCTACGATGATGTGCTGAACGGGCGCTACGCCGGTTGGCCCAGCTATGTCTTCGCGCTCGTCAGTTGCGTGCTGGCGTTTGCGATCCGTGAATGGCTGGGGCCGGTATCCGGGGCGCGGATCGCCTTCGCCCTGATCGTTCCCGCCATCCTGGCCAGTTCCGTCCTTGGCGGCCTGGGCCCCGGACTGCTGGCCGCCAGCCTGTCGATGCTGCTGGCCGCCGTACTGGCGCCCAGTCACGGCGCCGGCGAAACCGCCAGCCTCGTCTTTGTCTATGCGGTGACCGGCGGGCTGATATCCTGGATGGGCGAACTGGTGCGCTGGTCGTGGCACGGCAAGTTGCTGGCCGAGCGGCAGCGCGACCAGCGCGAGGAACAGATACGGCAGATCCTGCGCACCGCGCCCGACGCCGCCCTGGTCATCGACGACAAGGGCCGCATCATCTCGTTCAATGCCGAGGCCGAACGGCAGTTCGGCTACACCGAGGCCGAGGTCAGGGGCCAAAATGTCAGGATGCTCATGCCCGAACCCTACAGGAGCGAGCATGACGGCTACCTGCAACGCTATGCGGAAACGGGCGAGAAACGCATCATCGGCAAGGGCCGTGTGGTGGCCGCCCAGCGCCGCGACGGCTCGACCTTTCCCATCACCCTGGCCGTCGGCGAGATGCGCTCGCACGACGGCGTCTATTTCACCGGCTTCATCCGCGACCTGACCGAGCGCGCCGATGCCGAGGCGCAGCTGGAACAGCTGCACGGCGAAGTCGCCCGGCTTTCGCGCCTCAACGAACTCGGCGAGATGGCCTCGACCCTGGCGCATGAACTCAACCAGCCCCTGTCTGCCATCGCCAACTACGTCCAGGGGGGCGTGCGGCTCCTGCAGAACGCCGAGTTCGATACCGCCCCGCTGTTGCGCACCGCGCTGGAGGAAACCGCGAAGCAGTCCCTGCGCGCCGGCAAGATCATCCATCACCTGCGCGAATCGGCGACCCACGGGGTGGCCGAGATGAAGCCGGAAAGCCTGCGCTCCGTCGTCGAGGAAGCGGCGGCCCTGGCCCTGGCCGGATCACGCGAAAAAGGCATCCGCGCGGTTTTCAACTATCGCGCCCGTGCGGATGCGGTCTTCGTCGACCGTGTGCAGATTCAGCAGGTGCTGATCAATCTGATCCGCAACGCCGGCGAAGCCATGCGCGACAGCTCGCGGCGCCAGCTGACCATAATGACCCTCGATGCCGGCCCGGCCGCGATCGCCGTCGAAGTGGCCGATACCGGCCCCGGAATCAGCGACGACGTCGCCCATCAGCTGTTCAATCCGTTCGTGACCAGCAAGCCCGGCGGGATGGGCATCGGCCTGGCGATTTCGAAGCGAATCATCGAGGCCCACGACGGAGAAATCGGCGTAAATCGCAATGCCGATGGTGGCGCGACCTTCCGTTTTACCTTACCTGTGGTGACGGACTCGGCCGAACAGCTTCCGGCCGGCGAGATTAAGAATGACTGATCCGGTTATCCATATCGTCGATGACGAGGCGCCCGTACGCAATTCGCTGGCCTTCCTTCTGATGACGGCCGGCTTCGCCGTGCGCGCGCACGAGAGCGGCCCGGCCTTCCTGGACGCCGTCGGCGACCCCGCCGCGATCTGCCTCGTCACCGACCTCCGGATGCCCGAGATGAACGGCGTCGAACTTCTCGAGGCCATCAGCAGCCGGGGCTGGATCATTCCGGCCGTCGTCATCACCGGCCATGGCGACGTGCCCATGGCCGTCGCCGCCATGAAGGCCGGCGCCAGCGATTTCATCGAAAAGCCGTTCGCCGACGAGGTGCTGATCGAAGCCATCCGAAGGGCCTGCGAGCGGGTGCAGCCGCGCGCGGAAGCCGGACCGGCGTCGGATGAGGTGCGGGCCCGCCTTGCCCAACTCACCGCGCGCGAGCACGAAATCCTGACGGGAATCGTCGCCGGTCTCCCGAACAAGACCATCGCCTACGACCTGGAAATCAGCCCGCGCACCGTCGAAGTCCACCGCGCCAGCATCATGAACAAGATGCAGGCGAAAAGCCTGCCCGATCTTGTGCGCATGACCCTGCTGGTCGACGCCGCGCGGAATTGACGGCCGTCAATTCGCTCTCTCCCCGTTCGGGTTAGGGTCGCGCGATGTTCGAAGCTCCCGCCCGCCCCGTTCTGGTTTCCGCCCTCGACGCAGACCTCAGGCATTCGCTCGCCTTCCTGCTGGCGGCCGAGGGATTTGCCGTGGAAAGCTGCGCCACCTGGCCGCCGGAATACATGCCCGACGCGGACATCGTCATCGTCGACGAAGCCAGCCTGCCGCGGCCTTTCCACGGCGACCAGCGGCTGAGCGCGCTGGGTTTTGGGGTCGTCCTGCTGACCAACAAGACCGATCTGGCGCGGCGGCTGCCCTCGGCCACCGTCGTACGCAAACCGCTGCTCGACCGGACCCTGATCGACGCCGTGCAGGCCGTAATCCGGAAGACGCCCCGGAACATGGCAAAGCGCGACGAATAGCCGCAATACGTAGAATCCCTTAGGGACAAGACCGGATTCCGCGTCCCGGCCTTTCAGAGCATGACTTTCCCATCAGTTCCGGAGAGAGTCATGTTCGACGCCGCCCCCCACGCCGCCAGCCGCATGGACACCCTGCTCAGCGGTCCCGCCCTGACCTTTTCCGCGGGCGACGAAATCTATGCCGAAGGCGACCGGGCCGGTACCCTTTACCAGGTGGCGGTCGGCGTCGTCCGCGTCTACCGGCTGCTGGCCGACGGCCGTCGGCAGATCTGCGCCTTCCACATGCCGGGCGAAATCTTCGGTTTCGAGGCCGGCACGGAGCGCCACTTCTTCGCCGACGCCGTCAACACGGTCGCCCTCAAGCTGTTGCGGCCGGGCAGCGAAGCCGAGCTGTCCCAGGAACTGCTGAAGCTGGCCCTGACTTCGCTGACGCGGGCGCACGATCACCTGCTGACCGTCGGGCGCAACGACGCGTCGGGCCGGGTCGCCGCCTTCCTGCTCGAGATCGCCGAGCGCCAGGGCACGCGCGACGTCGATTCGATCGACCTGCCCATGTCGCGGCTCGACATCGCCGACTATCTGGGCCTGACCATCGAAACCGTGTCGCGCGTCTTCACAAGGCTTCGGGAACAGGGCGTCATCCGGCTGGCCTCGACGCGCCATGTCGACGTGCTGCATTGGGACCAGCTCGAAGACATGACGGCCTGACAGGCCGCGGCATGAACGATTCAGCCACAGATCATTACCAGGCCATCATGCAGGGCGCCAAAGCCCTGCCCCGGCTGGATGTCGCGGTCGTCCACCCGGTCGACGCCAACTCGATCCGGGCCGCGGTCGAGGCCGCCGACGAAGGCCTGATCCGTCCGATCCTGGTCGGGCCGAAGCAGCGCATCCTGCGCGCCATCGCCGAATTCACGGCGACCGAAGGCGCCAGTACCGGCGACTGGGACATCGTGGACGCCGAACACAGCCATGCCGCCGCCGCCACGGCGGTCGCCCTGGCGGCGGCCGGCAAGGTCGGGGCGCTGATGAAGGGCGCGCTCCACTCGGACGAACTGCTGCACCCCGTGGTCGACGCCCAGTCCGGACTGCGCACCGAAAGCCGCATCAGCCACGCCTATGTGCTGGACGTTCCCACCTACCACAAGCCGCTGATCATCACCGACGCGGCGATCAACATCGCCCCTGACCTTTCGGCCAAGGCCGACATCTGCCGCAACGCCATCGGCCTGTGGCGCAGCCTGTTCGGCCGCGACCGCACGCCGAAGGTGGCGATCCTGTCCGCCGTCGAAACCGTGATGCAGTCGATGCCGTCGACCATCGACGCGGCGGCCCTGTGCAAGATGGCCGATCGCGGCCAGATCACCGGGGCGATCCTCGACGGCCCCCTGGCCTACGACAACATCGTCAGCCGCCAGGCGGCGCTCGACAAGGGCATCGTCTCAGAGGTCTCCGGCGACGTGGATATCGTCGTCGTGCCCAATATCGAAACCGGCAATGCCCTGGCCAAGCAGTTGATCTATCTTGGCCACGCCAACGCCGCCGGCATCGTCCTGGGGGCGCGCGTGCCGATCATCCTGACCAGCCGCGCCGATTCGCTGCATACGCGCCTGCTGTCCTGCGTCGCCGCCCTCTATCTCGTCCAGGCGCGCAATCGCGGGGATATCAAATGAACCCGGCCCTGCTGACCCTGAACGCAGGATCGTCCAGCCTCAAATTCCGCCTGTTCGGCCTGTCGCCCGACCTGCCCTATATTCTGGGCGGCAAGGTGACCGGGCTGGGCGGACAACCGGAATTCCAGGTCCACTGGCAGGAAACGAGCCGCGACGAAAGCCAGGCCCTGCCGGCGAACACCGGAATCGACGAGGCGCTGGCCTTCGTCCTCGGCTGGCTGGACCGCGCGGCCCAGGGCCGGCGAATCGGCGCGGCGGCGCATCGCATCGTCCATGGCGGCGGCCGCGACCGCGCCGCCGAGCTTTTGCCGGAAACGGTCGACGACCTGGCCGCCTATATCCCCCTGGCGCCCCAGCACCAGCCGCACAACCTGGCTGCAGTCAGGGCCCTTTGGCGGGCCCACCCCCGGCTGCGCCAGTTCGGCTGCTTCGACACCGCATTCCATGCCCACCTGGGGCCGCTGGCCGCGCGCATGGCCCTGCCGGACAGTGTGACGGACAAGGGCGTGCGGCGCTACGGCTATCACGGGCTGTCCTATGCCTGGATCGCCGACTGTCTCCGGCGCGACCATCCCGGGCTTTTTGCCGGCCGTGTCGCCGCCGCCCATCTCGGCAACGGCGCCAGCCTTTGCGCCATGCGCAACGGCCAGAGCGTCGACACCACCATGAGCCTGACGGCGCTCGACGGCCTGCCCATGGGCACCCGCAGCGGCGCCATCGACCCCGGCGCCATCCTGCACATGCAGAAAACCCTGGGCCTGACGGCCGATGCCGTCGAACGCCTGCTCTACGAGGACTCGGGCCTGAAGGGGCTGTCGGGAATCAGCAACGACGTCCGCACGCTTCTGGCCAGTCCCGATCCCCGCGCCCGCTTCGCGCTTGAATATTTCGCCCACAAGACGGCCCAGGCGATCGCCGGCATGGCCGTGTCGCTGGGCGGGCTGGACGGCGTGGTCTTCACGGGGGGCATCGGGGAAAACGCCGAACCGGTGCGCCGGATGATTCTCGATCGCCTGGCCTTCCTGCCGCCATTCGAAGTGCTGGTCCTGCCCGCCAACGAGGAGCGCGCCATGGCCGCCGAGGTCGCGGCCGTTTTGGCGGCGCCGGCTTGACCGGGATCAAACTTGCGCCCGCCGCCAGGCGACATAATGGCCATTACAACCGCAACAAGGAGACTTCCCATGCCCGATTCCTCAGCCACCCGCGTCAAAGCCGCCAAAACCGATACCGCCCGCGATGAAATCACCCAGGCGATCGAGTGGTCGGGCGAAAGCTTCGATCAGATCGCCCGCGAAACCGTATCCTGCTGCAGCGACACGCTGACGGCGGCGATGCAATCCGGCACGCGCGCTTCGCATCTTGTCGCCGATCTCGGCCGCTCCTACATGGACGCCTGCACCGGCGCCGCTGCGACCTTCGCCGAACTGGCCGGCGACAGCATGGCCTGCCGGACGCCGGCCGACATGGCCGCGCTCCAGAAGAAAAGCTCCGAAGCGGCGAACAAACTGCTCGAGGCCAATATCGCCATGTGGTCGAACCTTTACGGCGCCTGGTCCAAGACCTTCGAGCCGGTCGTGGCGCGCGCGGCCGACGCCCCTGAACGCCTGTTCCGGGCGATGGCCGACTGACACCGGCGGCCATAAAGAGTGACCGTTGGCATCGATCTTTTTCCATCTCGAACGCCTCATCGCTCGCCGCCCGCGAAGCGTTGTCCTGACGCTTCGCGCTTTGGCGACAAGACGGCGGCGGGCAGGTACGAAAAGACTGGCGCCTTTACCAGCGGCGACCCGGTCAAACTCCATCGCCGCCGATATGGAGTCAAAGTTTGATTTTAATCAAACTCTTCCCCGGTTTCCGGGCTACCGTTACCTTATCGGGCGCCGGATACAATCCCCCTGTCTCCGGCCGTCTTCGACGGCGGGCTTCCCCAGGTTCGCCAGCTTTGGCCAGTGCGGCACGCCTCCACGCCGCACTGGCCGCCTCTTTTGCCCAAACGACGCATAAACGTCTTCAGCCGGGCTTGCGCCGCACCCAGGTCGTGCCGTGCTGGACATATTGCCGCCGCACGGCCCTCCAGGCGGCGCGCGCCGCCGCCTCGTCATGGCGCGGGGTGAATCCCCGGCGAACCGGGCTCATGGCGCGGCTCCAGGCCTGGTTATAGGCTTCGCGGTACAGGGTCTGCACGGGAAAAGGCAGGGCTTCGCGCACATCGGCAGGCAGATCGTCGTTCGACCCATAGGCCGGCGGCCGCTCGCCTGCCGCCGGCGCCGTTTCCGGCGGCAGGCAGACCCCCAGTTCGCAGCCGTCGCCGCCGGCAACGCGTTCATAATCATGCGTCGGCTGTTTTTCAGCAGGACCGGGACGTTTCACCATACGATATCTCCTGTAAAATCAAAGCCCGGCCGCGCCGAGCGCCCGAATCCGCGCCAGATGCCCCCGGCGCACCCGATCCGGCCCCTCGACCATGCCCAGCAGGGTGGCGCGGACGGGCCTGAAACCGCAAAACCTGAACAGGCTCCGGAACGCCTTGCAGCCATGGCCGCCGAAGACCGTGGCGTAGAGGAAGGCCGGCATGCCCATGGTCTGGACCAGGCGCACCGACCGCCCTTTCAGAAGCGCGGCCTGCAGCGGATTTCCGGCTGTCACCGAATAGGCGAAGTCCGGCACGAAGACGCGCTCGCAAAATCCCTTGAGCAGCGCCGGAACGCCGAACTGCCACAGGGGATAGACGATCACCGCGTGCTCCGCCCAGCGCACGAAGTCCCGCGCCGCCACGATGTGCGCCTCGGCCGCCTGGCCGCCGTGATAGCCTTCGTGCAGGATCGGATCGAAGTCGAGCGTCGCGATCTTGAGCGTCCGCACCTCGTGCCCGGCCTGGCGCGCGGCCTCGCCATAGGCGTTGCACAGCGCTTCGGAAAAGCTCTCGCGCTGCAGGGCCGGATTGCCGTTGATGATCAGGATCTTTTTCACGGCCGCGCTCCACGGGGTCAGTGCACCAGCAGCAGCGGCAGGTCCGCGTGCTTGAGCACATGGTCGGTAACGCCGCCCAGCAGCATTTCGCTGATATGCCCGTGGCCGTAGGCGCCCATGGCCAGCACGTCGGCCTTCACGCGTCGGGCCTCGGCCAGCAGGGTCTCGGCAACGCCGGCGCGGCCGGGGTCGACGCCCACATAGGTGGCCGCGATGCAATGGCAGCGCAGATAGGTCATCAGGTCGCGCCGGGCGTCGTCGCTGGCCGCGTCCCCGCCGCCGGCGTGGATTACGTATACGGTCTGGGCGTGCAGCATGTGCGGCACCGCCTCACGCAAGGCGCGCGAACTGGCCAGGCTGCCGTCCCAGGCGAAAGCGACCGTCCGCGCGAATCCGGTTGCCGGCAGGGCCGCCGCGGGCTCCCTCGGCAGGGCCAGGACGGGGCGGCCGCCTTCGAACAGGCCCGCCAGGATGACGTCCAGGTCCCCGTCGGGCCGGTTGTCGTACCCGGTCACGACCAGGTCGGCAAAGGCGGCCTGTTCGGCCACATGGGTCCTGAGATCGCCGGTCACCAGGCGGAACGTGGCCTGGAACTGCCCCATGACCATCTCGCTGCCGTCCGGGTGCAGCACGGCGCCCATGCGCGTGCAGGCGGTCCGGGCCAGCCCGCCGGCGCGGGCGGCAAGGGCGGCTTCGGCTTCGTCGAGCGCCTCGATCGTCGCCGCGTCCGGATAGGCCAGGGCGCCGTAGATCCCGAGGCCGGAAAAGTCCGACAGCACCGGCGGCGCCGCGACGTGCAGGATGCGCACCAGGCCCCGGCAGATGTGGCCCAGCGCCAGCGCCGAGTCCAGGGCGTTCAGTTCGTGGTCGTTTCCGCCGAAGACGGTCAGGATGGATTTGATGGACATGGCAGTCTCCACGGGAGGTTGACACCGATCGACCCTACCCGCTTCCGACTCGGCCGCCTTGACTCTGGTCAATTGCCGGCCCGCCCGCGCGACGGCATGCGACTTTTGATCGCGGTCAATTGCCCGCGGCCGGCGATCGTTCATGATGCCCATACGGCGAGCCATGCGGCGTTTGCGCTGAAAAAAACCGAGGAGACACGCATGCGGATTTCAGTCATCGCCCTGTTCGCGGCGGCAGCCATGGCGGCCGCACCGGCCGGGGCCGGCAGCCTGGACCAGGCCCAGAAGGGCAAGCTGATCTTTCAGACCCACTGCGCCCTGTGCCACGACGACAGCGAGCACATGCTGAACGACAACGGCCCGGCCCTGTTCGGCGTGGTCGGCCGCACGGTCGGCTCTGTCCAGGGTTATCAGTATACGGCGGCGCTGCGCGACGCGGGCGCGCACGGCGACCGCTGGACGGAAAAGCGCCTCGACGACCTGCTGCGCAAGCCGACCGGCGTCTACGGCGGCACCACCATGCCGATGAACTTCAGCAAGGTCGGCGACCGCAAGGCGATTATTGCGTATCTGAAGACGTTGAAGGCGGAGTGACGGCCCCGAAAATCACCTGAAAATATGCCCGCGCGACGCGAGCCGAACGTGACAAATCAGGTTGCGTGTTCTACCGATGTCGGAAGAAAGACCATCGGGGTAAAGGCGGCATGAACGCGGTTGAAATCGAACAGGCGGTATCCGAACTGGCGGCCCAGCCCTTTGATCCGCAAGAGTTTCCCTTCGCCTTCCTGCGCGCCTACGGCAACAAGGAAACGACGCTCAAGAAGCTGAGGGCCGGCGCGGGCGCGGCCTCCGACGTGCCAGGCGCGGTGCTGCAACGCAACCATATCCACATCAAGGTCTGCGCCGAGGGCGAGGTCGACGCTACGCTCGGCGCCCTGCGCGACAGCCCGAAAACGGCCACGGCCAAGGCGCGCTTCATCCTGGCGACCGACGGCAAGCGTTTCCAGGCGGAGGACCTCGCCGAAGGCGTCATTGTCGATACCGACTATGCGAGTTTTCCGGATCGCTTCGGCGTTTTCCTGCCGCTGGCCGGGATCAGCACGGTCAAGGAAATCAAGGAAAGCAGTTTCGATATCAAGGCGACGGGCCGCCTCAACCGTCTCTATGTCGAGTTGCTGAACAGCAACCCGGACTGGGCCAAGGCCGAGCGCCGGCCGGACATGAACCATTTCATGGCGCGGCTGATCTTCTGCTTCTTCGCCGAAGACACCGACATTTTCCACGGCGAAGGCCTGTTCACCCATACGGTGCAGCAGATGAGCGCCGACGACTCCTCGAATACGCATGAGGTAATCGCGCACATCTTCCTGGCGATGAACACGCCGACCCGGCACAATGGCGCGCCGGACGGCCGTTACCGCAGGGCCGCCGATATTCGCCCGTGGGCGGACGCCTTTCCCTATGTCAATGGCGGGCTGTTTTCCGGCAGCCTAGATGTTCCCGTCTTCAGCCGGCTGGCGCGGTCCTATCTGATCAGCATCGGCAATCTGAACTGGCGGCGTATCAATCCCGATATTTTCGGCAGCATGATCCAGGCCGTCGCCGACGACGACGAACGCGGCGCGCTGGGCATGCACTATACCAGCGTACCCAATATCCTGAAGGTGCTGAACCCGCTGTTTCTCGACGACCTGCGGGAAAAGCTGGAAGAGGCCGGCACCAATGGCCGCAAGCTTTTGAACCTGCGCAACCGCATGGCGCGTATCCGCGTCTTCGATCCGGCCTGCGGATCGGGCAACTTCCTGGTCATCGCCTATAAGCAGATGCGCGAGATCGAGGCCGAGATCAATCTACGGCGCGGCGAAGCCGACCGGCGCTCGGATATCCCGCTGACCAATTTTCGCGGTATCGAACTGCGCGACTTTCCGGCGGAAATCGCTCGCCTGGCCCTGATCATCGCCGAATATCAATGCGATGTCCTCTATCGCGGTCAGAAGGAAGCCTTGGCGGAGTTCCTGCCGCTCAATGCGGAAAACTGGATCGTTTGCGGCAATGCGCTGCGGCTCGATTGGCTAAGCATCTGCCCGCCACAGGGTAACAAATCGGATGCGAAGATATGGGGTGACGACCTGTTTGGCGCACCGCTTGACCAAGCTAGGATCGAATTCGAGAATGAAGGTGGCGAAACCTATATCTGTGGCAATCCGCCGTACCTTGGCTCAAAGTGGCAGGCAGCGGAACAAAAGGCCGATCTTCAAAGCATTTTTGAACACCGAACACCAAACTGGAAATCGCTCGACTACGTAGCTGGATGGTTCATGAAAGCAGCCGACTATGGCACTCAAAACAATGCCTCGGCCGCCTTCGTGTCCACCAACTCTATTTGTCAAGGACAGCAAGTACCGATCCTCTGGCCGTTAATTTTCGAAACCGGGCATGAAATCGCTTTTGCCCACACTTCTTTCACATGGAAAAATCTCGCTAGTTACAACGCCGGCGTCACTGTGGTGATTGTTGGCATTGCTATTGCGAGCAGCGGATACCGTCGCCTCTTCGAGTTGAACGAGCACGACAATTCGATCGTGCGGCATACTCCTTATATCAACGCGTACTTAATCTCCGGAAAAAATACTATCGTCGAACCATCGAGGTTCCAAATTTCAGGATTGCCTGAATTCGACCGCGGTAACTCCCCCACAGACGGGGGACATCTTCTTTTAGAAAGGATAGATATAAAAAGAGGAAAATTAACAGCAGTGCAAATAAAAAAATTTGTGCGTAGATTTGCCGGTTCGCTAGAATTGATAAGAGGTGAAATTCGATACTGCATATGGATAGAAGATAATGACAGCCACCAAGTGCTATCGATACCTTTTCTGAGAGACCGCATAGAAAAAGTACGCTCATTTAGACTAACGAGTACGAAAGCGGCCACTAGGCGCGCGGCTGATTGGTCGTATCGATTCGATGAGCGAAAGCCGCTACCGAAGACCCCAATAATTTGCGTTCCAGTTACGAGTTCTGAGAACCGAGAATATTTACCTTCTGGAATACTACCGCCGGAGGTAGCCATTTCCAACCTTGCCTTTGGAATGCCATGTAAAGATACCTGGGTTTTTAGTATAGTTGTTTCAAAATTGATGATTTCGTGGGTAGCAGCCGTTTGCGCCCGAATGAGGACTGACTACAGATTTACTAACACACTTTGCTGGAACACCTTCCCCGTCCCCAAACTGACAGAGGACGACAAGGCCGAACTGACCCGCCGGGCCGAGGATATCCTGCTGGCGCGTGAGGCACACTATCCGGCCACGATTGCCGATCTCTACGATCCGGAAACCATGCCGCAGAACCTGCGCGAGGCCCACGAACGCAACGATGAGACGCTGGAGCGCATCTATATCGGACGACGCTTCCGCAACGATACCGAGCGGCTGGAACACCTGTTCGAGCTCTATACGCGCATGACCGCCGCCAAGTCCAAGCCCGGCAAGGCCAGCGCATGAGCGACGGGGAACAGAACCTGATCATCTACAACACGCGCGACGGCAAGGCCTCGGTCGCCCTGTTCGCGCGCGACGGCAATGTGTGGATGAACCAGAGCCAGTTAGCGGAGCTTTTTGCCACCTCCAAGCAGAACATCAGTCTTCACATATCCAACATATTGAAGGAAAAGGAATTATCGGCAGATTCAGTTGTCAAGGATTACTTGACAACTGCCGCCGACGGCAAAAATTATCCGGTCGCCTTCTATGCCCTGGACATGATCCTGGCCATCGGCTTCCGCGTCCGCAGCGCGCGCGGCACCGAGTTCCGGAAATGGGCGAATACGCATCTTAAGCAATACCTGATCAAGGGCTTCGTCATCGATGACGACCGCCTGAAGAACGGCGGCGGCCGGGCGGACTATTTCGACGAACTGCTGGAACGCATCCGCGATATCCGAGCCTCGGAACTGCGCTTTTATCAAAAGGTGCGCGACCTCCTGGCCCTGTCGTCCGATTACGATCCGACCGACAAGGCGACGCAGATGTTCTTTGCCGAGACGCAGAACAAGCTGCTGTTCGCCATTACGGGCATGACGGCGGCGGAAATCATTCTGTCGCGCGCCGATGCCGGCGCCCCCAATATGAACCTGACATCTTGGAAGGGCACGGTCGTCCGCAAGGGCGACATCGTCACCGCCAAGAACTACCTGACGGCGGATGAAGTCGACAGCCTGAACCGGCTGACCGTCATCTTCCTCGAAACCGCCGAACTGCGCGTCAAGGACCGCAAGGACCTGACCCTCGCCTACTGGCAATCCAATGTCGACCGGCTGCTGGAATTCAATGACAAGCCGATCCTGCAAACCAAGGGACGCATCAGCCACGCCCAGATGGAAGCCAGGGTCAACGAAATCTACGCCGACTTCGACGCTCGGCGCAAAAAGGAAGACGCCGTCCGGGCCGACGCCGAAGACCTTGCCGAACTCAACCAGATAGAGCAAACAGTAAAGCTTTCACGCAACCCTAAGGGCGCAAAAAGGGAAATATGATGAAAGCTCCAACGAGAGGTCCGGGCTGGGACAAGGCCGCAGTCAATGACATTGCGGCAAAGCATTACGGGGGCCTGCAAGAGATGTTTGACCATTATGGCTGGTCGACGGATGGTTATGTCATCAGCCAAATCGCATCAAGCAAGGTCGTCCAGACGTACGGCAGCGTCGCCGCCTTCGTAGACGCGCATGAAAACGGCATACCCAACCACTCTCAAAACGGTTTCGATCCCTGGTCCGGCGACTATACGGTCATGCTCACCTCATTCTGGGGCTGGAAGCCGGAAACCTGGGGCACGGTCGGCTTCACCCTGCCAGGCCGGCGCGACTCCGTTGTGCGAGAAACAACCGACCCGTTCATCATGGTGGTCTATGTCACAAAGAACGCCGTCGATGCCCCTGAACTGACCAGGGGAAGAGTGACGGGCTTCTATCTGGTTTCACACATTGCCGGACATCGCGACGAATTCACCACCGAAGGCCACCACGGCCTCAATCCCGAAAAGTGGGTGTATTCGCTGAAAGCGATAAAGGCGTACGAGTTCCTCCCCGAATTCCGACCTGAGATCGACGAGTTCGACCCTACCCTTGCCCCGCGCGCCCGGTCGGTTGCCGCCAGTGGAGAGGTGATCCAGCCCGCCCTTATCGAAAAGCTGCGTCACATTCCCTACGTTGAGGTCCCGGTGTTCGGCGGCGAGCCCGTGCGCGATCCGGAAATCACTTATCCAGGCAAGGGCAGCGACGACAACGGCCGCAACAAGGTCAGAGCCGGTCCCGCCCGACGCATGGGATATGTCGTCCCGGGTGAACCCGTCGACACGCCAAAGGAACTCTATGTCCTTGAGCTTTGCGGCGATGTGTCCGCCTATCTGGGCCGGCCCGCCAATGGTCAGCGCATCTACAAGATCGGCCTGTCACTCAGTCCGCAAACCCGTCTTGAGGCGTTTCGCAAGGCCATGCCACGAGGCGCCTTTACCTGGACGGCCGCACGGACCACGCGGGAGGACGGACATGAGCCCTATCCCACCTTTGAAGCGGCGGAATGTGGTGAAAGCGCCATGAAAGACCATCTGGCGAAAACCGGTCATCATTTGGGCGGCGAATTTTATGCGGCGACGCCTGACGAAATCGCTAAGGCCTGGGCCAAGGGCCGCAGCGCCGCGCTGGGGTACAAACAGAGGGGAAAACGATGACGGAGCCCAAGAAACCGATCCCGGCGGTATCCTTTACCACCGCCCGCACCGGCGCCTCTGCCAAGGCGAACGAACTGGGCATGCGGGTCATGCAGGCGCGCGCCTATGCCAAGCGCGGTGAGCAATATCTGCTGATCAAGTCGCCGCCGGCGTCGGGCAAGTCGCGAGCCTTGATGTTCATCGCATTGGACAAGCTGCACAAGCAGGGGATCAAACAGGCGCTGATCGTCGTGCCGGAAAAGTCGATCGGCGGCAGCTTCGCCGACGAACCCCTGTCGAAATACGGTTTCTGGGCCGACTGGACCGTCAAGCCGCAATGGAACCTGTGCAACGCCCCAGGACCGGACGAGGAACGCGCCGACCCGTCCAAGGTGCGCGCCGTCGGCCACTTCCTTGACGGCGACGACAAGGTCCTGGTGTGCACCCACGCCACCTTCCGCTTTGCGGTCGAACAACTGGGCATCGAAGCGTTCGACGGCCGCCTGATCGCCGTCGACGAATTCCACCATGTCTCGGCCAGCGAAGACAGCATACTGGGCAACCAGCTGCGGGCCTTCATCCAGCGCGACAAGACGCATATCGTTGCCATGACCGGCAGCTATTTCCGCGGCGATGCCGCCCCGGTGCTGACGCCCGAAGACGAGGCGCGGTTCGAGACCGTGACCTATACCTATTTCGAGCAGCTCAACGGCTATGAATATCTGAAATCGCTGAACATCGGCTATTTCTTCTATTCCGGCCGCTATCTTGAAGCGATCGAGGCGGTGCTCGATCCGGCGAAAAAGACCATCGTCCATATTCCTTCGGTCAATTCGCGCGAAAGCACGAAGGACAAGGTCAAGGAGGTCGAAGAGATCATCGACTATCTGGGGGAATGGAAGGGCGTCGATCCCGAAACCGGTTTTCACCTTGTCGCCTTGCCGGACGGACGGATTTTGAAGATTGCCGATTTGGTGGACGACACGGACGCCCTGAGACGCGGCAAGGTACTGGCGTCACTGAAAGACCCGTCGCAACGCAATAACCGCGATCATGTCGATATCATCATTGCGCTGGGCATGGCCAAGGAAGGCTTCGACTGGATCTGGTGCGAACACGCCCTGACGGTCGGCTATCGCTCAAGCCTGACGGAAATCATCCAGATCATCGGCCGCGCCACCCGCGATGCGCCGGGCAAGGAAACCTCATCCTTCACCAATCTGATCGCCGAACCCCATGCGTCCGAGGGCATGGTGGCCGACGCGATCAACGACACCCTGAAAGCCATTGCCGCCAGCCTGCTCATGGAACAGGTGCTGGCGCCCAAGTTCAACTTCACGCCGAAGAACAACGGGCCGATGGAGGGTTATGAATACGAAGGCGGCTATCAGCCCGGTCGCACCAATGTCGGCTTTAGTGAAGAGACCGGGCAGTTCCACTTTGAAATCAAGGGACTGGTGACGCCCAAAAGCCCAGAGGCCAGCCGTATCTGCAAGGAAGACCTGAACGAGGTCATCACCGCCTTCATTCAGGACAAGCCGGCGCTGGAAAAAGGCCTGTTCGACGGCAAACAGGTCGACGGGGACACCATCGCCCAGGACCTGACCCTGGTCCGCATGGGCAAGATCGTGCGCGACCGCTATCCCGAGCTGACCGACGAGGATCAGGAGGCGGTCCGGCAACACGCCATCGCGGCGCTCAACCTCACCCAGCGCGCCAAGCAGCTGGCCGGCGGCGGTGACGCCGGCAGCGGCGGCGAGATCAAGGCCAACCTGGCCCTGCTTGAAGGCGTGCGCAAGATTGCCATGGACGTCCGCGACCTCGATATCGACATGATCGACAGCATCAATCCGTTCGAAGCGGCCTATTCCATCCTGGCCAAGGCAATGAACGAATCGACGCTGAAGCAGGTGGCTTCCGCCATCGCGAAAAAGAAGGTCAATATACCGTATGACGAGGCCAGGGCATTGGCATTGAAGGCGCGAGACTTTAAGATCCAGCGCGGCCGGCTTCCCGACATCAACGCCCAGGACCCGTGGGAAAAACGTCTTGCGGAAGGCGTTGCCGCCCTTGCCCGTTTCCGCGCACAGGCGTCCAATGGCTGAACTGACAGATGACGAATTGCTGGCCGAACTGGGGGTCGAGGTCGAGCATAGACCTGCACGGTCGCACACCCCGGAAGAAGAACGGGTTATTGCCGGCTTCGAAGACATTCTGAGGTTTCGTGAGGACCATGGCCGCGCCCCGCAGCACGGCGAAGAGCGCGATATTTTCGAGCGGCTGTATGCGGTTCGGCTCGACCGCCTGCGCCAGCTTTCGCAGTTTCATGACTTGCTGGCCCCGCTGGACCGTTACGGCCTGCTGGATGGGTCGGCCGATGCGCTCAACACGACACCGGCCGATATGGACGACGATGACTTGCTGGCAGACCTTGGGGTGACGGCCGAGGGTGACGGCGATGACGACATAACCATCTTGCGGCACGTTCCGTCGCGCGAGGACAAGCGCGCCGCCGAGGAGATCGCAACGCGGGAGCGCTGCATCGATTTTGCCGATTTCAAACCTCTGTTCGACCAGGTCGAGGACGAGTTGCGGGCCGGCGCGCGCGAAACCCGTCCATTTGTCCGCGATCTGGGCATGGTGAAGTCGGACATGGTGAAGGGCCAGTTCTTCATACTGGGCGGACAAATCGCCCTGATCGCCGATGAGGGCGAGCCCATACGCGCGCCGAATGGCGAAACCGATGCGCGGCTGAGGGTGATTTATTCGAACGGGACCGAAAGCAATCTGTTGCGCAGGTCGCTGCAACGCGCGCTTTACAAGGACGAGGCAGGCCGCCGCATCACAGAGCCGTCCGCAGGTCCGCTGTTTGGATTCGAAGATGACGAGGGCGATATCAGGAGTGGCACTATCTACGTGCTGCGCAGCCAGTCGAACCATCCATTCATTTCCGAACACCGCAGTCTGATCCACAAGATCGGCGTGACCGGCGGCAGCGTCGAGGCGCGTATCGCCAATGCCGAAAAGGACTCGACCTATCTGCTGGCCGGGGTCGAGGTCGTCGCCACCTACGCGCTTGCGAACATCAACCGCAAGCGGCTGGAGGCCCTGATCCACAAGGTCTTTCGTCTTGCCGCCCTGGACCTGACGATTCCCGATCGCTTCGGCAATCCGGTCCAGCCGCGGGAATGGTTCCTGGTGCCGTTGCACGTCATTGACGATGCGGTGGCAAAGATACGAGATGGGTCGATCACCGACTACATTTACGAACCGGAAACGGCGTCGTTTCGAAAGGCATAAAGGCCAGCTCTCCTATCCCTCCCCCACATGTCGCAATTGACACACCGGCTCGATAGGGCTTAGCTGCGCGCAAAATCGCGCAAGGCTGATCATAAACGCGCGCAGGGAGTTGCCGTCATGTCCTTCTCGTCCCGCGCCCGCCTGTGTGTCTTTACCGCGCTCGGTTTGTCCCTGGGCCTGTCGCTGGCAGGCGCCGCCCATGCGGAGGACGGCGGCCTGCTGTTCCATGTCTCAGGCGACAAGGGGCTGACTGCCGACGTCGCCCGTGGCCAGGCCGCGCCCAACTTCGCCTCCAATGTGTCGATCCAGCATGACAGCGCACGCGGCGCCTATATCCAGGCCCAGGGCACGCAGCAACTGACCTGGATGGCGCCCGGCAACATCTACGCCGAGCGCGGAACCTTGAGCTTCTACTGGCGGGCGCGCGACCCGCTGGGCCCGACGCAGTTCCCCATCTTCCGCGTCGCCTATGCCGATCATACCAGTTGGGACATGGTGTGGCTGCGCATCGACTGGAACGGCCATGGCTATGACGCCTTCGTCACCGACAACAACCTGTCGCGCCTGCGCGTCTCGACCAGGCTGGCCAGCCTGCCCGCCGCCAGCGACTGGACGCTGATCACCTTCAGTTGGGACGAGGCCGGCGGTGTCGTCCTCTATCTTAACGGCAAACGCGTCGCCACAAAGGCCGGGCCCGCCGTGCTCGATGCCGGCCTCGACCAGTTCGGGCCGCATAGCCGTATCATCTCGCCGCATCAGGTCCATTCGATGTACCCGTTCATCCGGGGCGGCGACATCGACGATATCCGTATCTATGACCATGCGCTGAGCGACGCCGAGGTCGCGCAACTGGCCGCCGGCGCCGCCCCCGCCGCGCCCTCGCCCGCCCGCACCACGACGGATACCGCATGGGCGCATCGCTTCGGCTTCGACAACAAGACCGCCCCCGTCGCGCTCACCGCGCCCGCCACCCGAATCCGGAAAGTGGAGTTCACCGACCAGTTCGATCTCAAGGAACGCATGTCGCTCGGCTCGGACGGCATGGCCGAAACGACGTGGCCGGGCGTCTATAACCGCTCCCGCCTGCCCGGCCGCCACGACTATTTCGAGCTGCCCGACTGGAACGTCTATGTCGAAGGCGGCAAGGCCATCACCTTCACCCTGCCGGACGAGCCGTTCAACCACGTCGAATTCCAGGGCGCGGCCTACGGCACGCTCAGCTACCAGAAAGCCGGCGCGAAGGACCTGTTGCTGGCCACGCGGCCGCAGGGCGTCGAGCGCAACACCTATGACTTCAACACGCTCAACGGCGGCGCCCTTCGCTTCGAAAACGTCGTGCAGGAAACGCCGATCCAGGAACTGGCGGCCTATAACGTCACCGCCGGGGCCGAACCCGACGAACAGACCCTGACCTATAAGGTCAGGGCCACGGCCGACATCAACGAATACCCGTCGATCGACGAACTGAAAGCCTTCGTCGCCGGCCGCTACCCATCCGACGAGCGCGCGACCGTGGTCGCCCTGCCGCTGACCGCGCCGTCGAAGCCGGCTGCGGCGCCTGCCGCCGGTCTGCCCATCGTCCATATCCTGATCCCGGAAGACCTGCGCCAGTGGCGCGACGCCCGGCCGGTCAACATGTACGAATACGGCTGGGAAAGCATAAATGCCGGGCTCGACGGCATCGCCCTCGATATCCCGCCCTTGAAGGTCAAGGCCGGGCCGGACGGGCTTTATCCGCTCAATATCGCGGTGAAGGACCCGCTGTGGCCGGGGCGCGACCTGCTGAACGTCACGGTTTCGGTGAAACCCAATGAGGCGCGCACCGTCTTCCTCGACACGCGCGACCGCATCCTGCCGGACGGCAGGAGCCTCTACCTGACCATCGCCGGCGCCACCGCCGACTTCGACGCCCGGCAGGTCGACGGCATGGCCATCCGGCTGAAGTTCAAGCCGTACAAGGACGCCCTGCCCGAACACATCGCCGACCGGTTTGCAGAGGCGCGCGACAACCTGGCCTTCCTGGTCGAGGAGCACACCCAGTCCAAGCGCCTGTCGCGCTTCGTGCGCCTCAACGACGAGCTGAAGGACCTGCTCAAGGTCGACCCCGAAAACGTCCACGGCCGCGAAATGTGGGCCGAAATGCACCCCGACCAGGGGCCGCTGCCCGAGGCCGCGCCGAAGATCCCCGATGGCGTCCCCGCCTGGGCGTACCTGCAAACCCAGGACCTGAAGCGCGTGCGCACCTTCGTCGACTGGTGGATCGACAACCGCCAGGTGCCCTATGGCGACTTCGGCGGCGGCATTTCCGACGACGACGACCTGACGCAGCAATGGCCGCCCCTGGCGCTGATGGGCGACGAGCCGGACAAGCTCAAGGCCTCGCTGGGCGCGCTGACCGACGCCGTGTTCAAGAACGGCATGATCACCAATGGGCTGGGCACCATCAAGACCGACGAACTGCACTCCTATGAGGAGGGCATCAACGCCATGTCGGAGTCCATGTACAGCGACTATGGCGACCCCAAGGTGGTCGAGCGCCTGATGGCGACAGCGCGCGCCTATCCGCGCATCGTGCAAAAGGGCGTGGACGGCCACACCTATGTCATCAGCCGCTATTTCTCGGGCACCGACGTGTCGCTGGACGCGCCGTGGAACTGGAGCCACGCCTATTCGCCGCTGATCCTGCATCCCGGCACGCTGCTGGGCGACTTCAACGCCAACCCGACGCTCCGCCAGACCGTGACATCCCTGGCCGACACCTACCTGGCCAAGGCGACGAAGAATGCCGATGGCTCGATGACCTATCCGGAGGAATTGCAGGCCACCACCGGCAAGGCGCGCGGCGACCTGAAGGGCGATACCCGCGCCAACAACGCCATGATCCAGATCTTCTGGGAGTCGTGGCGCTGGACCGGCGACGACAAATACCTGGCGCCGATCCGCAACCAGGTCGTGCGCGGCTCGCTGACGGGCCTCAGCTTCATCAATGGCGACGCCTCGGCGGCGCTCGGCCTCCGCGAGCAGATCGCGCCGAAGGTCAAGGCCCGCGCCGAAGCCGGCGATCCGTGGGCGCTCTATTATGCCTGGGACACGACCGGCGACAGGGCATATCTCGAAAAGCTCTATGCCAGCGAGATCGCCTTCGAAGACCAGCACATGTGGCTCTATACCGACGCCCACTGGTGGTCCGACCGCGTCGAGATGCCGGAAAATACGCTGCAGCGGACGCGGCTGGGCGGCATGGCGCTGACGCGGAACCAGACCGTGCCGGGCCACCTGGTCAGCTGGCGGTTTGACGCGCCGCGCGCCGCCGAAGACGTCGGCATCCTGGTATCGGAGCCCAGCGCCAAACATTTCAAGGTCACGGCCTATAACCTGTCGAACGCGGCCATACACGCCGTCATGACCGGCTGGGAGATCACGGGCGGCCAATGGAAGGTCACCGGCCCCGACGGCGAACGCCATATCGCGCTGGAACGCACCACCGCGACCGACCTGACCTTTGCGCCGGGCAAGGAACAGACCTGGGAATTCACGCTGGAAACACCGGGCGACGATCCGGCCCAGCGCGCGGACCTTGGCATCGGCCGCGACGACGTGACGATGGGCCGGAACAGTCTCTCCGTCACCGTGCACAGCCTGGGGACCAGGGACGCGCCCGCGTCGGCGGTGGTGCTGGAAGACGCCTCAGGCCGTGAACTGGCGCGGACAATGGCCCCCGCCCTGCCCTCTGCCGCCGACCTCAATCCGCATACGGCGACGGTGACGCTGAAATTCAAAGGCGTCCTGGCGCCGGGCTCGGCGGTGCGGATCGTGACGCCGCAGGGTGCGAAGGAGATTACGCAACTGAATAACCGCGTGGTGGTGGAGTAGACATTGCGCGGGAGGCGTATGGCGCGACCTGTCACCGTAATCCTGAATTCCGGCCTCAGGACAGACGTTTGCCCGGTTGGTCTTGTCCATCCGGCGGCAATTGCATCAGGCCGAACCAGTAGTCTTCGATCTTGGTGACGATCTCATCGTATCCGCCCGGCGTCAGCGGCTTGGTGATATAGCCGTTGGCGTGGCGGCGATAGCTGGTCGTCACGTCGTTGCCGGCGTTCGAGCTGGACAGGATGATCACAGGAATTTGCCGCAGCTTGGGATCGTCCTTGACCGCGGCCAGAAAGTCGTGGCCGTTCATGGCCGGAAGATTGAGGTCCAGCAGGACGATGTCCGGGCGCTGCGTTTCCGCATGCTCGTCTTCGTTTCGTAAAATGCTGAGCCCTATTTCCGCTGTCGAGGCGACCGTGATCTCGTTCGGCGCCTTCGCGCGTCCAAAGGCTCTGCGGGTCAGCAGGGCGTCCCCGCGATTGTCCTCGACCAGCAGTATCTGAGCACTGCGCTGTCTTTCCATCACGATTGCCATGGCAACCTCCGGTGTCGCTCCCCCGGTAGCCTGTGTCGTTCAGCCTTCGCCCGCGTTCGTTATCGTCGTTTTTGCGGTGGGCGGCAAGTCCATTCGTATCGGCGCCGCTCAGGTGGCGAAGGTCCGGAGGAATTTCAGGACAGGTTATCAATGGCATGACCGGAGAGGAGAGATCGGGAATAGAGGGACAGGAGCCCTATTCCCATCAGCTCAACAACGCCGTGGTGCTAAATTACCTCAGACCGTCCCTGCCCGCCGGCTGGTCGGTCACGGCAAGGCGGGATAAACGCGCCGGACGCCTAAGACGTCCGCTCATGCCCCAGCAGCATGTCCATGGCCCGCGCCATAGACCCGGCGGCGGTGACGGCGCCGCCGCCGACAAAGAATATCTCGTCGGCATTCTGGATGGTGTTCAGCCGGTGGGCGATGATCACCTTGGTGGTGGTCTCTGGCAGCCTGGCCAGCACCCCTTCCAGCATCTGCTCGGTGACGGTGTCGATATTGGCGGTGGCCTCGTCCAGGATCAGAATCTCCGGTTCGCGCATCACAGCCCGCAAGAAGGCCACCAACTGCTTCTGGCCCAATGACAGGCCGTCGCCTGAGCCCTTGACCGGCGTATCGAGGCCGCTTTCACCGAAGCGCGCCAGGAAGCCAGACAGGCCCCGGGCGTTCATGCGCTCCGTCAGGGCGTCCGTGCTTATGTCGCTGAGATCGGGGTGGCCGTAGACGATATTGTCGCGGATCGTGCCGGCCAGCAGGAACGGGTCCTGCAGGATGAAGCCGATCCTGGCCGCCCGCTCGGCGGCGGTGAAGGTGCGGATGTCCCGGCCTTCCAGATAGACCGTCCCCTCGGTCGGATCGTAAAGCCGCGCCATCAGCATGGCCGTGGTGGTCTTGCCCCCACCGGTCGGCCCCACCAGGGCATAGGTCCGGCCGCGTTCCAGCGTCAGGTCGACCTTGTCGAGCACCGGCTTTCCGCCCCCATAGGCGAAGCCGACATCCTCGAACGCCAGAAGCACGCCCGGCTGCCGGGCGGCCTTGCCGGCGGCCGGCGGAATCTCAACGAGATTGGTTTCCAGCTTCAGCACCTCGGACACCCGGTCCATGGCCGCCATCATGGTCTGCAGGCTGGACCACACCGTCGCCAGCTGCCGCAGCGGGTCGTAGAAGGACGACACGTAGAGCAGGTACCCGACCAGCAGGCCGACGCTGAGCTGGCCGTGCAGGATAAGCCACACCCCAAGCCCCAGCACCAGGATCGATCCGGCGCTGCCGGCCAGGGTGTACAGCGGCGCGAACAGGCCCGACGCCACGCCGGACGTCACCGAAGCGCGGTAGTTGCGCCGGTTGGCCGCATCGAACTTTTCACGGAAGTAGTCGACCCGGTTGAAGGCCACGATCACCTGGAAGTTGGCCAGGCTTTCCGAGACGTCGCCGGACAGCGCGCCAAGGCTCTCAAGACTCTTGCGGTTGGCGTGCTTCACCCAGGGCGACAGGATCCGGGTCAGGATCAGCATGGCCACGGCCGGCAGGAGCGCGATCAGCCCCATCCGCCAGTTGAGTACCAGCAGCAGGATGCCCGCCCCCGTCACCCGGAACAGGCTGCCGAACATCTGCATCAGGGCCTGGGAAAAGAACTGGTTGATCTTGTCGGTGTCGCTGTTCACCCGCGAAATCAGGTCGCCGGCGCGGTTCTGGGCGAAGAAGGCGATGGGCAGGCTTGACAGCTTGTCGAACAGGCGGCCGCGCAGCTTGAACAGAACGTTGCGCCCGACCGTGCCCATGCGCAGGGTCTGCAGATACATGGCCCCCAGCCCCACGAGATAGACGGCGGCGAGAATGCCGGCGTCGCGCAGCAGGAGGCCGTAGTCGCCGTGCTTGATCGCGGTGTCGATAATGCGCGCTGTCATTACCGGCCCCAGCAGGTTCGCGGCGGTGCTGACGATCACGCAGGCCACGGCGACGGCGATGTGGGCGCGTTCGTCACCCAGCAGGGGCTTCAGCGCCCGCCAGGCTGAGCCTAGGGATTCGCGGCTCTCGCCGGCCGCGGCGGCTTTGAGGGTATAGTCCATCACACCGCCTCGTAGGTTTCGGTTGAGCGCTGCGAGCGCAGGATCTGGCCGTATTCGGGGCTGGAATGGGCCAGTTCCTCGTGCGTGCCGACAGCCAGCACCTCGCCCTCCATCAGCAGCACGATCTGGTCGAAGTCCTCGACCGGCGCGATCTTCTGGGTGATCGAGATCAGCGTCAGGTCGGGATAGTTTCTGCGCACATTGGCCAGGATGCGGGCTTCGGTCGTCATGTCGACCCGGGCGGTGAAATCGTCGAGGAACAGCACCCTGGGGTTCAGCGCCAGGGCGCGGGCAAGCATGATCCTTTGCTTCTGCCCGCCCGACAGCGACAGGCCGCGTTCGGCGGCGACCGTCTCCAGCCCTTGCGGCAGGCTGCTGATGAAGCCCTGCAGTTCGGCCGTCTCGATCGCCTTGTTCAACTGCGCCTCGTCGACCCGGGCGTTGAAGGCGATGTTTTCGCGCAAAGTCAGGTTGAACAGTTGCGAGTCCTGGAAAACAAAGGCGATCTGGGCGTAGAGGCTGTCCCGCGTATAGTCGTCGATCGGCCGTCCGTCGTAGAGCACCTGCCCCGAGGTCGGCGCCAGCAGGCCCGTCATCGCATAGAGCAGTTGCGACTTGCCCGCCGCCGTCGGCCCCACGATCGCCGTGCGCGAACGCGGCGCGATGTCGAACGACACCCCTTTCAGCACCTTGCGCTCGCCATAGGCCAGGACAAGGTCCTTGACCTCGACGGCGCCGGTCAGCGGCAGGGCCGTTTCGCCCCGCGCAGGCGGCGGCGGCGCGTTCAGCACGGCGCCGATACGCATGTACGAAGCCTGGGCCTGGCTGATCGACATGGAGGTAAAGCCGATGACGATGATCGGGAAGACCAGTATGATCAGGTAAGACAGGAAGGCCGAAAGCTGGCCGATGGTCATCCCGCCCGTAATGACGAAATGGCCGCCCAGGCTGAGGATGATCAGCACGGCCACATTGGTCAGGAAGGTGATCATCGGGATCATCGACGCGAACTGGCGCAGGATCTTCATGCCGATCGCGCGTGAGTTCTCCGCCGCCTCGGTGAAACGCGCCGTCTCGCGCGCCTCGGTGTGGACCAGGCGGATAAGCGGGGCGCCGACGATGGTTTCGGTCAGCACGCGGTTCATCACGTCGACCATGCACTGGATCTGGCCGAACAGCTTGCGCACCCGGCCCATGATTACGAAGAAGCTCGCCGCGATCAGGGGCAGTGTCGCCAGCACCGGCAGGGCCAGCTTCCAGTTCAGCCACAGCAGGAGGGCGCTGGCGCCTATGATCACGAACACCGACGAGATCAGCGTCGGCGCGGCCTGGGCGACGAAGGTCTTGATGGCGTCGACGTCGGAGGTGAAATTGGTCAGCAGCTTCGCGGGCGTCATCGTTTCGATGGCGGCGTAGGTTTGCTGCGAGACGACCCCGGAAAGTTGGGTGCGCAGGTCCCGCGCCACGCGTTCCGACGCGATGGTCTGCACCACGTTCTGCAGGTTGCCGAACACGAAGGTGCCAAGCGCCAGCGCCGCCAGGGCGACCAGCGAGGCATCGAGGTTCAGGCGCCCGGCGGTGAAGGCGTCGATCGCGTCGGCGGCCACTTTGGGCACGATGAGGTTAAGCGCATTGCCCGCGGCGGTCAGCAGCAAAAGCAGCGCCATCTGGCCCTTGTAGGGCTTGAGCAGGGGCAGCAGGCTGGGCATGCGCGGCCGCTGCGGCTTCGGCGGACTTTTCGGCGTGTCGACCACGTTGGGCTCCCCGTCTTTGCGCCGGCACGTCGAGATGCGCGCCTGTTATCAGATAACGCGGGAAGCTAGTCCAAGCCGGGCAGTGAAACCAGTCTTGAAAATAAATAGTTCGGCCATATGTCTGGAGTGAGGGAGAGGCTCGGACGCATAGGTTTGCCTTCCTGTCCGGGCGGGCTTTGGCAAACGGCCTTAAGTCTGCATTTCGTAACCTGTCCGCGAAATGCCCGTGTACGCCGTTTTCAAATGGTCAGCGAACCGTGCACAGGCCGGCGCAGTCGGTCCTGGCAAACGCCTTCGATATCGCGGCGAATTGCGCGGGATATTGTTTGGCGAGCCCGGGCGCGTTCTTCCGGATCGCGGCAAGAAGCGCTTTTCTGTCAGGCACGGTCAGGATGGACGCATAGACGTCGGCGTATCCGGAAAGGGCTGCGACGGCGATATCCTGGTTGTGGCGCGAAATGGCCTGATTGTCGGCGATAATAGCCAGACCATCCAACATAACCATGGCGCCGTGTTGCATCCCCCTGATGTCCGCGGCAAATGTCGAACGGGTGGCGGCAGACATTGCCTCCCAATCTTCCGTAAAAACCTGCGTATGCAAGGCCATGCAGACCACATCGAGCGCCGTCAGGATCGTTGTCTCATCTTGATAAGCCAGAACATTCCTGTCCTGTAAATGCGACAGTTGAGCGCTGGCCGCAGGTGTATTCTCGCGGATACCGGGTATGGCGGCGGCTCCGGCATTGGCATAACGCGCCGTGAGTTTTGTAAGCGGCACGCACACGGACAGATAGCTCTGTTCGCTCGCCGGAAAGTCTTCGGATCCGTAGACCTCCATGGATGATACCAAATCCTGGAATTTTTCGGCGGCATCGGCGTCAACCGCCGGAGGGGCGCGGTACTCGTCTTCCGGGCCAAATCGGCTATCGAGCCAGGTCACGGCGTTTTGGAAGCGTTCAGCGGGCGAAGCGGTTTGACCGTGGACCGGTGACGCAAGGCAAAAGAAAGCGAAAGCTGTCGCGAGTGCGTGGTATTTCACGGCCGTCCCCCCTGGCAAGCTGGACGTGAGGTTAACCATGGTTCGCGCTTCAGGCAAGTCTACGCTTTCGCTACCCGGGCCTGGCAGGCCGGTCGCCAGGAAAGGGGGGCGCGGAAAAGGCGTCTCATCAGGTCCGGGCAGCGGGCGTTTCCGGCGGCAAAATCCAGGCCGCCTCGGCATTGCGGGCGGAACCAGCGGCCAGGGAAGGCCCTTGGGAGGTTGAGCAGGAGCTATCGCCGTCAAGTGACCAATTGTTGGGCATTTCGGGGACAGGTTATCAATTACATGATCGGGCCGGATCCTATTCCGATATTTGATAACCGCCTCAAATCCGCCCCGGAGCGCGCGCCGGGCCGCCGGTTGCAATGGCGACGCCGACGGGTATAACATTGGGCCTGTTTACGGAGGGGGACATGAAGATATTGATTGCGGCGGCAATGCTGGCCCTGGCGGCCGGCGCCGCCATGGCTCAGGACAAACCGGCCGCCGCGGCCAACACGACCGCCGCCAGCAGCAGCGAAAGCAGCAGTAGTAGCAGCGCCCCGGCCGGCACCTGCACCGCGCCGGTCGCGCCGCCGTCGTGGTCGCCGACACTGCCGCCAAAGCCTGTCGCGCCGTCGTGCCTGAACCTCACCACGCGCATGTCGACCTGCTCCAGGGCCGTGCTCGACCGCTACAATGCCGCCGTGGAGACGCACAACGCTCAGCTTCGCAAGTCGATCAGCGAAACGAACGCCTATATCGACACGCTGAACCGCTTTTCCCGCGCGGCCAACGACTACGACCTCTGCGAAGTCGACCGGCTTAACCGGTTGATCGATCACGGCAACGGCGGATAAACGCCGCAGCTTCGCGACCGGTTACGCATTCCAATAATCGGCCGCCGGGGCAATTGCGCGCCCGGTGGCGCCATCGATGCCATCGTCGGCCGTGGCCGCGCATGACTACGCCCACAGGCGAATTCGCGGCCATAAAAATCCCCCTAAAAGTGCATAACGGACGATTCACTCCGTTTTTTTATGGCGCCTTAATGGCCGCCGGTTACCTTTCCCATCGAAAAGGCCTTTGAGACAAAAAGGCTCACGCCGCCACGACCGGTCAGGGCGAACCGGACGCGGCCGCGGCTTTCCTGACGCCGGCCCAGGCGCACAGGCCACCTCTCCCGCAATACCAACCTGCACGGCGGTTCCGGCTGCCGCGCCTGTCCCCCAGTGTCCGGACGGCCCGCCCTGTCCGTTTTGTGTACGAGTACCATGTCAGTCAAGAGTTCCATGTCTTCGCGCCGCGGCTTTCTGGGCCTTGCCGGCGCGTCCCTGGCCGCCCCGTTTCTCAGCGCCTGCGGCGGTGACAGCGGCGGCCCGTCCATCTCCCCTTCGGTCAGCGCGACCACCACGCCCCGTATCGTGCCGACCGGCGCGGCCGTTGCCAGCGCGTCGTCATCCTCCGGGGCGACGGCGTCGGCATCGACCCTGACCACGGCGATCGCCGCCAACCAGGCGCGCCTCAACGCCACCACCTGGACCGAGGCCATCGGCCCCGCGCTCGATATCAGCCGTTTCGCAAAGACCTTCGACACCGGTTTTTCCAGCCCGGACTCGCTGCGCCAGGTTACGGTCAACGGCGCCGGCGGTCCCTGGTACGCACCGATCCACGCCACCAGCGGCGCGGCGCGTTTCGCCAGCCCGCTCGACAAGGTCAGTCCCTTCGCCATCGTCGACCGGTCGTTGCGCATTCGCTGCGAACAGGTCGACGGCGCCTGGCAGACCGGCCATATGCAGACCTGCGACTATGCGGGCTCCGGCTTTTCGCAGCGCCGCGGCTATTTCGAAATCCGCTGCAAGATGCCCGTGAAGGGGACAATGGGCGCGTGGCCGGCCTTCTGGCTGTACAGCAAGACCTTCTTCACCGACCCGACAAAGACCAAGGCCGAAATCGACGTCATCGAATTCTATCCGGGACAGGATCCGCGCGGCCACCATTCCACCCTGCATCTGCGTCCGGCCGCGAAGCCTCCCGCCAATGCCTTGCTGGTTTCGCCGTGGAACGCGGGCTGCTACAGCACCGTCGGCAGCCTCGGCGACGGCCAATGGCATACGCACGGCGTCCAGATCACCGACAAATGGATCATCATCTATTACGACCGCGTGGAGTATAAGCGTATTCCGCTTCTGCCCGAATTCGACGTGGCCATGTTCATGCTGGTAAGCCTGCAACTCATCCCCGCCGAAGCCGGCGTGGCGACCGGCCCCATCGACATGTTCATCGACTATGTCCGCGCCTGGCGGACGGCATAAAAAAAGACGGGTGCCAGAGCAAGGGGCAAGGCACCCGTCAGTTCGCGTTGTGGACCTCTCGGAATTACCACTCCGGACTACTGCATCGAGCCCGCACCGGCCGAGCCCGATGCCGAGACAGAAACCGGCGAGGACGGGACCGAGACACTTCCGGCCGCCGAGCGCAC
>CAKZJB010000125.1 GCA_936940865.1 uncultured Asticcacaulis sp. | reverse complement strand
GAAATGGCAGCCTAACTTAAACCAACGAGCCTCCGGCAAACCCGGGGCGGTTCAGGTCGTCCGGGCGAAAGTGACTGATGAAGACGGTTATGCTCTTGTGAGAATTTCGTACATGCCATCTCGTAAAGTGCCGTCTTACTATTCGGCCAACCGTCTTGTGAAATGGCGGCAAGAAGAAGGGTGATGGACTGCGGATTTCGGGCGAGTTCCAGCGCGTGCTTCTCGCGGGCGCGTTCGACAAAATCATAGCCGCCGGCAGGATAGGAATCTAAGCTGTCCACGACCGCGGCAATTTCGTCGTCGTTCAAAGCCAGCAGGTAACCGATGGTCGGCCGAGCGCCGTGCCATGTTTCAACCAACTGCTGACTCTGAAAGTTTTTCCAGTCTGCCGCGCGACAGGTCACCACGAAATTGGTCACGCCAGCTTCGTATAGGCGTCGCAAGACGATGTTTATCGGCAGATCCTGCGACCATTGGGTAACTTCGTCCAAGCCATCTATAATGTATACCCCAGATGCGCTGGCGGGGGGAAGTGGTGCTCCTTGCACGAACCTGGCCGCTGATACGTGTTGTCCGTCTTTGATCTCCGCTATAGCCTGGGCGGTATCAGATTTGCCGGCGCCTGGCTCTCCAATGAGCACAAGGGGGCCAGCTATATCGCAAAAGGCTTGTTCTGAAAGCTCTTCGACACGACCATTCGCAGCCTCATATGCAATTCTTCGATTTACATAGGCCATACGCAGTCTCCGGTCGATTCGTGATGACAAATATAGCCTTATAGTTGATCGAGTGTAGGCCGTTCGTTGTAATTAGGGCAGGATTCCTTATCAGCCATTGCTGCTGTTCTATCTCTGCAAATCGCGCAGGGTCACTTTACCGCCGTCACGCCATGAAAAAGGCGAGGCCTAAGCCTCGCCTTTTCAAAATCATAGATCCCTAACCGATCAGTTATTACGCGCCGGAACCGGGTCTTGGTCGCGCATTGGGGCGGGGTTCGGCTGGTCGGCGACAGGGGCCGAGGCGACCACGTTCTGGCGCGGCCAGTACTGGTCGAACAGATACTGGTCGTGGGCGTCGCCCGGCACGTCGAATTCCGAACCCTTGTACCACGGCGTGCAGACCCGGGCGGCGGGTTCGATATTGCCCCACTTCAGCGTCGGGCAGCCGTCGCCGGCGGGGTCAACGTCGTTGTCGACGGCGCGAATCTGGCCTTGCGAAGACGCCAGGATGCCGGCGGTGCGGACGCGGGCGATGCGGTTGGTGCCGACAAAGGCCGTACCCGATTCGACGTCGATGCCGATTTCCTTGGCCAGGATCGTGTTTTCGATGATGCGGATACGGTTGAGCGACGCGGTGATGGCGTGGTCGCTGTCGGCGATGAAGGAGTGCGACAGCAGGGCTTCGCCGGCGCCGTCGATATCGATGCCCTGGGCGAAATAATTGACCTTGAGGTCGCTCATGCTCAGGATCGAATTGGCGCTGTCGAGCTTGATCTCGAGGCCGATGGCGCCTTCGCCGCGTTCGAAGCCGCGCCAGTCGGCCAGCTGCTGGACGCTGACGCCCTGGATCTGCGAGTCGCCGTCGAGCACGGCATAGATGCCGCCGGCCGTCGTGGCGATTTCCGAATTCTCGGCGAACAGGACCGCGTTGTTGAGCGCCAGGGCGACCGAACGCGTCTTGGCGATCAGGTGCGACGATTCCGTCAGGTTCAGGCGGCCGCCGGCCAGGTGGATGGCGGCGTTTTCACCCTGGTAGCGGATCTGGCTGTTCTGCAGGGTCAGCTCAGTATTGGCGGCTTCGACGCAGGCCGACTGCTCGCCGCGCGGGCTGGCGATATAGGCGTCCTTGATGATGACGTGTTCGGCGGTCGGCGCGACGCGGATGCACGACTGGCCGTCCGGCGCCACCAGCACGGGGATGGCATGCGGGCCATACCCCTGGCCGACGATGGTCAGCGAGCGCTTGACGTCGAGCGTGGCGATGCACGAGCGGTTGCGCGCCTTGAGGTACAGCACGCCGCCGGGACGGATATGTTCGACGACCTCTTCGACATAGCCGCGCTGCGCGCGGTCGCAGTCGATGGTCGCGTCATAGCGGCCGCCGTGATAGCCGTAGAGATAGCCGCTTTCGCGGAAGTGGCGCTGTACGCCGCAGGTCCTGAGCTGCGCATCGAGCAGCATGCCGAAACACGGCTTGATATAGGCATTGGTGCGGGCGGCATTGTTGCCGGCATAGGGATCTGCGAAGGCCTGCGGCGCCGAGGCAAGCGACGCCACCAGGCCGAGAACGGCAGCCGCCACGCCGAGCGCCGAGCCCGTCCCGGCTTGCCTGGCCCCCGCCAGTTTCGCTTTGTCTTTACGCATCGACATTGGCTTCTTCCGTTGGGCCGCCGGAGCCGAAGTCCGGGCGGCAATGCAAATCTCTTAGTATTACCCGCCGAACCCTTAGTTCGAGGGGTTACGCGATACCTGGTTGAGCACGGCCTGCAGGCGGGTGACCGACGGACGGAAGCCCGCCAGGGCCGAATCGAGCTGCATGACCACGGCTTCGGCCTTGTTCTGGTCGGCGACGCCTTGCAGACCCAGGTCGAAATAGGTCGACATGGCGTAGCGCGCCTCGGGCGAGCCCTGCTTTTCGGCCTGCTGATACCAGTAGAAGGCGCGGGCATAATCGACTTCGACGCCGACGCCTTCGGAATACATGACCGCCAGCACCAGCTGCGACTTGGAGTCGCCGTTCACCGCCGCCAGCTGGATGGCGCGCAGCCGGTCCAGATAGGTCATCCGGTCGCCGCCCGGCAGGCCGATCATGTTGCGCAGGCCGTCGATGGTCTGCTTCGGCACGTCGTTCGGACCTTCGCATTCGGTGTGCAGCAGGTCGAGATAGTTGAGCGCGCGCACCACGTGGACGAAGGGCAGCTCTTCCATGCGCGACAAGGCGTAGACCGCCTGGTCGTCGGGACGGCTTTCGTCGGAATGAGGCACGCCGCCCGGAGGCGCTTCCGGCGGATAGAATTCGTAGGGCGCGACCCAGCGCTTGGCCTTGGTCTCGACGAACGAGGCGTATTTGGCGCGGTCCGGCGCGGACTTTTCGAAGTCCTTGAGCAGGACATAGGCGCCGACATCGCCGGTTTCCATGGCCTTGTAATTATAGAGATAGGCGTCGACGTCCGAACGCTCGAACAGCGAGCGCACATTGGCCATGCCATAGTCGCCGCCGCGCATCATGGCGCGGATGGCCTGCGGATTGTCCGCCGGCTCGCCCATCGGCCCGTACTGGTCGTCGTAAAGACGGGCCAGGGTGCGGAAGCCGTCGGGCCCCATGGTCGACAGGATATAGATGACGCGGTCGCGGACCTTGTCGCGCTCACCCGAATCCATCATCGACAGTTCGGTGTCGAGCATCTTGTAGGCGCGGGCGCGTTCATAGTCGCGGCACTTGTCGTAGCGCGAGGCCATGGTGCCGCCGCGGCGCGGATCGGCCGCGCGGTTCAGCGGGGCGTACCCCTCGGCATTGGCCAGCGCCATGACCAGCCAGACCGACGATTCGATATGGTCCTCGAGATTCTTGTCGGCGGCGTTGGTGGCGTTGTAGCGATTGGCCAGTTCAAGCTGGGCGAAGAAGTCGTTGCCGAAGGCCTGGTGGCGGAAATAGCGGATCTCGCGTTCCTGGCCGCCGAAGCCCTGGGCCTGGAACATGTCGGGCGGCCGCGGGCAGGCATAGCCGCCGGGCGTATTGTCGCGGGGGCCGCCGCCGCGCATCCAGCCGAAGCGCGGATCGTCGCAGGCGGTCAGGCTGAGGGTGGCGCACAGGCCAAGGCCAAGCACCGCCACCGGCAGGGCGCGACGCTTTCCCTTCGTGAAGGCCTGCCCCAGCGCCGCAAATCCTTGGCGCGAAGCCGGTCTTGTCTGGTCACTTTCCGACATCACCGATCGCTCCGACAAAAGTCGGCTAAAATATGGTTAATCACTTTTTTGTTAAGGATAACGCGGACTGTCAAGCGATGCCCCCCCAATAGGCTGCCTTTAATCATCGAGCGTTGCCAGATTGTCGCGCATACCCACTCTCGCGACGTTCAGCCCACATCCCTAATGTAGTACCCCCGGGTAGACACCCGTTATCGCCATCATGCGTCAAAATCGGCGGCTTGACCAGAAAAAAGTGTTAATACCGAGACATGCGGTGTTGCTTTCGCGTCGGGCGTGTTACGTCTGCCGCAGTTGTGGAGGGAATACGCCTCCAAGGAGAATAAAATGGCCGTGATCGTACAGGCGCCCGTCGAGGGCGCGAGCAAAGTTGAAATCTATCAGCAACTTAAGCGCGATGTCCTGGCTGTCCTCGAAGGCGAACCGGACCGCGTGGCGCAAATGGCCACCATTGTGTGCCTGTGCGTCCAGGCTTTTCCGAACTGGTTCTGGACCGGATTCTATGTCGTGGATAGGGTTAAGAAGGCGGCCGGTATCGACGAACTGGTGGTCGGGCCCTACAGCGGTACCCTGGGCTGCCTGCGCATCGCCTTCGGGCGCGGCGTGTGCGGGGCCGCCGCAGCCACGCGCACAACGCAGATTGTCGAGGACGTTCACGCCTTCCCCGATCATATTGCCTGCGATTCCCGGTCCAGTTCCGAGATCGTCGTCCCCGTTTTCGACAAGGCGGGCGAGGTGATCGCCGTGTTCGACGTCGATTCCGAGCAGTTCTCGACCTTCGACGAGACGGACCGCGACGGCCTGGAAGCCATCATGCAGGCCATTTTCGCCGCCTGAATCTCAGGTCCGGTAGGCGCCCGCGATCAGGGCAACCGAGCGTTTCGCCGCCTCTACGTCGGCGGTCTCGTTCGGATCGTTCCAGCCGAACATGTCGTCGGGGCCGACGTCCTGGACCACGATGCCGTCGCGCCGGCCGACCACGATGGTCGACTGATAGGCGAAGCTGTAGTGCGCGTCCTCCTGCGGCGGCAGCCAGGCGATCTGGCCGCGCACCGGCGTGATCGAACCGTCCTTCCACAGGTCGCGGGCGGCGTAGCCCGTGCAGTTGATGACGACGGGCTGCCTGAGTTTCGTGACGTTGTGCGGAGACTGCAGTTCCAGGGGCTCGAACCGGCCGCCGGCCATCAGGAAGTCTTCGGTCAACTGGTGCGCCAGGTCGGCGACGTTGAAGCTCAAGACGCGGGCGCGCGTCACGTGGTCGGAGGCGAAGGGATGCTGGTCGTTGGGCACGGCCTGGGAATGCGGCACCGTGTCGGCCAGGCGGTCGCCCAGTTCCATGAAATCTTCCGCCGCCGGGTTGTCGGGCAGGGCGGCGTATTCCGGACGCGCGAGGTGCAGGTAATACTGGTCGATCCATTCGACCGGATTGCCCGGCAGGCCGACATAGGCCTGGTGCATGGCCCAGGACCGGCGCGCCATGGCTTCCCAGCGGTCGCCGAAATCGGGGGCGGCGGCGCTTTTCATGGCGATGCGCGAATCGGGCGTCCATACGCCGGTGGCGCGCGCCGAACGTACGAACGGAAAGCGTTCCTTCGCGTAGATGGTGACCTCTGCGCCGGCGCGCTGGGCGGTAATGGCGGCGGTCAGGCCAAGAGCCCCCGCGCCGATAACCGCGATGTGTTTCGGGCCGGGCTGCATGGCCAGGCGCACGGCGGCGTCGGCGGAACCCCAGGACAGCGACCAGCCGCTGCCGCCGTGACCGTAATTATGCACGACGGTCTTGCGGCCGACCGTTTCGGTTTCGATGCGCGGACCGGCGGCGCGGAACGGACGCGTGCAGACCGTGATGCGGAAGATCTGGTCGGGCGCCGCGCGGATGCGGCCGACCGGCGCCATCTGGGCGCGGGCAAGGGCCGGCGTGAAAAGGGCGGCCGCCGCCCCGGCTTTCAAAAGATGGCGCCTGTCCACGGTGATCTCCCTGTCGCGTATGTGCGACGTGTGTCGCACGATTGGCGTGCCGGTTCAACGGCAAAATCTCAGGCGGCGTCCAGCATCCTGAGCCATAGCGGCAGCGGCGATGCCGTTTCATCTTCGCCACGCTGCCATACGGTGTCGCGGCCCAGTTCGCGTGCCTCGCTTGGCGTCATGTCGAACTGCGTCTTGAAAGCCCTTGAGAAGGCCGCGCCGTCGCCGAAGCCAAGATCGACGGCCAGGGCGCCCAGCGGGCGGTCGGCGGCCTTGGGATCCGACAGAATTGTCATCGCCCGGTGCAGGCGGCGCCGGCGGATATAGTCCGCCACCCCGCCGAACGGTGCGAACAGGCGGTACAACCGGGCGCGCGACAGGCCGAAATGACGGCAAAGATGGTCGGGCCCGAGGTCCGGAACACCCAGATTCTGATCGATATGCCGTTTCAGCCGGATGATCACCGCCTCGGCCACGGAAGAGACGCGCGTTTCCGTATCGACGTGCGGCGCCGCCAGCGCCGTGAGGAGGTCGATCGTCCCCCTGGCGATCGCCGGCGCGTCGTCGGCCGTCATGTGCCCGGCCAGTTGCCAGACATGGTCGACATGGGCGGCCATCAGGGCGGCGGCCGGGGTCTGCCCGCGCAAGGTAAGGCCGTGCAGGTCGTCGATCCGGCTTTCGCTTATGCCCAGCAGGCCGCGCGGGATGGCCAGGGTGAAATTGGTGCAGTCGGCAGTCTCGGAGCGGAAGGGGCGGGCAAGGTCGAGCAGGCAGACGTCGAAGGTTCCCGTCGTCAGTCCGAAACGCCCCGTATAGCGGACGTCGCTGCCGGCCATGACGATCTGGACAAGGATGAGGTCCAGCGCCGTGGCCGCGATCTTGCCGCCGTCGCGCCTGTAGCGGAAATGGCTGCCGGCCATGTGGGCGCGGCCGAGCAGCAGCGGGCCGACGTGATAGCTTTTGACCCATAGGTCGGTTTCGTCCTGCCCGGCATCCATGTTGAGGTCGAAGACCGGGGCTATGGCTTCGCGATAGGCCGCCACGCCCGCCTGTCGGGGTGCGACGTGCGTTCCGGCTTCGGTAAACGGCAAATTGGGGCGGATAGTCATGACCGTATTCATGTTTTTCGCAGCTTATCAGCACGGACGGCGAAAGTGCAAATCCGGGCAATCCGAAGGGACGGCCCGCCATTCGTCTCGATTTTTTGGCGCCGTGTCTCAATTCCGGCGCATCCGGTTGCTCCACGAAGCGCTTTTTGTATCAAGGGCCCGGGCCGCTCCTGCGCCCTTCATTCCCGTGGATGGCGCGGCGGCCGGAAGGGGCGGGCTATTTTCCGCCGTCTTCATCGCTTCATGCGGTCGCATATTTTATCGATGTCCATTTTATTCCCGGCGGCCGCGCGGGGCGTGGGGAAACCTGCGCCCCGGTGCCGTTCACGGACGAATGACCGGTTTAAGACCTTGTGGTTTTAACCCCAAGAGGCTAAACGGGCGGCCATTTCTCACTCATCGCAATGGCAAGGGCGCGGACTCCCCGATGGCGCAACAATATATTTTCCAGATGCAGGGTCTGACCAAGATCTATCCCGGCGGCAAGAAGGTTTTCGAGAACATCTGGCTCAGCTTCTATTCCGACGCCAAGATCGGCGTCGTCGGCGTCAACGGCTCCGGCAAGTCGACCTTGCTGAAGATCATGGCCGGCATCGACAAGGAATTCTCCGGCGAGGCCAAGGCCGCCGAAGGCACCAAGATGGGCTACCTGGAACAGGAGCCGCAACTCGACCCCGACAAGACCGTTTGGGAAAACGTCATCTCGTGGTGCGAGGAAAAGAAGATCTTCGACCGCTACAACGAAGTGGCGACCCTGATGGGCGAGGAATATTCGGACGAACTTATGGAGGAGATGAACGCCCTTCAGGAAAAGATCGACGCCGGCGACCTGTGGGACATCGACAGCCGTATCGAAATGGCCATGGACGCCTTGCGCTGCCCTCCGAACGACTCGGGCGTGCAGAAGCTGTCGGGCGGTGAAAAGCGCCGCGTGGCCCTGGCCCGCCTCCTGCTCAGCAAACCCGACATGCTGCTGCTCGACGAACCGACCAACCACCTGGACGCCGAATCGGTCGCCTGGCTGCAGCACCACCTGGAGAACTTCCCGGGCTGCGTCATCCTGGTCACCCACGACCGCTACTTCCTCGATCAGGTCACCAAGTGGACGCTGGAGCTCGACCGCGGCAAGGGCGTGCCGTACGAAGGCAACTACTCCGGCTGGCTCGAGCAAAAGCAGAAGCGCGTCGTGCAGGAGCAGTCGGAATCCGAAGCCCGCCAGCGCGCCCTCACCAAGGAACTGGAATGGGTCCGTTCGGGCGTCAAGGCGCGCCAGTCGAAGTCCAAGGCCCGTCTGGCGGCTTATGAGGACATGGTTCGCGAACAGGAAAACGCGCGCGCGGCGCAGACCTTCGCGACCATCCAGATTCCGCCCGGGCCGCGCCTCGGCAATGTCGTGCTGGAAGTCACCGACCTCGAAAAGGAATACGGCGACAAGGTGCTGTTCAAGGGGCTCAGCTTCCGCCTGCCGCCCAACGGCATTGTCGGCGTCATCGGCCCGAACGGCGCCGGCAAGTCGACCCTGTTCAAGCTGATCACCGGCCAGGAAAAGCCCGACGCCGGCACGATCCGTCTCGGCGAGACGGTAAAGCTGGCCTATGTCGACCAGTCGCGCGACGACCTGAACCCCAACGATACCGTGTGGCAGGCCATCTCCGGCGGCACCGACATCATGGTGGTGGGCAAGCGCGAAATCAATTCGCGCGCCTATGTCGGCGGCTTCAACTTCAAGGGCGGCGACCAGCAGAAGAAGGTCGGCCTGCTGTCGGGCGGTGAGCGCAACCGCGTCCACCTGGCCAAGACGCTGGCGGCCGGCGGCAACGTCATCCTGCTCGACGAACCGACCAACGACCTCGATATCGAAACCCTGCAGGCGCTGGAAGAGGCCCTGGAAGAGTTCGCCGGCTGCGCCGTGGTCATCAGCCACGACCGCTGGTTCCTCGACCGGCTGGCGACGCACATCCTGGCTTTCGAAGGCGACAGCCATGTCGAATGGTTCGAAGGCAACTTCGAAATGTACGAGGCGGACAAGAAACGCCGCTTGGGCACGGACAGCCTGATCCCGCACCGGATCAAGTTCCAGAAGTTCAGCCGATAAAAATCATGGGGCGGGGGGGAAACCTCCGCCCTTTTCGGTTTCCTGCAATCAATCCCTGATCCAGCCCCGGGAGCGGGCCTCGGTAACGCGGTTGCGCGCCACCGGCACCCGCACGCCGTTGCTCAGCCGCAGGCGCCAGTTACGGGAATCGCGCTCGCTCGCCTCGACGGCCGAGGCGGCGACCCACCAGCTGCGATGGACCTGCACGCCGTCGCCCTGGCCGTAGCGGTCGATCGCCGTGCGCAGCGGCATCAGTTCCAGGGTCGAGCCGGACGGCCGGTGAACACGCACATAATGGTCCTCCATCTGCAGGCACAGCACGGGCTCGAGGCTGTCCTTGGCGGATGCCGGCCGCGGCAGGGGCGCGGGACGGGGCCGATCGAACGCAAGGCTGAACAGCACCCATAGTCCGATGATGACGGCGCAGACCAGAAGCGACTGGGTATACCAGTCCTCCGGGCGCACGCGGTCGATCATCCGCGGCCACAGCCAATAGCCGAACGCTGCTGAAAACAGCGCCGTCGGCACATTGACGACCAGGAAGGCGCCGATCAGGGCGGCGGGCAGCGGCATCTTCAGGCGCAACCCGGCCCGGACCAGACGCGGCATCAGCAGGCCGACCAGCGCCGTGCCTGTGACGACATCCACGGTCCAGCTGAACACGCGCAGCATGATATTGCCGTTCAGGAAACTGCCGAACGGGCCGAGCACGCCCAGGAGGATGCCGGCCGCGAAGGCCAGTCCGAGCGCGCGCGGCCACCAGCGCCCGTTGCCGAAGTCCGCGATCAGATCGTGAAAACGCATGTCCACGACCCTAACAAACACCGCCTGGCGGGTCCAGTCATCCCGCCGCGAACCCATTCGCCCATTGGCGAAACGGCGGTGGCGGGCGCCGGAAAAACGACGCATCGATGCAGTCACTGTCTTCGCTGTATGTGGGAAAACTTCATGTCTTCAAATGATTATCCTGAAAACAGATTGCCGCTCCTGGGCAGGCTAAGCCTGGCCGTGGGCGCGGGGCTGCTGCTCGCCTGCGGCTACGCCCTGCATCCGCTGTGGTGGGCGCCGTGGCTGACGCCGTTGTTGCTGGTCCCGGCCGCGGCGGGCGGGCGGCGTAATGCCTGGCTGGCCGGGGGCATTGCCGGCGCGGTATCGATCGCCAGCGTGTTCGGCTACTATCTGGACTTCAGCCCTGTCACCGCGGTGACCGTTCTCGTCTTGCGGATCCTGGCATGGGGCGGGGCGGCATCGCTGGCGGCCACCGCGTGGCGGCGTCTGCCGGCCTGGGCGGCGGTGTTCGTCCTGCCGGCCTTCGCGGCCGGGCTCGAGGAGGTGGCGCTGACGGTTTCGGTGCACGGCGCCGTCGGCAGCCTGGCCTACAGCCAGATGGCGCTGTTACCTGTGATCCAGGCGGCGGCCTGGGGCGGCACGCCGGCGGTGACCTTCCTGGTCCTGCTGCCGGGAAGCCTTGTCGGGGGGCTGCTGGCGGGGCCGATGAACATGCGGCGCGTGGCGGCGGCCAGCGCCATGGCCGTGGCCGTGCTGGCAGGGGCCGGACTCTATGCCGGTGTACGGCTGACGACGCCCGCGCCCGCGCAGCGACTGCCGGTGGTCTTGCTGGCCAGCGACCGCTTCCGCGGCATCGCCGAGGACTGGGCGGCGGTGTGGGCCGCCTACGGGCCGGCGGTCGACCGTGCCGCCACGCCCGGCAGCCTGGTCGTCCTGCCCGAGAAGATCGCCCTGCTGGACAAGGCCGCCGCGGATGCCGCCGCCACGCAGGTCAGCGCGGCCGCCATGAGGCATCGGGCGACGGTCGTGGCCGGCCTGGAAGTGCGGATGGGCGGGATCTACCGCAACCGTTCCCTTGTGGCGCGGCCGGACGGAACCCTGGCCTGGTACGACAAGCAGCGCCTGGTGCCGGTTTTCGAGAATCGCGATGTGCCGGGGCATACGCCCCTGATGTTCGATCTCGGGCCACTGAGGGCGGGCACGGCCGTTTGCAAGGACATGCATATTCCGTCCATTGGCGGTGAATATGCCGGCAAGGTGGCGGTGATGGCCGTCCCGGCGTGGGACTTCGGCCAGGACGGCTGGATGGGGGCGCGCATGACCATGATGCGCGGCATCGAGGGCGGCTATGCCATCGCACGCAGTGCCCGGAATGGCATTGCCGGAGGGTACGACGCCTATGGCCGCGTGATGGCCGAAGCGGCCTCCGCGCAGGGCATGACGGTCGTGACCGCACGCCTTGCGGCGGCGCGTATCGACACGCCCTACAGCCACGTCCGCGAAACGTTCGGCTGGCTGAGCCTGGGCCTGAGCGTCCTGGCCATGGTGTGGGCCTGGCGCAGGCCGGCCGGGTAAGGGCGGGGATCGCGCCCCGCCCGCCCGGGATCAGGCGGGGACCTTTTCCTGCCGCAAGGCCAGCGCCCGCCGGTTCGATGACGGAATGTCGTCGCGTTCCGGCAGGGCGCCGGTCTCGAGGCAGCTTGTCCAGGCATCGGTCGTCAGCACCGCCGCGAAGCGCGACTGGAAAACGACCGTCATGACGTGGTGGATGTCCCGGGCAGACGCCTCTCCGGCCGAATTGGCATAGGGCACCGACCCTGTCGCGTCTGACAGGAATTCGACGTCGAAGCCCATGTGGAAGGCGTGGATGACGGTCGACAGGTCGCAATTGTGCGTCATGTAGCCGGCGATCGTCACCGTATCGATGCCGTTCCCGCGCAACCACAATTCCAGGTCGGTGCCGGTGAAGGCGCTGGGCAGGGTCTTTTCGATATAGTGATCGAAGGGGCCGGCGGCGATCTCGGGATGGAACTCGGCGCCTGGCGTGCCGGCCGCGAAAACCTTGGCCGTGGGCGGCGAGATCATCTTCACGACCACGATCTTCACGCCGTGCCGCCGCGCCGCGTCCATGGCGGCGGCGACCTTCTGCACGCTGTCGGAAAAGACCGGATATTCGATGGTGAGATTGCCGCCGTCATAGTCGTTCTGCACGTCGATGACGATCAGGGCCCTGACGGGCAGGGCGCGCTGGGGATTTGCCATGTCTGCGGGATTTGCCATGTCTGTTCTCCTCTGTTGGCTGCGTCATCATACCTATTGCCTCGCACCGCCCGCGAGTGGCCCGGTTGACATTGTTCGATGGAATCGGGACAATCGCGGCATGAAGCCAATCATCGTGTCCGTGGTCGCCTTCGACCGCATCAGCCCCTTCCATCTGTCCGTGCCCTGCCTGGTCTTCGGCGAAGACCGGACCGATATCGGCCTGCCCCCGTGCGAACTGCGCGTGTGCAGTGAGGATGCGGGGCCGCTGTCGACGAAAATGTCGCTGAGCCTTATCGCCTCGCACGACCTGTCGGGCCTCGACGACGCCGACATCATCATCATCCCGACCTGGCGCAGCGTCGAGGAAAAGCCGTCCCAGGCGCTGAGCGCCGCCCTGCGCGCCGGGCATGCGCGCGGCGCGCTGATCGTCGGACTTTGTCTTGGCGCGGTGGCTCTGGCGGCGTCCGGCGTGGCCGATGGTTGCGAGGTCACCACCCATTGGCTGCACGCGGAACGGCTGAAGGCGCTCTACCCGGCGGTTAGCGTCAGGCCCGACGTGCTGTATGTCGATGCCGGCCAGGTGGTTACTTCGGCGGGCGTGGCGGCGGCGCTCGACTGCTGCCTGCACATCGTCCGGCGCCAGTGGGGCGCAGAGACGGCCAATCAGCTGGCGCGCCGGCTGGTGCTGGCGCCGCACCGCCAGGGCGGGCAGGCGCAGTTCATCGAGCGGCCGGTGGCGAAGCGCGTCGTTGTCGATGCCTTCGCCACGGCGATCGACGCGGTCCTGGCGACGCTCAACCAGCCGCATGATCTCGACACGGTGGCGGCCAGGGCGGGCATGACGCGGCGGACCTTTACCCGCCGTTTCCACAAGGCCTTCGGGATGAGCTTCGGCCAGTGGCTGATCGAGCGCCGGGTCGCCCTGGCGCAACAGCTTCTGGAAACCACGCAGCGGCCGGTCGAGGATATCGCCTTCGAAGCCGGATTTGGCTCGGCCGTGTCGCTGCGCCAGCAGTTCGTTGCGCGGCTGGGTGTCGCGCCTCAGCAGTACCGGCGCACCTTTACGGCGGTTACGGCGTAAAGACGATCGTCGTCACGCTCATGGCCGGCAGGGTCATGGAGACGCTGTTGCCGCTGACGGCGACGCTGCCCTTGTCCTGCGGCGTCGAGGTCGTGCCTTCCAGGCGGTAGGCGTGGGCATGGGTAAAGGCCGCCGTGTGCCACAGCCGCGTCGCCGTGGTGATCGAAGACGTCGAACGGTTGATCATCACGACCACCATGCGCTGGTCGTTGGCGGCATCGACGCCGGCATAGATGGCCGTGTTGGCGCTGTCGCTGGTGGTCGCCTGGACGGAGGTGTCGCCGAAGGTCCCGCCCGCGCCGTCGAAATTGCGGTACATGTCGAAGCCGCCCAGGATGAACGGATAGCTGTTGGTCAGCGGCCACAGGTTGGCGGCGTATATGCCCTGGACGCCGAAGGCGCCCAGCACGTCGGCCTCGGCCACGCCGCCCGAAATATGGTCGGCGCCGCCGTAATTGTATTCACTGAACGACAGCTTGGTGCCGGGATAGTTGCTGGCGATCTTGGCCTTGATCCGCGGCAGCAGGTTGATCGGGCCGCCCGTCGAATACTGGGTGATCCAGCTCGTTTCCGTGTAGGTCGAATCGTAGAGCGAGCGCGGGGCCTGGACACGCGCGGCGACGACCGCGGCCGAATTGTCGGCGTCGGTAATGCGCACCCCGCCGCCGGTGGCTTCCGGATACCAGTGCAGGTCCAGCACGTCGACGATGCGGCGGCCATGCGCCGTTTCATAGTTTTTCAGTTCAGCCAGATAGGCGCTCAGGAAATCGCGGCCGCCGGCATCGGGCGCGCCCTGGAAATCGACATAGCCCTGCCAGCCGTAGCTGGCCGGACCGAAGACCAGCGAATTGGGCGCCACGTCCTTGATGGCCGAGGCGTAATCCTCGGTGCGCTGGAAGATTTCGGCATAGGTGACCTTGGTGCCTTCGCTTGAATCAGTAGAGCCGCGCAGGCGGCGGTGCGTCGACGCCCACAGGTCGGGCTCGTTGTCGAGCATGAACGAGATTTTCGCGCGGCTGCCGGTAAAGGCCGAGGGGAAGGTGACCTTCAGGAAGTTGACGAATTCGTCCTGATAGACGGTCTTGTCGGTAAGGTCTGGCGTCGTGGTGAACGCCGAACCCTTGCGCGGCAGCGAGACGTTGAAGCGCGTATGGATGAAGTCGGCCGTCTGGTTGACGTCGCCGCCGCCGTTCTTGTCGGCCGCCACATAGCCCGCCATGGGGATCGACATGACGTATTCGCCGCCGGCATTCAGCGTCTGCTGGATCTGTGTGGTGAAGGCCGCGCCAGGGGTATTCGAGGCGCTGAGGAAATTGTCGTTCTGATTGAAGTAGTCGTTGCCGGCGTTCGACGCATTGGTTTCCCAGTTATAGGCGGTGATGCGGTTGCCGCCGGCGCGGTTGAAGGTCAGATGGCTGATGCGTGCATCGGTGAAGTCGCCGGAATTGATGCCATAGATCAGCGGCGAGATCGCCAGGCGGTTCTGGTCGGAATGGACTTCGAAGCTGACGCTGGCCGCGGCGGGCGTCGACGGCGTGATGATGGCGCCGGTAGAGGTCGACGACGATGAGGACGACGAACTGGAGCTCGACGACGATGACGTGCCGCCGCCCGAGCCGCCGCCGGATCCGCCCCCGCCGCAGGCGGTGACCATTATGGCGGTCGTCAACATCAAGGCGAATGGCGTCGCGGCCTTCATGGCCGGTTTGAAAGCTGGCTTCACGGTGTCTCTCCCTGGGTACTATTTATTTCGTTTTTATTTTATCAATTGTATAACAGATCGGGAGAGAGGGACGCAACTCTGATAACGATTACGGCTTGTAGAAGACGAAAGCGGCGCCGCAGGCGATCAGGGTGAAGCCCACGGCCGTCTGCCATTTCAGCGGTTCGCCGAGATAGAGCCAGGAAAAGATGACAAAGACGGCCAGGGTAATCACTTCCTGGATGGTCTTGAGTTGCGCGGCCGAGAAGGTGCCGTAACCGATGCGGTTGGCCGGCACCTGGAAGCAGTATTCGAAGAAGGCAATGCCCCAGCTGACCAGCACCACGACCCAGAGCTTTTCGAGCTTGAATTTCAGGTGGCCGTACCAGGCGGCGGTCATGAACAGGTTGGAACAGATCAAGAGGCCGATGGTGGCGAACGAGGCGGGGATTTTGGGCATGGGCGGACTTTCGGTGAAGGGATCACCGGCAGTCTAATACCAACGGCCACAAAGAATGACCGTCGGTATTCGTTTTTTTTTAGCTCAAACGCCGCATGGCTCGCCGCATTGGCGGCGGCGGGCGGTCGCCCTTGCCAACGGCGATCGAGTCAAAGGCAATCGCCGTTGGTCTAAGCGGGCGCTGCTTCCAGGGAAAGATTTTTGCCATGGATAGCACGGATGGGCGCTGGCGCACCCGACACGGATAAACAGCGCGAAGCGCTTCATTTCAATTCGACGACAGGTGTTTTGGGCTCGGATATCCGTGTCGCCGCGAAGCGGCGAATCCGTGTCATCCTTGGCAAAACCTTATTGCCGCAAGCGCGGCCTCACGCCATGTTGAACCGCTGGGCGTCGCGCAGGGCGTTTTCGGTCATGGCGCGCAGGCCGGCATGTTCCGGCATCTGGGCCGACAGGTCGGAGAAGACGCGATAGGCCTTCTTGTACAGTTCGCCGGCGACGTTGAACGAGCCTTGCGCCTCGCGCGCCTGGGCGCCGCGGGCAAGGGCGATGCCTTGCGCCGACTTGGCCGACACGTCATCGGGCTTGAGATAGGCGCGGGTCTCATGCAGGCGGCCGAGTTCCTCGAAGGCGTCGCCCGCGGCCTTGGCGTCGCCGGCCTTCATCGACAGGTCGGCATAGGGATTGAGCAGTTCCAGGCGCGTTTCCGGATCGCCGACAATGGCCAGGGCGCGCGCCAGGACCGGACGCAGCTTGGCCGTTTCGCCCGCCATCTGATAACGCCGCGCCAGATAGACGTGGATATTGGCGTCGGTCGGATCGAGTTCCGAAACCTTTTCGTAGGCGGCCAGGGCCTTCGGGTCGTCGCGGCCCATGTTGAGCGCGCCGATGACGCGCCACAGCTCGGCGGCCGAGGTCGCCTGCCCCGCACCCGCCAGGGTATCGGCTTGCGACTGCAGGGTGCTGGCGGCCGCGGACAGGTCGCCGCCGGCGATCTGGTCGAAGGCGCGGCGGCTGCCCGGCGCCTTGTCGTAATAAAGGTAGGACGCACGGACGTTCAGTTCTTCCGCGGCGATGGCGCGCGTCGAATCCGGCCATACCGACAACGCCATCTGAACGGCCTGGCGGATGACGGCCTGGTCGTCGACCGGATCCGGGCTGGCCAGGCCATGGAAACCCGAGACCTCTTCCGCGGCCGGAAGGTCTTCGACCGGCGTCAGGTCGGCGACGTGCGATTCCGGCGTCTCGATGAAACGCATGGCCGAGTTGATGACGGCATTGATGTCGCTTTGCGGGATATCGCGCGGGGCGACGGCCGGAGAATCGGCCAGAAGCGCGGCTTCGACCGGGTCGTGCGACATTTCCGCCGCCGGCTCGATGACGATCTCGGAAACGGGCGCTTCGGGCGCCGCCGTTTCCGGCATGGCCTCGATGGCCGGGTTGCGCACTTCGGGACGAATGGGAATGACCTGGGCCGAAGCCTGGCCGATATGCAGGCCGTGCGTTTCCGACAGGGCGTCTTCCGGATCGAAATTCGGACGCGCCTCGGTTTCGACGACCATGTCGCGGCTCAGGAAACTGTCCGAGGCGTTATCGGAGAAGATGGCGGGCTCCAGCGACTGGATCTCGGGATGGATTTCGGTGACGGCGGCGGCCGGCTTGATTTCGACGACGTCTGCCGACGTGGCGATGCCGGTGGCGGCCAGGCTGTCGGCATCGAACTTGAGCGAGGCCCGCGCGGGTTGTTCGGCCGGGACGCTGAGCGCCGTGTCGAGCGGTGACGGGGCTGGCATTTCGACGGCGGGACGCGTCTTCGGCGCCTTGGGCGCCTTACGCACCTTGGGACGAGACATGCCGAACAGGATGGCGCCGAGCGCGCGCACCACGGTGCCGATCAGACCGATGAGAAGGACGATGACGCCCACGACCAGGACGCCCGACCAGGTACGGTCGCCGCGCGCCCAGCCGATCCAGTCGGAGGGGTAGGGGCTCTTGTACGGTGCATCGCCGACAAACAGCGCCACGGCGCAGACCGCGACCGCCAGAATCGTAAGAACGACAAAGCCCGTGATCTTTGCTCCCGAGCCGGAAGCGTTGGACTCCGTGGTCGAAATACTGCTCATGCTAGCCCCCGGACACGCCCGTTCATGAAACCTTAACCCCGTGTTAGGCTTTCTGGCAATCGCAACTTGGCACAACTGTTTCAAATTGCCAAATCAGCGGCGCATATGCAACTTTCCCGCCACGCCGCGCTCTATGCCCTTGCATCGCCCACGCGGAGCCGGTAGTACTCGAACATATGAAGAACATTTCTGCGCATCCCGTTCGTATCCTGGGGCTCGACCCCGGCCTGCGCCGGCTGGGCTGGGGGCTGGTCGATGCCGAAGGCGCGCGCCTGTCCTGGGTGGCGCACGGCGTCATCACGCCCGACGAAAAGCAGGACCTGGCGGTACGGCTGCTCGACCTGTTCGAAGGGCTGTCGCAGGTCATCGCGCAATACCGGCCGGACGAGGCGGCGATCGAAGAGACCTTCGTCAACATGAATCCCGCCTCGACGCTCAAACTGGGACACGCGCGCGCGGCCGCCATGCTGGCCCCGGCGCGGGCGGGGCTCAGCGTCGCCGAATATGCCGCGCTCGACATCAAGAAATCGGTCGTGGGCGCGGGCCGGGCGGACAAGGACCAGATCCTGTTCATGGTCAAGCGCCTGCTGCCGCTGGCCGGCAAGGCCGAGGGCGGGCTGACGGCCGATGCCGCCGACGCCCTGGCCTGCGCCGTCACCCATGCGCACAAGCGTAAAACGGCGGCGCTCAAGCGTACCCTGGGGGCGGCATGATGATCGGACGCCTGCGCGGATTGCTGCTCGAAATAACCGAGGAAGAGGTGCTGGTCGAATGCGGCGGGGTGGGCTACCTGGTGCGCTGCGGCGTGCGGACCCTGGCCGCCATGCCGGAACTGGGCGCCGAAGTCATCCTCCACATCGAAAGCCAGACGCGCGAGGACGGTACGCGGCTGTACGGCTTCCTCAGCAAGGACGAACGTACGACGTTTCAGGTTCTGCAGTCCGTGCAGGGCGTGGGGCCGAAGGCGGCGCTCAGCGTGCTCGACGTGCTGACGCCCAACCAGCTGGCCCAGGCCGTGGCGCACGAGGACAAGACCTCGGTCGGGCGCGCCAATGGCGTGGGACCGAAACTGGCCGCGCGCATCGTCGCCGAACTCAAGGGCAAGGTTCTGGCCTCGGCCGATTTCGGACCGATCGTCCATGCCCCGGCTGCGCCCGCCAGGCCGTCGGTCAGCGGCGAAAGCGTCGCCGCCCTGGTCGGACTCGGCATCCCCGAAACCCAGTCGCGGCTGGCGGTCGAACAGGCGATGAAGCAACTGGGCGCGGAGGCGGAACTTGCGGCGGTCATCCGCGCCTCGCTCAAGGCCATGGGTAAATAGCCATGGCCAGACTTGTATCCGGCGACTCCAATGCCGAGGACTTCGAGGAACGCGCCCAGGACCGGGCGCTCAGGCCCCAGACCTTCGACGATTTCGTGGGGCAGGCGCCGCTCAAGGCCAATCTGAAGGTCTTCGTCGAGGCGGCCGCCGGCCGCTCCGAAGCGCTCGACCATGTGCTGTTCTATGGCCCGCCGGGCCTTGGCAAGACGACCCTGGCCCAGATCGTCGCCAAGGAGCTGCGCGTCGGGTTCCGCGCCACGTCGGGCCCGATGCTGGCCAAGGCCGGCGACCTGGCCGCCATCCTGTCGAACCTCGAACCCAACGACGTCCTGTTCATCGACGAAATCCACCGCCTCAATCCGGCGGTCGAGGAAATCCTCTATCCGGCGATGGAAGACTATGTGCTGGACCTGATCATCGGCGAAGGTCCGGCGGCGCGCACCGTGCGTATCGACCTGGCGCCGTTCACCCTCGTGGGGGCGACGACGCGGGCCGGCCTGCTGTCGACGCCCTTGCGCGACCGGTTCGGCATTCCGCTCAGGCTCGAATTCTATACGCCGGAAGAGCTGGTGCGCGTGGTCATGGGCGTGGCGCGCAAGATGGGCGCCAGCCTCAATGAGGAAGGCGCCATGGAAATCGCCTCGCGGTCGCGCGGGACGCCGCGTATAGCAGGCCGTCTGTTGCGCCGTGTGCGCGACTTCGCCGCCGCCGACGGCGCATCGGTCATCGACAAGAAGGCGGCGGCGAAAGCCCTGGCGCGGCTGGAGGTCGACCCCGTGGGCCTCGATCATTCCGACCGCCGCTACCTGCGCGCCCTGATCGAAAACTACGGCGGCGGCCCGGTGGGGCTGGAAACCATCGCCGCGGCGATCGCCGAGGCGCGCGATGCGGTCGAGGACATGATCGAGCCCTATCTGTTGCAGCAGGGCTTTATCCAGCGCACGCAGCGCGGCCGCATGGCCTGTGCGCGCGCCTATCTGCACCTCGGCCTGACGCCCCCGGCGCAGCCGCAGGGGACGCCCGACCTGTTCGACTGAGCTGTCTTCATTAAGCCTTTCGGGCAATCCAGTAGTCGGCGCCGAACTTGCCCGAGCCCAGTGCGATCAGAGTGGCGGCGAGTAACAGTATATAGGCGTTTTCCGGGGCGTCGGGATAGACGAAGACCGCGATGACGGTTGTCATGGCAAAGAAGCCCGCGCCGGCAAGACGCGTGAACAGGCCCAGCACCAGCAGCACCGGCAGGCTCAGTTCCGCCGTGGTCGACAGGACGGCGGCGACGTTGGGCGGCAGGACCGGCACCTTGTATTCGTCGGTGAACAGCGCGATCGTCGTATTGAAATTGGCGATCTTGGTCAGGCCGGAAAAGAAGAAGAACTTGGCCAGCCACAGGCGCACGGCCAAAAGCCCAAGCCCCTGCAGCCATTCGGTGTTGCGCAGGCGCGTTTCCAGCCGGGCATAGGCGCCGAGCAGCGGAATTTGAGGCGCACTTCGGGCGGTCATCGGTATGTCCATGGTAAAGTTCCTTATATTTTCAATGTGATACCAACGGCGATTGGCTTTGACTCGATCGCCGTTGGCAAGGGCGACTGCCCGCCGCCGCCAATGCGGCGAGCCATGCGGCGTTTGAGCTAAAAAAAACGAATACCGACGGTCATTCTTTATGGCCGTTGGTATGATATTAAAAACCCGTTCTGGACCAGTCTGGCCAGCAGGGCTTGCAGGCAACGCATCTCTTCGTCGCCGGGCGTCATGTGCTCGAGCACGGTGAAAAGCGAACCGTAAAGGCTGATCCGCGCCACGAATTCGGCCTCATAGATCGACAGGGGCAGCCAGACGACCTCATCCCCAGGCGTGCGGCCGATGAGGACAGAGCGCGGACACGGCGGCGGCGGATACTGGCTGCCGGCGTCCATTCCGGTGACGTCGAACTCAAGCCACAGGACCTGGACCGATGGTTGCAAGGTGCACACGGCGTCCGGCGCCAGCAGGTCGTCGAAGCCGGCCGGTACGGCGTCGCAGGCGTGGTGGGCCAGGTTCAACGCCCATTCGAAGGCCGCAAGGTCCGCCAGCCACACGGGATCGCGGCCACGCAGGACGTCGGCCATGCGGTCGCCATAGGCATTGAGACACGGTGTGCCGAGCGGATGACGGCGGATATAGTCGCGGGCCAACGCCTTGAAGGACTCGGCGCCGACCACCGCCTCGGTCATTGCATAGACGCCGCGCAGGGCTTCGATCAGGCCGAGGAACCAGGTGTCGTGGTGGACACGCAGGCCCGTGTCGGCCGGCGGCGCTCCGGTGACCAGACCTAAAAAGGCCTGCTGGAATTTTCCAAGGTCGCGCGTGTCAAACATGGCTGACGCTCCGCGCCGCCAGCCGGCGATGGGCGTCGGCAGTGGCCGCTTCGGCCAGAAGCCGGCCGAGCGGTGGAATGTCGCTGTCCCACTCGATCAGGGTCGGCCGGTCTCCGAAGCGGGCAAGCGCCTCGTCGTAGAGCCTCCATATGGGATCGGGCACCGGCTTGCCGTGGGTGTCGACCAGCAGCCCGCCGATATCCTCATGGCCCGCCAGGTGGTATTCGCCGATGGCGGCGCCGTTACCCAATCCGTTCAGATACGCCAGGGCATCGCGGCTGCAATTCCTGGCGCTGACATGGATATTGTTGAGGTCGATCAAAAGCTTGCAGCCGGTTCGCGCCGACAGGGCCAGCAGGAAGGCCGGTTCGTCGTAATCGCCCTCCAAAGACACATAGGTGGACGGATTCTCGATCAGCACGGTGCGGCCGACAGCGTCCTGGAAACGCCCGACATGGGCGATGCACGTATCGAGGGCTTCACGCGTCAGCGGCATGGGCAGCAGATCGGGCACGGCGACTTGCCCGTAGGCGCTCCAGCTCAGGTGTTCGGAGACCAGCACCGGATCGAAACGCCGGACCAGCGCCGCGATCTTGCCCAGATGATCCTCATCCAGTCCGTCGGCCCGGCCGAGCGACAGGCCGACGCCGTGGAAGGACAGGGGATAGTCGCGGCGCAGATCTTCGAGGTGTCTGAGCTTCACGCCGCCGCCGAAGTAGTTTTCGGTGTGGACTTCGAGAAAGCCTGCGGCGGGGCGCTGCGACAGCACCTCCGCCACATGGGGAGCGCGCAATCCGATGCCTGTCGTATTGATCATAACCCGCGCTCCGCGTCAGCCGTTGGTATTACTTGATCACCGTGCCGCCGGCGATCTTGGCGCAGGTGCCGGTGGGGACATAGACCCATTCGTTGGGATCGCGGTCCTTGGTCGACTGGCCGGCGCACGAATGGGCCTTGGAGGCGCAGTCGTTCATATGCGCCCTGGCGATGCCGGCGCACTTTTCGTAACCGTCCTTGGCGGACGCGGTGCTGGCGGCGACGGCGGCGCCGCCGACCAGGGCCGCGAGGGCGGCGGTGACCTGAAGGGCGCGGACAGTTGTGTTCGACATGATGTTCCTTTCGCGAGTATTGCCGGCACCGTGCCGGCTTGGCAGGGAGTACGGCGAGCCTGCGGGCCAGGTTACACCGAACGGCGATTTTTTGACTCGCCAAATCACGGGGGCCTGATTTACACCCGGTTGTGCGGGTGGGAAACACCGGCCGATGTAACCCGGGGCGGCATGACGACGTACTCACCAGATGACTGGCAGATGCTTATGCGCGCCGCCCAGGCCGGCGACCAGCGCGCATATCGCGACCTGCTGCAGCAACTGCGGCCCTGGCTGCTCTCCTATTTCCGCCGCCGTCTGAAAGGCAGCGACGGCGAAGACCTGGTTCAGATGACCCTTTTGAGTTTGCATACCAAGCGCGATACCTACGATCCGGCAGCCCCCTTCATGCCCTGGATCGCGGCGGTGGCGCGCAACAAGCTGATCGACCATGTGCGCCGGGCGGGCCGCCGCGTGGAGGTCGAGCTTGACGAAGACCTGATCGGCGACGGCGGCGACCTGCCGGCGGATCTGGCCCGCCGCGATGTCGAAATGCTGCTGAAACAGTTGCCGAAGGACCAGGCGCGGATCATCGGCCTGCACAAGCTGAAGGAACTGAGCGTCGAGGAGGTGTCGGCGGCGACGGGCAAGAGCTCGTCGGCGGTCAAGGTCGCCGTCCATCGCGGCCTGAAAAAGCTTCAGGCCCTGGTCGGCGTGAAGACGGGAGGCGCCGATGAGTGATGCCCCCGACAAATTGATCGACGATCTGGCCGGTGCGCTTCGCCCCGTGCGGCCCCTGCAGGCGCGGCCCATGTGGCTGGCGGCCGCGGCGGCCCTGGCGATGGCCGCGCTCTACATCTTCTTCTATTACGGCCCGCGGCCGGAAATCGCCGCGATGGTCCATGGTCAGCCCCCGAAAACCATGATGGCGTGGTTCAAGCCCCTGCTGTTCGCGGTGACGGGGGCGGGCGCCTTCTGGGCGGTCGCCGACCTGGCGCGGCCGGAAGGACGCCTGCGGTCGCGGACCCTGCTGCCGCTGATGGTTGCGCTGGCGATCGAGGTCGCGGCGCTGCTGAGGGACGCCTTCATGCAGCCGGCGGAAGTGATGACCGGCCTGCAACAGCCGGCCATCCTGTGCATGACGACGATCGTTTGCGGCGGCCTGGCCGGCCTGATCGTCCTGTGGCGGCTGTGGCTGAAGCGGGCGGCGACGTCCTATCCGGTCCTGCTGGGCGCCATGGCGGGCCTGGCGACCGGGGCGTTCATGGCGGCGGCCTATGCCGTGCACTGCGATCGCGACTGGTCGAGCTATATCCTGGTCTATTACGCCGGCGGCGTGGCGATTACGGCCGGTGTCGCGGCGTGGCTGGGCAAGCGATTCCTGCGCTGGTGAATGCACCTCCCCATTTTCTTCGAAAACGGGGAGGTGCAAGAAAACTCAGTTCGTCTTCATCAACGCCGTGCGGATCGGCAGGAAGCGGTCGTTGAACGGCAGGATGCCGGCGCCGCGCGCGGCGGCGTCGACCGCCAGTTCGGCGCGCTTGAGCGGGGCAATGGTCGGGATGCGCGGCTTGCAGGCGTCGAGCCGCTCATTGAGACGCTGGCACAGGGCCTCGATCAGCGAGGCCGGCAGGCGGCCGCCGATGAAATGAGCTTCGGGATCGATGGCGCAGTTCATGACCAGGAAAGGCGTGAACAGGTAGTCGGCCGCGCGGTCGAGCCAGGCCTGAACCTTGGCTTGTCCGGCCGGCGGCAGTTTTTCCAGGTCGTCCGGCGTCGACACGTCCAGACCGCTCTTGCGCAGATAGTCGTACAGCGAATAGAGCGAAACCATGTCCTCGAGCGAACGCGTTTCGTTTCCGTCCTTGACCGGCAAGTAACCGATTTCACCCGAACGCCCGTCCGCCCCGCGATAGTAATGGCCGTCGAAGACGAGGCCGCCGCCCAGGCCCGCGCTGATAATCGTGTAGATGAAGCTGCGATGCTGCAGGCCGTGGCCGAACTGCATTTCGCCGATGGCTGCCGCCGCGGCGTCGTTTTCGACGATCACGGGCACGGGCAGGATTTCCGAGAACAGGTCGGCCACGTCGATTTCCGACCAGATCTTGTAGGCGTCGGGGCGGTTGGCCACCGGCACGCGGCCGAGATTTTCGGGGATGGCGATGCCGATGCCGATCAGCCGGTCAATGTCGATCAGCCGCTCGGCGATGACCTTGTCGACCTCTGCCCGGAAAAAGGCGATGACGTCGCGCGGCATGGCGAAGTGAATTTCGCGGCAGGCGCGAGACCGCACATTGCCCACGAAGTCGAGGGCCACGAAGGCGATGTGGTCGCGGTCGATATTGAGACCGATCGAAAAGGCGCCGTCCGGATTGACCACCAGCTTGGTCGCCGGCTGGCCGCGGCCGCCGATCTGGCGCCCCGCCTTCTTGATCAGGCCGTCATTGAGCAGCCGCTTGGTGATATTGGCGATGGCGGGGGCCGTCAGTCCCGTCAGGTCCGCGATTTCGGCGCGCGTGATCGGCGCGCCTGTGGCGCGCACGGCCTGCAGCGTCACGCGTTGATTGTGATCGCCAGCCCGTTCGAGATTGGTGCCGGAAAGCTGATCGCCCAACGCATGGCTCTTTTGCGCCGGCTTTTGTCCGTTGCGTTCGTCCGCGCCCATAAAAGGCCCCTCCAGGGAGCGTTGCCGCTATTGGCTGACCTCGTCCGGTCGCCGTGCGGCACGGCGATCCGGTACAAGCCGCGTCGGGAATTGTGATTTCTCTGCAACGCACGGCCTGAAATCCGCTTATGACATAAAGGCGACAACTGCAAGCCGATGTGATCAATATGTCTTTATTGTAATCGATTTCGGGAAGCGTTTCCGTCAAGTTTCGAAGAACGACCGGAAAATAGCTTCGTCGACCAGGTTCAGGTTGTATTGGAAGCCGTCGATGAATTCGTGCAGGCCGTCGGCGATGATGTGCGCTGCGTCGGAGCGGTGCAGGGTCTGTGTCAGGGTATCCATTTCCGTCCGGGCGGGACTGGCCGGCTTGCATTCCGGCGCCAGCGACTTCAGCGCGCCGGCGGCGCTGTCCAGGCAGTGCAGCACCGAGCGCGGGAAGGCCTGGCTGAACAGCAGGAAATCCGTGACGTCGCGATAATTGATGCTGTGGTACTGCTGGCGGTACATTTCCAGCGCATTGACCGATTTCAGCACGGCGCCCCACTGCACGGCGTCGAAGGCGCTGTCGATCTGTTCGCCGCGCGGCAACAGGATGAAGTATTTGACGTCGAGCAGGCGCGCCGTCTTGTCGGCGCGCTCCAGCATCTGGCCGACATGGGCGAACTGCCAGCCGGCGGACCGGCTCATCGTGTTATACATCAGGCCGGTGAACAGGTGGCCGGCCTGGCGCACCTGCATGTAGTAGTCGTAGAGGTCGGCCAGGGACCGCTTGCGGCTGTGCGACTGGGTCAGGTGGTAGAGTTCGTTGATCTTCTCCCACATTTCGACCGGGATGATCTCGCGCACCGTGCGGGCGTTCTCCCGCGCCCGGAAGATGCATTGCAGGATCGAGTTGGGGTTTTTCTCGTCGAAGGTCAGGAACTTCAGCACCGACTGTTCGTCGGCGGTCTTGTAGCGCTTGTTGAAGTCCTCGTCGTCGCCCGAGGTCGCGACCAGCGGGTACCACTGGGTCGAATCGCGGTCCAGGCTCAGGTCCAGCATCAGGTGGAAGTTGACGTCGGCGAAGCGCGCGACATTGTCGGCGCGTTCGAGATAGCGCGACATCCAGTAGATCGAATTGGCGACACGGCTAAGCATGGGTCGTCTCCTCGGCGCCGGTAACGTCGCTGCCGCCCAGAACCCAGGTATCCTTCGATCCGCCGCCCTGGCTGGAATTGACGACCAGCGAGCCCTTTTTCAAAGCCACGCGCGTAAGGCCGCCGGGCAGGGTGAAGATCTCCTCGCCATAGAGCGAATAGGGGCGGAAATCGACGTGGCGGCCTTCGATGCCGCTGCCGACCAGGGTCGGGCAGCGCGACAGGGACAGGGTCGGCTGCGCGATATATTCGCGCGGCTTGGCCTTGATCAGCGCGGCGAACTGCTTCTGTTCGGCCTTGGTGGACTTCGGCCCGATCAGCATGCCGTAGCCGCCCGACAGGTTGACCGCCTTGACCACCAGCTTGTCGAGGTTTTCCAGCACATAGGCGCGGTCGGCGTCCTCTTCGCAGATGAAGGTCTTGACGTTGTTGGAAATGGGGGCCTCGCCCAGGTAATATTTGATGATGCGCGGCACGTAGGCATAGATCGCCTTGTCGTCGGCGATACCGGTCCCCGGCGCGTTGGCCAGCGCCACGGTGCCCTTTCGATAGCAGCGCATGATGCCGGGAATGCCCAGAACCGACTCCTTGCGGAAGATTTCGGGATCGATGAACTCATCGTCGATGCGGCGGTAGATGACATCGACCTGCTTCAACCCCGCGGTGGTGCGCATCCACACCTTGTCGTCCTCGACCACCAGGTCAGACCCCTGCGCCAGCGGCACGCCCATCTGCTGCGCCAGGTAGGCGTGCTCGAAATAGGCGGAATTGTAGATGCCGGGCGTCAGCACGATGATGTTGGGATCGTCCTTGCCGTCGGGCGCGATGTGTTTCAGCGTGCGGTAAAGGTGGTCGCCGTAGTCGCTGACCGGGCGCACCTTCATCGTCTGGAACATGCTGGGCAGGATGCGCTTCAGCACGGCGCGGTTTTCCAGCACGTAGGAAATACCCGACGGGCAGCGCAGATTGTCTTCCAGCACGTAGAATTCGCCGTCGGAATCGCGGACGAAATCGGTGCCCGAAATGTGCGTCCACACGCCCTTCGGCGGCTTCAGCCCTTCGCAGGGCTTGAGATAGCAGGCCGAGGAAAAGATCATCTCGGCCGGGATGACGCCGTCCTTGAGAATCTTCTGGTCGTTATAGATGTCCTGGATGAAGAGGTTGAGCGCATGGATGCGCTGGCGGATGCCGCGCTCCAGCTTGTCCCAGTCCCTGGCCGAAACCATGCGCGGGATGATGTCGAAGGGCAGGATCTTTTCGGTGCCCTTCTTGTCGCCGTAGACGTTGAAGGTATTGCCGGACTGATAAAGAATGTCTTCGGCCGCCTTCTGGCGCCTCTGCAATTCCTTGCGGCTTAAGGAGTCGATCTGCTCGACCAGCGGCCGCGCGCCTGAATGCGGCACCCCGTCGGCCTTGAAAAGCTCGTCGAAGAACCCGTTTGTCTGGTAGCTCTCAAGCGTCAAGCCCGTTTCCCTTTATCCCGAATTATACGAAGACCTCGTTCATCGTTACCTGCACCCTAAGCGTTTCCTTGCCGCCGCCCCTGTATATGGTCCCCGCCGTGGGCGTCGCGTCGAGGTAATTGCGGCCGGCCGCGACCCGGACATGGTCCTGGGTGACGCGGCAGCCGTTGGTCGGATCAAAACCGCGCCAGCCGAGATAGGGGATGTAGATCTCCACCCAGGCATGGCTGGCGTCCGATTGAATCTTGTTCTCGTAATTGGCGCCGGTGAAGATATAGCCGACGCGGTAGCGCGCCGGCACGCCCAGAAGGCGCGCCAGGCAGATGAACAGGTTGGCGAAGTCCTGGCAGACGCCTTCACGGAGGGCGTAGACGTCGAACGGCGTGGTGCGCACGGTGGTGGCGCCCGGCACGTAGCGGAAGTCGCGATAGATGGTCTGGTTGATGTCGTTCAGCGTGTCCATCAGGTGCCGGCCGTTACGCTCGGCGAAGCTCATGGCATAGATCATCAGCTCCTGGAGCTGGGTTTCCGGCAGCTCCGGCGGCATCAGGTACGGGTCCATCATGGTCCGCTGCCACGGCATCATGTTCAGCGGGATGAAGGTCTGGCGGACCTGGGACGAGAAGTCGTCCGGCGCCTGCCCATAGATCTTGATCAGCGAGCGGCAGGACACGGTCAGTTTTTTATAAGGCTTGATGATCGAATAGTTGATCGTCTGGTTGCCGAACACGTCCTCATAGCGCAGGTCCTCGCCTTCCGACGACAGCGACAGCGTCGCGTTCAGCACCTCCTGCGTCGCGTCCTCGACCGGCAACAGGCGGAAGATATGCGTCGAATGCTCGACCTCGTTCTCATAGGCGTATTCGGTCGAATGGACGATGTCGTAAAGGCGGTAGGTAAGCGGCGATCCGTCCGGCGCGTGCGTCTGGGCGCGCGCATTGAGGATATTGTGCTGCACGCTCTTCATCTGCTGCAGGGACTGCAGGATCGACAGCTGCTGGGTCTGGGCCTGCTGGTCGACGAAGGCGCGCGTGACGGGGCCGCGCGCCACGGATGGCGGTACGACGACGCCCTGCAGGTGGCCGTCCTGTTCGTGGACGATCTGGAGCGGCTGGGCCGGCGCCTCGCCCTTCTTGTTGCTCCACACGACCTGGCCGCGGCGGGCGATGATCAGCTGCGCCTTCTGCATCTTTTTCCACTCGCCCTGACGGAAGGGCGAGGAACAGAAGATGACGGCGGTGCGGAAGGTGTCGCGCGGATTGTTGAGGGCGAAGGACGCCGAATCGGCGTCGAAGCCGCCGTCGGAATGCGGCGGGCGCACGCGCGAATAGTAGAGCGTGGTCTCGGACTGCGAGCCGTAGAAGGCCGCAACCGTGGTGCCGTCCGAGATGACCATGTCGGCCGATCCCATGTCGTCGAGTTGCAGGAACCACGACAGCAGCACCTGATGGTCGACATCGCCCAGCATGCGGGCGCCGTAATCCTGGATCTTTCCCAGCAGGAAGCAGAAAGCCAGTTCGGAATCGGTCCGGCCCATCGGTTCCAGGAAAATGGATTTGTTGAAATGCAGCCGCGTCATGGCGGTCTTGTCGAGATCGCCATTGTGCATGAACAGCCAGTCCTGGCCGGCGAAGCTGCGCGAAAAGGGCTGCGTCTCGAGGTGGGTATAGCCGGTGGCCGCGCCGCGCACCTTGCAGAAGAAGACGGTCGAGCGGAAGACGTCCCAGTCCTGCATGGCGCCATGCAGGCTTGCCGTATCGCGCGCCGACGGATCCTTGGCCAGGATCGCCGCCTTGTTGTCGCCGGGATACCACCCCAGGCCCCAGCCCAGCGTGTGTTCGCCCTTTTGCGGCCCCTTGCGGAACTTGAGGTCGATCGCCGGCGAACTCAGACCGTCGAAGCTGAAGGCCAGGATGTCACTCGAAATGGCGCTCACAAAAATGACCTCTTATACTGCATTGCAACTAGACTTTCTTCTCGTGCGGTTGTCTAGTCCTCCCAACAGGAGGATGACACTTTTTTTGCGATTCCGTAAAAGAGGCAAGCAATTGACCCCTGCGGAGGCGCGTCACGGCTTTTTTAAAGGGTTGAAAAGTTGAGCATTCTGGCTGCGCTGCACCATGTCACCGACTACCGCTACGACCGTCCGATCACGCTTAACCCCCAGACCATCCGCCTGCGTCCCGCGCCGCACGCCCGCGCGCACATCCAGTCCTACGCGCTGAAAATCTCGCCGGAAAACCACTTCATCAACTGGCAGCAGGACCCGTTCGGCAACTACCTGGCGCGCATCGTCTTCCCGGAAAAAACCTCGCACTTCCGTGTCGAGGTCGACCTGGTCACCGAGATCCGCGTCTTCAACCCGTTCGACTTCTTCCTGGAGCCCGGCGCCGAAAAGGTGCCTTTCGTCTATGCCGAGGCGCTGAAGGAAGAACTGGCGCCGTACCTTGAAATCAAGGAGTCCGATCCGCAGCTGATGGACTTCGTCGCTTCCGTTTCCGACGAAGCGACGCCGACGGTCGACTATCTGGTTGGTCTCAACATGCGGCTCAACCGCGAACTCGGCTATACGATCCGGCTCGAGCCGGGCGTGCAGACCTGCGCCGAAACCCTGACGAAGCGGTCGGGCTCGTGCCGCGACATGGCGTGGCTGCTGTGCCAGATCCTGCGGCACAAGGGGCTGGCGACACGCTTCGCCTCGGGCTACCTCATTCAATTAAAGGCCGACGTGAAGTCGCTCGACGGGCCGTCGGGCACCGAAGAGGACTTCACCGACCTGCACGCCTGGTGCGAAGTCTACCTGCCGGGCGCCGGCTGGATCGGGCTTGATCCGACGTCGGGCCTGTTCACCGGCGAGGGCCACATTCCGCTGTGCTGCACGCCCAATCCGCAATCGGCGGCGCCCATTTCCGGAACCCTGGAAAAGGCGGTGGCGACGCTGAACCATGAGATGCGCGTCGAACGCGTCCACGAATCGCGCCGTGTCACCAGGCCGTACAGCGAGCCGGAATGGCAGCGCATCGACGCGCTGGGCCACAAGGTCGACAAGGCTTTGACGGCGCAGGATGTCCGCCTGACCATGGGCGGCGAGCCGACCTTCGTCAGTCTCGACGACCGGACCGGCGACGAATGGCATTTCACGGCCCTGTCGGACGCCAAGAAGCGCCTCGGCTTCGACCTGTTTCAGCGTTTGTCGAAGCGTTTCGCGACCGGGGCCTTGGCGCAGCACGCCCAGGGCAAGTGGTATCCCGGCGAAATCCTGCCGCGCTGGGCGATGAACCTCTACTGGCGCAATGACGGCCAATCCCTGTGGTGCGATCGCCTGTGGCTGGCCAATCCCGACACGAAGGGCGACCTCAAGCCCGATGCGGCCGGGACCTTCCTGGAGGCGCTGTCGACGGCGCTGGGCATCGACCCGTCGATGGTGTTGGCGGCCTATGAGGACATCCCTTATCTGCTGTGGAAGGAACAGCGCATCCCGCTGGAAGGCGAAATGCTCAAGGCCGACCTCTATGAGGCAACGGAACGCAAGCGCCTGCAGGACCAACTGGACGCCAATGTCGGAAATCCGACGGGGTATGTCCTGCCGCTGACCTTTTCGGCAAAGACCAATGGCTGGCTGTCGAACGCGTGGCGCTTCCGCACCGACAAGATGATGCTCCTGCCCGGCAATTCACCGGTCGGCCTGCGCCTGCCGCTGGGCGCCCTGCCGTTCGTCGACCAAAAGCTGGCGGACGAGCACTATTTTCCGGCACGCTCGCCGTTTGCGGCGGTGGAGCCCTTGCCAGACGCAGCCGCCGTCGTTTCCATATATAAGGAAGCGTTGTCCGCCCCAAAGGTGAAAGCCAAGGGCGATGGCCCCAACGGCCTGGTCCGCTCGGCCCTGTGCGCCGAGGTCCGCAACGGCGTGCTTTTCCTGTTCCTGCCGCCGCTGTCCTATGCCGAACACTATTACGACCTTGCCCACGCCATCGAGGCGGTGGCGTCGCACCTCGAAATCCCGGTCGTCATCGAAGGCTATTCGCCGCCGCGCGACCATCGCGTCGAAAGCCTGTCGGTCACGCCCGACCCCGGCGTCATCGAGGTCAATATCCAGCCGGCCAGGTCGTGGGAGGACCTGAAGACCATCGTCACGACGGTTTACGAAGAGGCGCGGCTTTCGCGGCTGGTCGCCGACAAGTTCATGATCGACGGCAGACGCGTGGCCACCGGCGGCGGCAACCATATCGTCATGGGCGCGGCCAAACCGGAAGATTCGCCTTTCCTCCGGCGCCCGGACGTACTGGGCTCGATGCTGACCTTCTGGCAGCACCATCCCAGTCTGTCCTATCTGTTCTCGGGCCTCTATATCGGACCGACCAGCCAGGCGCCGCGCATCGATGAGGCGCGCCACGAATCGCTCTACGAACTCGAAATCGCCCTGAAAAACCTGCCGGATGGTTCGCAGGAAAGCGCGCCCTGGCTGGTCGACCGGCTATTGCGGAACCTGCTGGTCGACCTGACCGGCAATACCCACCGCGCGGAATTCTGCATCGACAAGCTCTACAGCCCCGACAGCGACCGCGGCCGGCTGGGCCTCCTGGAAATGCGCGGCTTCGAAATGAGCCCGCACCCGCAGATGAACCTGATCCAGACGCTGCTGCTGCGCGCACTGATCGCCGTTTTCTGGAAGCGTCCCTATCGCGCGCCGTTGGTGCGCTGGGGCACCCAGCTACACGACCGCTTTCTGCTGGGGCATTTCGTCGAAGGCGATATGCTTGAGGTCTTGGATTATCTAAAATTGAACGGCTTTGCCTTCAGCCCGGACTGGTTCATTCCCTTTTTCGACTTCCGCTTCCCGACGATCGGCACGGTCCAGGTCGGCGACGTCCAGCTCGAACTGAAAAACGCGCTCGAGCCGTGGCCGGTCATGGGCGAGGAGCCCTCGGGCGGGGCTATGTCGCGCGGTGTCGATTCGTCTGTCGAGCGCCTCGAAGTCAGGTTGAAGGGCGGGGTGGGCTCGCAGCATGTCGTCACCTGCAACGGCTATCGCCTGCCGCTGTCGCCGACGCGCGACCCCAATGTCCAGGTCGCCGGCGTGCGTTACAAGGCGTGGGCGCCGTGGTCGAGCCTTCATCCCAACCTGCCGGTCAATACGCCGCTCGTCTTCGACGTGCTCGATGCGCGGCTGGAACGCAGCCTCGGCGGCTGCCGTTACCACGTCATGCACCCGGGCGGGCGCAATTACGAGACCTTGCCGCTCAATGAAAACGAGGCGGAAGGCCGGCGGCTGTCGCGCTTCGAAGCGCCGACCCATACGCCTGGCCGGATGAGGATTCCGCCCCTGGTCGTCAACCCGGATTATCCGCATACATTGGACTTAAGACGTCCGCTATAAGGGCGGACTTCGGGGGCCTCAGGCGAGCGGTATAAACCTTAATGCGATTTACCAATTCTTAGCCATGTTAACGCCACTCTCCGCCATCATCGCACGAGGAGACGTCGGATGTTTGGGCAGGCCCGTAAAAGCGCAAAGACAGATACGCAGGCCGATCTGGCCTTTGCGGCGCTGGACGCGCTGCCGTCGCCGGTCTTCGTCTGCGGCCTGACGCCCGGTGACGATGGCGTCGCCTATTGCAACCAGGCTTTTGCGTCCGGCATGGGCGCGATGTCCGCTTCGGCCTTTGCCGGCAAGTCCCTGTCGTCGATCCTGGGCGCCCGTCAGCCGGAAGGCCGCACGGCGTCCGATGTGATCCGCGCCATCGCCTCAAGCATTGCCCGCGACGGCCGCTGGTCTGGCGCCATTGCCTGCGCCCGTGTCGACGGGTCGGCGCTGGAGGCCAATGTTTCGATCAGCCGCATGTCGGCCGGCGGCAAGACCTACGCGGTTGCGCAACTCGATGACGGGCAGGGCGTGCAAGCCGGGGCGCGCAAGGGTGAATTCCAGGCCCTGGCCAACAGCCTGCAGGCCGAGGTCGGCGCCTCGGTAGAAGCGATCACCAATGCCGCCGACAATCTGAGCGGCGTCGTCAGCAACCTGATCCGTTCCGCGGAAGAAACCTCGCGCCAGAGCGAAAGCGTCGTCGCCATCAACGGCGACACCGCGCACAACGTCACGTCGGTGGCCGATGCCGCCCAGGAACTGGCGTCGTCGATCGACGCCATCGGCCAGCAGGTCGGCCGCTCGACCCTGGTGGCGCGCGACGCCGTCGGTCAGGCCTCGAACACCCAGATCACCGTCAACCGCCTGGTGGCCGCCGCCGAGCGCATTGGCGACGTCATCAAGCTGATCCAGTCGATCGCCTCGCAGACCAACCTTCTGGCGCTCAACGCCACCATCGAGGCGGCGCGGGCGGGCGAAGCCGGCCGCGGCTTCGCGGTCGTCGCCTCGGAAGTCAAGTCGCTGGCCAGCCAGACCGCCAAGGCGACCGAGGAAATCTCGCTGCAGATCGCGGACATCCAGGCGGCCACGACCGAGACCGAATCGGCCATCCGCGCCATCGGCGCCACGATCGAGCAGATCAACGAGATATCCGGCGTCATCGCCGAAACGGTCGAGCGCCAGTCCGGAGCCACCCAGCGCATTTCCCAGAACGTGTCGCGCGCCAGCCAGGGCACCGACCAGGTGACGCAGAGCCTGATGACGGTGGCCGAGGTTGCCCGCGAAACCACCGGCGTCGTCAACAAGGTCCGCTCGTCGATCGGCCTGGTGTCGGAACATGCCGACGGGTTGCAGGGGCGCCTCAAGGGATTCGTCGAACGCCTGCGCCGCGAGGCCTGAAGTCTTCCCACTATATGACAGCGCTGACGGCGCCGTTCTTCGGAACGGCGCCGTTTTTCATTTCGCGTGTGGTTTCGATTTCATATTTCAATTTTTGATATTTAATCGATTTTTCATATAAAAAAATGACAAGGCTGTCATTCTCACTTGTGAAAATATAATAAATAAAAACAATAACTTGTGTGGCGTGCGCGCTATAGCTTGGGAAATAGTAGGATAATACAACAATGGTCTATGTTCATTTGTCGTCATCCATGACAACGTTGCCATCAGGAGCAGGCGCCCAGGGCACCGTCGTCATAAGCACGGGCATGAAGCGTCAATAACGAAACACGGACAGCCATTAAGACACGTCGGAACGAAGACGAGGGCGCACTGTATGCGTCCCCTGATTTTTATATCTGAACATGTTTTCATGGAATGCTTTCGGTGCTCTGGAACGGACACATTATCCTGGCGGCGCTTGTCGGCGTCGCCTTACCAGGGAGACTTTATGAAAAACCGCAGTGTAAAATTCACGGCGCTGATGGGTTCGGCCTCGCTCGTCGCGGTCGGCCTGGCGGCGCTGGCGCAACCCACCTTCGCGCAGGACGCGCCGCCGGCCGCCAAGACCGACGACTCCGTCGTCATCGTGACCGGCCAGCGCGCCCAGATCAAAAGCGCCCAGGCTCGCAAGAAGGACTCCGACGTCATCATCGATTCGGTGACGGCCGTCGACATCGGCGCCCTGCCGGACCGCAGCGTCGCCGAAGCGTTGCAGCGCATTTCGGGTATCACCATCCAGCGCGCGGCCGAAGCCCGCGATCCGATCCGCATGACGGCCGAAGCCGGCGGCGTCGAAATCCGCGGCCTGGCCTGGGTCCGCTCGGAAACCAACGGCCGCGACATCTTCTCGGCCAAGAACGGCCGCGGCCTGAGCTGGGGTGACGTGTCGTCCGACCTGCTGGCCGGTGTCGACGTCTATAAGAACGCGTCGGCCGACCTGATCGAAGGCGGTGTCGGCGGTACCGTCAACCTGCGCACCCGTCTGCCGTTCGATTCCAAGAAGCGTGTCCTGGCCTTCACGGCGGACGATACCTACGGCGATCTGGAGAAGACGCACCAGTATTCGACCAGCGCCATCTACTCCGACCGCTGGCATACGGCCATCGGTGAAATCGGCGCTCTCGTGAACCTGTCCAAGGTCAACGAAGGCAACATGACCAATGTCATCGGGGTCGACCGTTACAATGCCGTGACTTACGGCGGCGGCACGAAATACATCCCCAACACCATGGGCTGGCGCACGATCGACTGGCGCCAGGAACGCACGGCTGTCAATGTCGCCCTGCAATGGCGTCCATCGGATGCCTGGGAATTCAGCCTGGTGGCCTTCGACGCCAAGGCGCATCCGAAGAACACCGAGTACAATACCGGCTTCTATAACGACAACGGCGAATTTACCTCGCCCGCTTCGCTGGCCACCTACAGCTTCGACAGCAATGGTATCTTCCAGAAGGGCACCGTCAAACAAGCCTCCATCACCTCGAACACGCGCTATGGTGAAGACCGCAATGAAACGACCGACGTGTCGTTGCATGCCCGCTGGAACGTCAACGACAGGCTGACCCTGGCCGGTGACATTCAGTATGTGAAGTCGACCGCCGACGTCCTGTCGAACACTGTCTTCATCCAGCCCGAGCACCGTCCGGACGCCAATATCGACATTACCGGCAAGCTGCCGGTTCTGACGATCTCGACGCCGAACTCGACGTCGCTGAAATCCGACTATTGGTGGGCGGCGGCGATGGACCACCTGGAAGCCAACCGCGGCCACGAAATGGCTGCGCGCCTGGACGGCCAGTATGACTTCGACGCGGGCTGGCTGAAGAATGTCAAGTTTGGCATCCGCTCGTCGGACAAGGACTATGTCACGCGTCAGACCGGCTACAACTGGGGCCTGCTGTCGAATCAGTACTGGGGCAACGGCGGTGGATCGCCCTACTATATCGACGGCACCATCCACGGCACCAACAACTGGAGCGGCGTGTCGCCGAATTCCAATATCCCCAACCTGTCGACACTCGTCTCGTTCGACAACTTCATGAACGGCGACGTCCCGGTCCCCGGCAATATCTGGTTCCCCAGCGAGTCGCTGGTTGCCCAGGGCACTGCCTATACCTACGACCAGCTGCACGCCACCGAGACCTCGGGCTGGGGCTGGACGCCGCTGGATACGGACCTGTCCAAGATCAACAACAACGGCCTGAACGTCCAGACCGAGAAGACCTTCGCTGCCTATCTGGTGGGCAAGTTCGGCGGTGAACTCAACCTGTTCGGCGACAGCCGCACGATCGACGGTAATTTCGGCGTCCGCGTCGTCAAGACCAAGTCGACAGGCGCCAGCTTCATCGCCACGAGCGCGCTCAACGCTCCGGCCGGTTTTACCTGCGTCAACAACTGCACGCTTTATAACAAGGCCGTCCAGTTCGGCACGGGCACCTTCCCGTACGCCGGCGCAAACGAGTACACCAACACGCTGCCGAGCCTGAATATCCGGCTGAAGTATAACAGCAAGCTGCAGTTCCGCTTTGCGGCGTCGAAGGGCATGGTCCGTCCGGATCTTGCGTGGCTGACCCCGTACAGCACGCTGACCCCCAGTTTCAACTACTGTAACTCCAACTCGACGGCGCACACGTTCGACATCTGTACGTCGCCGGCGCCGACCTTTACCGGTATCGGCGGCAATCCGAATCTGAAACCGATTCTGGCAAACAATTACGACTGGACGGGTGAATGGTACTTCGCACCGACCGGCAGCGTGACTGTTGACCTGTTCGCCAAGGATATCTCGAACTACATCGGTACCCAGGCGAGCGTGGAAACCTATACCAATAATGGGGTTTCCATGGACTATACCGTCACGCGCTACGTAAACGGCTCGGAAAAGGGCAAGGTGCGCGGCTTCGAAATAGCCTACCAGCAGTTCTACGACTTCCTGCCGGGCTTCTGGTCGGGCTTCGGTGTCCAGGGCAACTACACCCACATCGATTCAAGCGGTGGCCGCAATCCGACTGTCGACGTGACCGACTCGAACCAGGTGACCGGCGCCAACCTGAATGGCCTGCCGCTGGAAGGCATGTCGCCAGAAAGCTACAATCTGGCCCTGATGTACGAAAAGTACGGCATCTCGGCGCGCCTGGCCTACAACTGGCGTTCCAAGTACCTGTACACCACCTCGGCGGCCAACGTGAACCGCCCGATGTGGTCGGATGACTACGGCCAGCTCGACGGTTCGATCTTCTACGACCTGAACTCGAAGCTGAAGCTGGGCATCCAGGTAACCAACATCGGTCATTCGACGACCTATCAGCGCGTCAGCAGCGACCTCTCCAAGCCGCTCGACACGCAGTTCTATTCGGCGATCAAGACCGACCGCCGTGTCTCCGTCACCCTGCGCGGCAGCTTCTAAGACCTGCGGCGGCCGGCGCCCTTCGCGGCGCCGGCCATCGCAGCCTCCTGTCCTGAAGGGAGGCCGGCATCATCGCCTGGTCCGACGAAGGTGCCGTTATCGACCTGGACTCGTTCTCTCAAACTCCCTTCCGGGCCCCTGTCCGGAAGGGATTTTTTATGAGAGACCAGATACTCGCCGAAACGTCGCCGGGACAACGCCATGCAGGGACCTATTCGAAGGATCATCATCGCCGGAGGCGGCACCGCCGGATGGATGTCGGCCGCCGCCCTTGTCGTCGCCTTGCCGCGCGACACGGACATCCTGCTGATCGAATCCGAGGATATCGGCACGATCGGGGTCGGCGAAGCGACCATTCCGACCATGCGCGTATTCAACCAGCATATCGGCGTGGATGAGGCGGAATTCATCCGCGCCACGGAAGCGACCTTCAAGCTGGGCATCGAATTCGTCGACTGGGGCCACGTGGGCAACCGCTATTTCCATGGCTTCGGCGATTTCGGCGCCATGCACGAGGGGATCAAACCGCACCAGATCTGGCGCAGGCTGAAGGCCGCCGGCGATACGGCATCGCTGGAAGACTACTCCATCGCGACGCAGCTGGCTTACGCGGGCAAGTTCTTTCCGCCCAATCCCGATCCGCGCTCGCCGATGCACGACTATTCGTACGCCTTCCATTTCGACGCGTCGCTCTATGCCCGTTACTTGCGCGGCCATTGCGAAGCGAGAGGCGTCAAGCGGCGCAATGCCAGGATCACGGGCGTCAATCTGAACGCCGAAAGCGGCTTTATCGAAAGCTTGGCCCTGGACGACGGCAGCGTCGAGGCGGCCGATTTCTTCGTCGACTGCACGGGATTCCGCGCCCTGCTGATCGGCGGGGCTTTAGGGCAGGGCTATACCGACTGGTCGCATTGGCTGCCGGTCGACAGCGCCTGGGCGGTGCCGTCGCGATCAAGCGGCGATATGACGCCCTATACGCGGTCGACGGCGCGGGACGCCGGCTGGCAGTGGCGCATCCCGCTGCAGCACCGCACGGGCAACGGCCACGTCTACGCGTCGGCGCTGATGACGGATGACGTGGCGCGCGACGTACTGCTCAAAAATCTCGACGGCGAGCCGCTCAAGGATCCGATGCTGATCCGCTTCAAGACCGGACACCGCAACCGCTTCTGGGACAAGAACTGCATCTGCGTCGGCCTGTCGTCGGGCTTTCTCGAGCCGCTGGAATCGACCTCGATCAACTTCATCCAGCTGGGGATCATCCGGCTGCTGGAACTGTTTCCTTGGCGGTCCTGCGAGGCGCCGCTGGTCGAGGAATACAATATGCGGACGCTGGAATCGTACGAACGCGTGCGCGACTTCATCATCCTGCATTACCATCTCAATCAGCGTGCGGACGCCGAGCTGTGGCGCCATGCCGCGGCGATGAGCGTTCCCGATGACCTGGCCTACAAAATCGCGCTTTATCGTTTGCGGGGCGAGGTCGTGACGCGTCAATACGATCATTTCGCCGAACCGAGCTGGATATCGATCTACAACGGCCAGGGACTTGTTCCGGACATGTACGACCCCCTGGCGGACCGCGTGCCGCTCGACCGGATGCGCACCCTGATGCAACAGCGCCGCGAAACCGTCCGCGGCGTGGTCGCAAAATTGCCGTCGCATGCCGAGTTCATCGCGCGGCATTGCGCCTCGCCGAACGTCATGAAGGCGGCTACATAATGCAAAACCCGCTTCGCCGCATCGTCGTCGTGGGAGGCGGCAGCGCCGGCTGGATGACGGCCGCCGCGCTGGGACGCTTCCTGCGCCAGAGCACGACGAAGGTGGTACTGGTCGAATCCGACGAGATCGGCACGATCGGCGTCGGCGAAGCCAGCTTGCCCTTGCTTGCCCTTTTCAACCAGCTGATCGGCATCGATGAACGCGACTTCGTCATGAAGACGAAGGCGACCTTCAAGCTGGGTATCGAATTTGTCGACTGGACGCGGCTGGGACACCGCTATTTCCACCCGTTCGGCCAGTACGGGCAGAATTTCGACGTCTGCGACTTTCACCATCACTGGCTGAAGGCGAAGGCGGCCGGGGCGGGCGGAGCGCTCGACGACTACAATCTCAACACCCAGCTTGCGCGGCAGAACCGCTTCAATATGCGCGGCCGCGATCCATCCTCCCCCATGGCGGGGGTGGCGCACGCCTATCATTTCGACGCAGGACTCTATGCCGCCTATCTGCGCGGCCACGCCGAAAAGCACGGCGTCGCGCGCATCGAAGGCCGGATAACCACGGTGCGCCAGGATGCGGCCAGCGGATTCGTCACGGCGGTGGAACTGGCGGACGGGCAGGTCGTCGACGGCGATTTCTTTATCGACTGTTCGGGCTTCCGGGCGCTGCTGATCGAGGAGACGCTGAAGCTGGAGGAAACCCGGTTCCGGCAGACCCTCGCCAACGGCCTGAAGCTGCTTGACGAGGCGACCGCCGGCATGAAGGCCGGCGACGTGCTGCCGGGCGAGGTAGCGTTCAAGCTTTATGACACCTTCGGTTTCCCTTATGACCTGACCGAGGATGCCCTGCGCGCGCAGGATCTGTCGGTCGATCGCAGCGGCTTCGACAGCTCGATGGCCGAGCAGAAGGCAGCCGCGCGCGCCGCCTGGAAGGGGTCGGGCGAGAAGGCGTCGGACGAGATTTGGTTCGACATCGCCGAGGAGTTCGGCGGCACTGAGTTCACCGGCTATGTCAGCGAGGAAGGCGATGGCCAGCTGCTGGCGATCGTCAAGGATGGCCAGCGGACCGATGCTGCGGCTGCCGGCGACGAGGTCGTGCTGATCACCAACCAGACCCCCTTCTATGGCGAGAGCGGCGGCCAGATGGGCGATGCCGGCACGATCACCGGAGACGACGGGCTGGAGATCGCGGTCGAGGACACGGCCAAGCCGCTCGGCCGCCTGCACGCGCATCGTGGCCGGATCCTGTCGGGCAGCGTCAAGGTCGGCGCCGCGCTGCACCTGTCGGTCGACGGCGAGCGCCGCTCGCGCATCCGTGCCAACCACTCGGCGACGCATCTGCTGCACGCCGCGTTGCGCAACCGCCTGGGTGGTCATGTCACGCAGAAGGGCAGCCTCGTGGCGGCCGACCGCCTGCGCTTCGACTTCTCGCACCCCAAGGCGCTGACCCCCGAGGATATCGCTGCGGTCGAGGCCGAGGTGAACCGTCACATCCGCGAGAATGAAGAGGTCACCACCCGGCTGATGACCCCCGACGCCGCGATCGAGGCGGGCGCCATGGCGCTGTTCGGCGAGAAATATGGCGACGAGGTCCGTGTCCTGTCGATGGGCGCGCTCGGAGCCGACACGCCCGGCAAGAACTATTCGGTCGAATTGTGCGGTGGCACGCACGTGTCGGCGCTCGGCGATATCGCGCTGTTCAAGATCGTCGGCGAGAGCGCGGTATCGAGCGGCGTTCGCCGCATCGAAGCGTTGACCGCCGAGGGCGCACGCCAGTGGTTCACCCAGCGCGACGAAAAGCTCAAGGAAGCGGCTGCCGCGCTCAAGACCTCGCCCGACGAGGTTCCGGCGCGCATTGCCGCACTGGTGGAAGAGCGCCGCCGGCTCGAACGCGAACTGGCCGACGCCAAGAAGGCACTGGCGCTGGGCGGCGGTGGCAAGACCGAGGCTGCCGGCCCCGAGACGGTCGGTGGCGTCGCCTTCCTTGCGCAGCACGTCGAAGGGCTTGACCCCAAGGGCCTGCGCGGGCTGGTCGACGATGCCAAGGCGAGCCTCGGCTCGGGCGTGTCGATGATCGTCGCGGTCAACGAAGGCCGCGCGAGCGTTGCTGCCGGGGTGACCGCCGATCTGGTCGAGCGGGTGAGCGCTGTCGATCTGGTGAAGACTGCGGTCGCGGCGCTGGGCGGGCAGGGCGGCGGAGGCCGGCCGGACATGGCACAGGGCGGTGGTCCCGACGGCGCGCGCGCTGCCGAGGCTATCGATGCGGTCCGTGCGCAGCTGGCCCAGCTTTCCGCCTGATCTCCCGACCGACGCGCCCGCTTGGCAGGCGCGCGCGTATCTCCTATGAGGCTCGCGAACCCGGCGTCCTGCGCGGGGTTCGACAGATCGCGCCGGTGCCCGAAAGGGCTTAAAATGGGAACGCGGTGAGGAAGGTCGTCCTTCCTAATCCGAGGCTGTCCCTGCAACTGTAAGCGGCGAGCGCGATGCGCAGCGTGCCTTCCCTCGGGAAGGCGCAGGCCACTGGATGCCGCAAGGCGACTGGGAAGGCCGCGCATCGTGCCGTGACCCGTGAGCCAGGAGACCTGCCGGCGCACGGTCGCTCTTGCCTGGTCCAGGGGATGGCCAAGGCACGGTTTTTTCTCCGTCTGAGCGACGAAGCAGTGCGGCAGGGGCCGCGCGGCCGATCTTCCGTGGGCATGTGCGCCTGCCCGGGGGAGGCGGCCGGTCGTCGTGCGCCGGCTCTCGTCGGCCAACGACGCTCGCCCCCGCCGATCGTCGTCGGCGCACGGGGAAAGAGCATGACCGAATCCGCCTATCATCCAATCTCCGCTTCGCTGGACGAAGCATCCCGCGCTCGCCGGGAGTTGGTCGCATGAAGACCCGCACCGACGAGGAGCATAAGGAGAAGATGGTCAAGCTCCAGGCGGCTCAGGCGCGCAAGATCGCGACCAAGACCGTCGAGAAGGGGCTGATCATCGTCCACACCGGCACCGGCAAGGGCAAGACGTCGGCCGCGCTCGGCATGGTCATCCGCGCGATCGGCCACGGCATGAAGGTCGGCGTCATCCAATTCGTGAAGG
>CAKZJB010000124.1 GCA_936940865.1 uncultured Asticcacaulis sp. | reverse complement strand
CCGCACGAGCCGCGAAGCGGTGAGATGCGGTGGTGGGGTTTCTTGATGCCGCCTGTACGATGTATGAATCCGACAGCCGTAAACGCGGAGGGCCGAAGACGATATCCCATCTACGGGAGGGAGCCGTTGAGCGCCTACTGCAATTCGAATGTCGCCGACACGGTCACGCTTTCCTGCAGGTCGCCGCCGGAAACCGGGGTCGATTCGTCCATGGCCTTGGCGGCGGCGAAGCGAACCATCGGCACCGGCGGACGCACGATCATCGGGCTGCCTTCCTCGATATTGAGGATGCGCTTGACCTTGAGGCCCGCCGCCGTTGCGTAGAGCTGCGCGCGTTGCTGGAGCGTCGCCACCGCCTGCTGGCGGGCCTGGTCGAGCACGGCGCCGTCGTTTTTCAGCCCGAACGTGATCTGGTCGACCTGGTTGATGCCGGCCTTGATGACCGCGTCGATCACCGGGCCCGTCTGCGTCAGGTCGTTGACGCGCACCGTGATCTGGTCGCGCGCCTCATAGCCCGTCAGTTGCGGCGGCTGGTTGTTGTTATAGACGTACTGCGGATTGAGGTTGAGGCTGGACGTCCGGATGTCCCTGGCCGCGATTCCCGCCGTCTTCAGCGCGGACATGACCGCGTTCATGCGGGCGTTGTTGGCCTTCATGGCGTCGGACGCCGTCTTGCCCTGGGTGACCACGGCAAACGCAATCGTCGCCATGTCGGGGGTGGCGCTGACCTCGCCGGTGGCGCTGAGGCTCAGCGTCGTCGGCAGCGGCGCGGCCGCGTCGGCGGCGGCAAAGGCCATCGGGGCTGCGAACAGGCCCGTGGCGAAGGCCAGCGCGGCAGAGGCTTTCAACAGGCGCGGGGTGGAAGGCATGGTCTCTCTCCGTTTCGGCGCGGCCCCGGATTTCGGAGGCGTCGCGATCTGCAACCTTTAATGCGGTTCTGCGGCTGAATGGCGGCTGAACGAAGGCGTTGCAATGCCATTCAGCTTTATAAAACCGAAGATCCAACCGCATCGCTTTTTTACAAGCCTGGCGGTCAAGTGGCATTCCCATACTTGTCACGAGACCGTCTTCCTCCGGCGGTCTCTTTTTTTGTCCGTGCGCCGGGCAGGGCGATCGGGCCTGGGGATAAGTCGCGTTTAAGGACGCAAACCACATCGTCTTTTTATAACTTGCCGGGCTAACCTTTGTTTGCGCCGGTCACACGGCGCAAAGATGCCCGGGCGCCATTCATCGCCCCCCCCTAGCCTTGGCGTCCGGGCCTCTTTCCTCCTGCTGCGACCCGGCCGAAAGGCCGGCTTTTTTTTGCCTTGCGTCGTGTTCGCACGGTCGGGTGTTACCCGGCGTTATCGGCGCCGGACCGGCAGATATCGGTCGAGTCATATTTTTATCGCGACAAGACAATAAGGGAGGCCGTCATGGCGACATATACGGGGACTGGCGGGGCGGATTCCTGCTCGGGAACGGCCGGTGACGATACGATCATCGGATTGGCGGGGAATGATACCCTGTCCGGTCAGGCGGGAAACGACCTGATCGACGGTGGTGACGGCAATGACGCCATGGATGGCGGTACGGGCGCCGACACCCTGTACGGCGGCGCCGGCAACGACCTCTATTACGTCGACAATGCCGGCGATGTGGCGTCCGAGGAATCGACCGGCGCCGGTATCGACGACGGCGGCGGGGTCGACCGCGTCCTTTCGACCGTCAGCTATACGCTGGGCAACTTCATCGAGAACCTGAATCTCCTGGGAACGGACAATCTCGACGGCACGGGCAACGGCATCAACAATTCGCTCAACGGCAATGCCGGCGCCAACCACCTGTGGGGCATGGGCGGCGCGGATCTCCTGAACGGCAATGCCGGAAACGACAGCCTGTACGGCGGCGACGGTGACGACAGCCTCAACGGTGGCGCCGACAACGATCGCCTGAGCGGCGATGCCGGAGCCGATTCGCTGAACGGCGGCGACGGCAACGACGTGCTTTACGGCGGCGCGGGCTACGACACGCTGGATGGCGGAACGGGCGCCGACACGATGTATGGCGGCGGCGGCAACGACACCTATTACGTCGACAATGCCGGCGACGTGGTGTCCGAGGAATCGACCGGCGCGGGGATCGATGATGGCGGCGGCGACCGGGTCATGTCGACCATCAGCTATACGCTGGGTAATTTCATCGAGAACCTGAACCTTTTGGGCAGCGCCGATATCAACGGCACTGGCAACTACGGCATCGGCAACGGCCTGAACGGCAACAGCGGCAATAACGTCCTGTCGGGGCTGGGCGGCAACGATACGCTCAACGGCGCCGACGGCAACGATACCCTGATCGGCGGCCAGGGCAACGACGTGCTCAATGGTGGCAACGGCGCGGACATTTTCGTCTTTGCCGCGGCCAATTTCGCCAACGGGCTCGATACGGTTCAGGACTTCGTGCACGGAACCGACCTGTTGCGGTTTTCAGCGTTCGACTACGGCTTCACGGCGGGCCACAGCCTCAGCCCGTCCGAATTCACCGCCGGAAGCAGCGCCGTGGGATCGTCGGCCCAGTTCATCTGGGACGCCTCGACCCACACGCTCTACTGGGACGACGACGGCACGGGCGGCGACGCGGCCGTCGCCATCGCCGTCTTCAATGCCGGGGCGACGGTGACGGCCGCAGACCTCCACTTCGTATAGGGGCCGCGAACCGGTCCGGATGCCTCCCTGGTATAAAATATAAAATTCATTCCGCCTTATGCGGCCGGCTCCCCGGGCAGCACGAAGCCGATGTCGAGGCCGTGCGGCTCCAGGCGCCGGACCTGGACGCGGCCGCCATGGGCGCGGATCACCTTGTCCACGATCGCCAAACCCAGGCCGCTGCCTGAGCCGGTACGGTTCCCCCGCCAGAAGCGCTGGAAAATGCGCTCTTCCTCGCCCTCGGCGATGCCCGGACCGTCGTCGGCAACGCTGATGGACGCCCCGTCCTCGCCTTCGGCGGCCCGCACCCAGATGTTGCCGCCGGGCGGGGTGAACTTGGCGGCGTTTTCGATCAGGTTGCCGACCGCCATCCGCAACGCTCCGGCATTGCCGCGGACCGTCAGTCCGGGGGCAATGTCGGCGGAAAATTCGATGTCGCGCGCCATCACCATGGGCGCCAGGCCGCGCGCCACGTCGGCCACCAGTTCGGAGATATCGACCGGGGCGTCGTCCGTGCGGCCGGAGACGCGGGCGAACACCAGCAACTGGTCGATCACCGCGGCGGCGCGGTCGACGGCCTCCGAAAGGCGATCAAGATCCGCCGCCATTTCGGGATTGTCCCGCATGCGCTCGGCGGCGAGCTGGGCGCGCAGCTTAAGGCCCGCCAGCGGGGTGCGAAGCTCATGCGCGGCGTTGTCGCTGAATTCGCGTTCGCGTTCGAAGGCGTCGCGCAGGCGGGCAAACAGGCCGTTGAGCGCGTCGACCAGGGGGGCGACCTCCTGCGGTACCTCAGTGACCTCGACCGGGCGGATATCGGCGGCTTCACGCGCATCCAGATCGCCCGACAGGGCGTTGACCGGCAGAAGCGCCTTGCGCACCAGAAGCGAGCCGATGCCGGCCACGGCCACTCCCAGCAGCGCCATCGGGATGCACAGGGCCAGGATGACCTCGGCCGTCAGGGCCAGGCGCACATCGGCGGGCTCGGCCAGCTCCACGCTGGCCGCCGGATCGTCGCGGTTGAGCACATAGACACGCCAGGCCCGGTCCGCCCTGACCGTATGAAAGCCCGCCTCCGTCTGGCGCGCGACCGCCGGCATGTTGCGCGACTGCGTAACCAACCCTAAGTCGGACCAGATGCGGAATTCCGTGCGCGGCTCAAGCACGCCGCCGGGAAGCCGGCGCACATTGTCGCCCAGTTCGTCCAGGGCGTCGCGCTCGGCCGCCTCGTGCTTGGCCAGCAACGCCAGAAGCTGGGCCGACTGCTGCATGCGGGTATCTTCGATGGCCGAAACCGTCAGGAAGACTAGGGCCGAGGCGATGACCGCCGTGACGGCGATGGCGGCCGCCAGCGGCACGGCAAAGGCCTGCAGGGCGCGGCGATGCAGGGAATAGGATCTCACGCGGTCTCCGACAGCATGTAGCCCAGGCCCCGGACGGTGCGCACCAGGGGCGCCCCCAGCTTGCGCCGCAGCCGCGACACATAGACCTCGACCGTATTGCTTTCGATGTCGGCGAGCCAGTCATAGAGGCGTTCCTCGATTTGACCCTTGCTCAATACGCGGCCCTTCGCGCCGAGGAAGATTTCCAGCAGGCGAAGTTCCGTGGCGGACAGGGCGACCGGCGTCCCGTCCATGCGGACCGTGCGGGTGGACGGATCGAACTCCAGCGGGCCGACCTTGACGACGGGGGCGGGGTGTCCGCGCAGCCGCCGCCGCAGGGCATGGCAGCGCGCCACCAGTTCGTCGAGGTCGTAGGGCTTGGTGATATAGTCGTCGGCGCCCATTTCCAGCCCCGCTATGCGGTCGGGCGTTTCGTCCAGCGCCGACTGGATGATGACGCCGGCGGCATTCTGGCCGCGCCGCATCTCCTTGAGCAGTGACAGGCCCGAGCCGTCGGGCAGGGACAGGTCCAGGACGACGAGGTCGAAGTCCCGCGACCTCAGCGCCAGGCGGGCGCTGTCGAGCGTGGCCGCCAGTTCCGCCTTGAAGTGGCGGCCAAGGCCTTCGGCCAGGGCCGGGCCCAGTATTGGATCGTCTTCGACCAGCAGCAGCATGTCGTCCCGGGCATTCAGCTTCGTGTCAGGTTTGAAACGTACGCAAGCTCAATTGCGATACCGAACCGACTATGTGGCGGTGCGGAACGCTTGTCAAATCAACGGCGTAATCGGCGGAAGGATCGCGTCATGCCCATCCCGAACAACAAGCTCTTCCTCAATTCGGCCATGATAAGCGGCGACGCGGTCGCCTTTACGCCCAATGCGCCGGGCGATTTCCAGCCGGTGGACGCAACGATTCCCGTCTCGGCCTGGGTGGGCGCCACGACGGACATGAACGGGGACGGGCGGCCGGACCTGATATTCGGCGCGCCGCTGGACGATGACAAGGCGACCGACGCAGGGCGTGTCTTCGTTGAGCTGAATGCGGTCGCGGGCGGCAGCACCGTCGGCATCGGCGACAGTATGACGCAGATCATCATCGACGGGGTCAATGCCGGCGATCATGCCGGCGCGGCGGTGGGCGGCATTGCCGATCTCAACGGCGACGGCCGCGGCGAAATCCTAATCGGCGCGCCGGGCATGGACAATGGCGCGCTGACCGATGCGGGCGTCGCCTTCGTCGTGTACGGCAAGGCGTCGGGGGGCGTCGATCTTGGCGACCCCTACAGCGGCGGTGGCGGCGGCTATGCCATCAAGGGCCAGGCGGCGGGAGACGCCGCCGGCACCAGCATCCAGGCGATCGCCGACCTGAACGGCGACGGCAAGATGGACGTGATCGTGGGGGCGCCCGGCAACGACCAGGGCGGAACCGACGCGGGCGCCGCCTATGTCGTCTGGGGCAAGAGCGGGTCGTCCGCCGTCAACCTGTCGAGCGTCGCGGCCGGGACAGGCGGCTTCAAGATCACAGGGGATGCCGCCGGTGACGGCGCCGGGCAGGCCATAGGCGTGGCCACCGACATGAATGGCGACGGCAAGGCCGAAATCCTTGTCGGCGCGCCCGGCAGCGCCATCGGCGGCGCCGACGGCGGCGCGGTCTATGTGGTCTTCGGAAAGAGCACGGGCGCGGCCGTCGACCTGACGAACGTGGCGGCGGGCACGGGCGGCTTTGTCATCAAGGGCCAGCCCGGCGACCGGGCGGGGGCTTCGGTGACGGGCATCGGCGACGTCAATGGCGACGGCCTGGGTGATATCCTGGTCGGCGCGCCGGGGGCGGACCATGCCTATGTCGTGTTCGGCAAGGCCGACGGCGCGGCGGTCGATCTGACGGATGTCGCGGCCGGCATCGGCGGCTTCGAGATCGTCGGCGAGACGCCGGGCAGCCTGAATCTGCTGTCGGTGGCCGGCGGCAAGGACCTCAATCACGACGGCATCGCCGACTTCGTCATCGGCGCCCAGGGTGATACCGAAGGCGGTACGGACGCCGGTGCGGTCTATGTCGTGTGGGGCGGCGGCTCGGGCACGGTCGACCTGTCCATGGTGGCGCAAAGCATGGGCGGCGCCAAGATCGTCGGCGATGCGGGCAGCCTGACCGGCGCCACAGTGTCGATCGTCAACGACATGAACGGCGACGGCACGGCCGACCTGATGATCGGCGCGCCGGGCGCGGCCGAGTCCGCCTATCTGGTCTACACGCCGTCGCAATGGCAGCCGGACACCAATGTCTACGGCACCAGCGGGGCGGACCTGATCACGCCGGGCTATGGCGGCGCCCATGTGGTCGGTGACGGCGCCGACAACATCGTCGCGGCGGGCGGGGACGATACGATCGACGCCGGCGGCGGCAACGACACCATCGACGGCGGCGCGGGCAACGACAGCATGTCCGGGGGGCAGGGCGACGATACCTATTATGTCGATACGGCGGGCGACGAGGCGGTCGAGGCCGCCGGCGAAGGCAATGACACGGTGATCGCTTCGGCGGACTATGTCCTGGGCGACAACGTCGAAGCCCTGGTGCTCGACGGCTACGGCCTGGCCGGCACGGGCAACGGGCTCGACAACACCATCACCGGCACGGCGGGCAACGATACGCTTGACGGCGGAGCCGGCAACGACACCCTGACCGGTGGGGCCGGCAACGACACCTATGTCGTCGATGCGGCGGGCGATGTCGTCGTCGAGGCCGCTGGCGATGGCAATGACACGGTCATCGCTTCGGTCGACTATACGCTGGGCGACAATGTCGAGGCGCTGGTCCTCAGCGGCGCGGGGCTGGCCGGGACGGGCAATGCCGGAAACAACGCCATTACCGGCACGGCGGGTAACGATACCCTGGACGGCGGCGCCGGAACCGATACCCTGACCGGCGGGGCCGGTGACGACGTCTACTACGTCGATAACGCCTCGGACGTCATAGTCGAAAGCGCCGGAGGCGGCAGCGACACGGTCGTGGCCTCCGTGAACTATACGCTGGGGGCGGGCGCTGAAGTCGAAAAGCTGGTGCTTGCAGGCACCGCCCATTCGGGTACGGGCAACGCCTTCGCCAACACCATCGTGGGTACGGCGGGCAATGATACGCTGAACGGCGGCGCCGGAGCGGATACGCTGGACGGCGGAGGCGGAAACGACACCTATTATGTCGACAATGCCGGCGATACCGTTGTCGAAGCGGCTGGCGGCGGCACCGATACGGTGGTCACCAGCATCGACTATAGTCTGACGGCCGGTTCAGCCATTGAAAACCTGACCCTTACCGGTACGGCCCATCTTGCTGTCGGCAATTCGGGCGACAACCTGATCACCGGCGGCAGCGGCAACGATACGCTGGATGGCGGCGGCGGACTGGATACGCTGGCGGGTGGCGCGGGCAACGACACCTATGTCGTCCACGGCACCACCGACACCCTGGTCGAAGCGGCCGGCGGCGGGACGGACACGGTCCTGTCTTCGGTCGATTACACCCTGACTGAAGGCTCGAATATCGAAAACCTGACCCTGAGCGGCACGGCGCATCATGGCGTCGGCAACTCGGGCGATAATCTGCTCACGGGCGGAACAGGCGCGGATTCGCTGGAAGGCGGGCAGGGCAACGACACGATCGACGGCGGCGCGGGCGCCGACACCATGGCCGGCGGTGACGGCAACGACACCTACTATGTCGACAATCCCGGCGACGTCGTCGTCGAAACGGCGACCGGCGGGACCGACACGGTCGTGGTGAACTCCGACTGGACCCTGGCCGACAATATCGAAAACGTCCGCCTGTCCGGCAGCGGCCACGTCCTGACCGGCAATGCCGGCAACAACACGCTGACCGGCGATACCGGCTCGGATACGCTGAACGGCGGCGCGGGCGACGATGTCGAGGAAGGCGGCGACGGCAACGACGTGCTGGTCTCGACCTCGGGCCACGATACCCTGGCGGGCGGCGCGGGCAACGACGTCTACAAGATCCATGGCGGCGCGGCCCATATCGAGGACTTCCAGGGCAACGACACCATCGACGCCAGCGAAGCGACCGGCGACAGCCATATCGACCTGTCCGGCGCGACGACGACCGAAATCGAGCATCAGACCTGCGACTTCGGCACCGGCGGCACGGTAACCGGGGCGCTCAACGTCCAGTTCCTCCAGGACCTGACGGGCTCCTTCGCCGACGATATCGCCAATGTGCGCATCCTGGTGCCTCAGATCGTAACGGCCCTGCAATCGGTCAGCGGCGGCGCGGCCTTTGGGGTCTCCAGCTTCCGCGACAAGGCCTATGGCGCCTTTGGCGGGGCCGGCGACTGGGTCTATCAGACCGACGTCGCCATGGGCGCCACGCCGTCCGCCGTCACCACCGCCTATGCCGGCTTCGTCGCCAGCGGTGGCAACGATTTGCCCGAAGCCCAGCTTGAGGCCCTGCTGCAACTTTCGGTGCGTGCGGGCGGCGAAGTCGGTTACCAGAACAATTCGGCGCGCTTCGTCGTCCTGTTCACCGACGCCAGCTTCCACACGGCGGCCGACGGCACGGCGGCGGGCATCACCACGGCGAACAACGGCAACGCCATCATCAACGACGGCGGGGTCTGGGAAAACTATCCGGAAATCACGCAGTTGCGCACGGCGATGGAAGCCGCCAACATCATCCCGATCTTCGCCATCGCGGGTGGTTTCGAAACGACCTATCAGTCCCTGGTCACGCAACTGGGCCGGGGCAATGTCGTGACCCTGTCGGCCGACAGCTCGAACATCGTCTCGGCGATCACCAGCGGCCTGACGACGGCGACCACCACCCATATCGCCGCGGCGGTCGGCGGAGCCGGCAACGACGTACTGATCGGCAATGTCGGCGACAACCAGCTGACCGGCGGGGCCGGGAACGACACCCTGACGGGCGGCGCGGGCAATGACGTCATCCATGGCGGCGACGGCAGCGATACGGCCGTCTTCGCCGGGCCGATCACCGACTATACGCTTACCCATAATGCCGACGGCACCCTGACGGTCGCCGATCATGGCGCCAGCGGCGACGGCACGGATACGCTGGACGGTGTCGAGGTCCTTCAGTTCGGCGCCACCCTCTATACGACGGACGGCGTTCCGGTGCCGACGACCGTCATCACCGCCGGGGCCGACAGCCTGCTTGTGACTTCGGGCGTGGCGGCGTCGGTCGACGCGGCCGTCCTTTTGGGCAACGACACCGCGTCGAACGGCGAAGCCCTGACGGTCACGGCCGTCAGCAATGTCACCGGCGGCACGGTTTCGCTTGCGGGTGGCAAGTTGACAGTGACGGCGTCGGGCAGCGGCGGCTTCGACTATACGGTGACCGGAGCCGACGGCGTCACGACCACCGGCCATGCGACCTTCGACACGGTCGCGACCGACGCGGGCGGCAACAAGCTGACCCTTGCCGCCGGCTATACGGCGACGGCGGTCGACGGCCAGGGCGGCAACGATACCCTGACCGGCGCCGCCGGCGGCGACCACCTGTGGGGCGGCGCGGGCAACGACGTCCTCGATGGCGGCACGGGTGCGGACACGCTCTATGGCGGGGCCGGGAACGATGTCTTTTATGTCGACAATACCGGCGACGTGGCTTCGGAAGAGTCGACGGGAGCGGGGATCAATGACGGCGGCAGCGACCGGGTCATGACCTCCGTCAGCTACACGCTGGGGGCCTTCATCGAGAACATGAACCTCATGGGCACCGGCGATCTCGACGGCACGGGCAACAGCATCAACAATTCACTCAACGGCAATTCCGGCGCGAACCACCTGTGGGGCATGGCCGGAGACGACCTGCTGCTCGGCAATGCCGGCAATGACAGCCTGTATGGCGGCGACGGCAACGATACGGTGAACGGCGGAGCGGATGCCGACCTGCTGCATGGTGATGCCGGTGTGGATTCGCTGAATGGCGGCGACGGACACGACGTCGCCTATGGTGACGCGGGCAATGACACGCTCGACGGCGGCGCGGGTGCGGATACGATGTACGGCGGCGCCGGCAACGACATCTACTATGTCGACAATATCGGCGATGTGGTGTCGGAGGAGTCCGCCGGGGCCGGGATCAATGACGGCGGCGGCGACCGGGTCATGTCGACGGTGGACTTCACGCTGGGCACCTTCCTGGAGAACCTCAACCTGCTGGGCGGCGCCAATCTCAACGGCACGGGCAACAGCCTGAACAACGGGCTGAACGGCAACAGCGGCAACAATACGTTCATGGGCCTTGGCGGCAATGACACGCTCAACGGCTCAGGCGGCGACGACACATTGGCCGGCGGGCAGGGGAACGATGTGCTCAATGGCGGCACGGGCGCGGACACCTTCGTCTTTGCCGCAGCCGGGGCCGCCAACGGCCTCGACACCGTGCAGGACTTCGTCCACGGCACCGATCACCTGCTGTTCACGGGTACGGATTATGGTTTCGCCGCCGGTCACTTGCTTGCCGCCAGCGAATTCACCGCCGGCAGCAGTGCGGCCGGGGCCTCGGCCCAGTTCGTGTGGGACGCGGCGGCTCATACCCTTTACTGGGACCACGACGGCCAGGGCGGCGACGCGGCCATCGCCATCGCCACTTTCGACGCCGGGGCGACGGTGACGGCAGGCGACCTGATCTTCGTCTAGGATCAGGCGGCGCGCAGCCGCGAGACGAAGGCCGCGACTTCGGTCTGGAGCGTGTCGGCCTGGTGCGCCAGGTCACCCGCCAGCGACATCAGCTGCGTCGAGGCCGCGCCCGTCATCTCGGCCGCGCGGCCGACACCGAAGATGTTCTGGGTCACCTCATGGGTTCCCTGCGAGGCGCGGGCGGTGTTGGCGGCGATTTCCTGCGTTGCCGACCCCTGCTGCTCGACGGCGGACGCAATCGTCGCCGAGATCGCCCGGATGTCGCCGATCGTCGTCACGATCTTGCCGATCGAGGATACGCTGCGTGTCGTCGCCGCCTGGATTTCCTCGATCTTGTGAGAGATGTCCTGCGTCGCGCGCGAGGTTTGGGTGGCCAGTTGCTTGACCTCCGACGCCACGACCGCGAACCCCTTGCCGGCTTCCCCGGCGCGGGCGGCTTCGATGGTCGCGTTGAGCGCCAGGAGGTTGGTTTGGGCGGCGATATCGCTGATCAGCTGTACGACCTCGCCGATGCCGGCGGCGGCCGTCGTCAGGGACTGGATTTCCGCCTCGGTGCCGGCCACGTCGGACACGGCGGCCCTTGCGACGTCGGCCGCCTGGTGGACCTGGGCATTGATTTCGTGGATCGAAGCCGACATTTCCTCGGTCGCCGCGGCAGCGGTCTGCACGTTGACGGCCGCGTCCTCGGCGGCGCCGGTAACGATCTGCGCCTGGCGTGCTGTTTCCTCGGCCGTGGCGGCCAGGCTCTGCGCGGCGCCGGAAACCTCGCCCGACGACCGCACGAAGGCGCGGGCCAGTTCACCCATGCTGGCCTCGAAGGCGTCGGCGATGGCCAGCCGTTCGTCGCGGATACGGATATTGGTCAGCCTTTCCTGCTCCGCCGCCTGCCGCCTCAGGGTTGCGGCGTCCTGCAGGCCGAGGCGGAAGCGCTCGACCGTGCGCGCCATGGCGCCCAGTTCGTCGCCGCGCTCCTGGCCCGGCACAGTGGCGTCAAGACGGCCGTTCGAAATGTCGGCCATGGTGCCGTCGAGACGGCGCATCGGCAGGGACAGCCCCGAGCGCGTCAGCCAGAAGGCCACGCCGGACACCAGGATCAGCCCGCCAATGACCGCGATCAGCGTATCGGCGCGCGCCGTGGAGGCCTTTTTCGTCAGCTGTTCGGCCAGGTGGTCGTTGGCCTCGACATTGGCGTCGATATGCGTGTTCATCTTGTCGGAAACCGTCAGGAGGGCCGGGCTGCAACTGGCGTTCATCTCGTGGATGGCGGCGTCGCGCTGGCCGGCCTTGCCAAGGCGCACGGCTTCGGCGCAGGCCTGGCTCATGGCCGTGCGGTAGGCGCCGCGCACGTCTTCCAGCCTGTCCTTCTGCTCGGGCATGGCGTCGATGGCCGACGCCAGCTCGGCTTCGAAGGTCTGGCGGCTCTTTTCGATGTCGTCGCTGGCCTGCGCCATGTCCTCGGGCGCCTCGGCGATGATCAGCCGGAAGATGGAGCGCGCGGTCCAGCCGGTATGGGCCGTGGCGCGGGCCAGGGCCGTTGTGCCGCTGGCCGATCCCACCAGGGCGTCGTCGTAGGCCGTACTGATCGCCGACATCTGGCCGGTCGCGAAAACGGCGGCGAAGACCGATACGGCGCCAAGCGCGGCGAGCAGCACCAGCACCTTGGAGACGACGGGCAGATGTTTGTAGGCGATACGCATGAGGACCCCCGGGAGAATCGGCGATGACGGCGTTAACCATCTTCCGCCCCGATTTATAAGTGTCTAATCGCTACGGCTCGGGCGAGACGTGCCGGCCATGGACGGAAAGACTGTGCCAGGGTTGTTAATAATTACGGGAGGAATTGTTGCGGTGCGGTAACAATCGCGCCGCAAGCCTGCTCATACCAACGGCCATAAAGAATGACCGTCGGTATTCGTTTTTTTCAGCTCAAACGCCGCATGGCTCGCCGCGTTGGCGGCGGCGACCGAGTCAAAGCCAATCGCCGTTGGTATCAGTCGAACAGGGCGTCGATTTCGGCCTGCTTCGTCTCCGGGCCGCCGACGGCCGGGCCGTTGAGCAGCAGGTCGCGCCGGCGCTGTTCCTCGGGCGATACGGGTTCATGGTTCTCGCCGTCGTGCACGCCCAGCGCGTCGACCAGTTTTGTGATGCGCTCCTCGATCTGGGTCAGCAACCGCACGATCTTGGTGACGCGCTGGCCGGTGAGGTCCTGGAACGAGCAGGCCTCGAAGATCTTCATGATTTCGTCGTCGATCGCGGCCTTGGCGGCGGTGTCGCGGCTGTCGAGGCCCATGATGGTCTCGGCCGACGCCAGGATGCTGTTGGTGGCGGATTCGGTGTCGGCCGTGATGGCGTCCATTTCGGACGTCGCGCTCGGCAAGCGGTGCGTCGCCATCTCCAGCGGGCGTATCGAACGGATTTCCGCCTTGGCTTCGCCGATGGCGTCGTAGATGCTGCGGAACTGGGTGATCCAGCGCGCGTCGATACGGCGGAACACGTCGGACATGGTGGACACCAGCGCTTCGGACTGCTTCGCCAGGACGAACAGACGCGGATCGACGCCGGCTTCGATGAAGACGTCCTGCCATCCGTCGTCCGGCAGGCCGTCGTCGGGGACGGCGGCGGCGGGCACGCTGTTTGAAATCGTCATAAAAATCGTCTCGGGAAAGGCGTTACGAGGCGAGGGCCGTATCTTCGCGACGGGCCCAGAAGCCGGTGACGTCTTCGCAGATCTGCTTGACGTCATCGAAATAGAAGGGCTTGGGCAACAGGAACATGACGCGCTGGCGCCGGGCCTTGTTGAGCGCGTCGGCGCCCGATTCCGGATTGGCCATGTGACCGGCCGTCATGATGGCGATGGGCACGCCCGCCGCCAGGTCGCGATAGAGGGGGAGATCGTCCAGCGTATTGTGACCGTCGACGAAGACGTCGAGCACCAGGAGCTGGAAGGATTGCGATTTGAGAAGGGCGAGGGCTTCTTCCTCGGTCGGCACGCAGGTCGCGGCAAAGCCGGCCTTCTCGAACATCTTGGAAATAATCGTCGCCTGGGTCTTGCTGTCTTCCAGGATCAGGACACTAAGGGCCATGGTTCACTCTGGCGAAAAGGGACACGTCGGACCAGCGTAGAGAAAATAGATTGAGATTAGATTACGCAATTGTGTCACAACTATTTGGCGCACCGTGTATTGGCGAACATTGCCATCATCGGATGCAAAGCAGAGATTCGAAGTGCGTTTTACGTCCCGGCTGACAACTGATGATTGTATTGTCGTGGCGCATCTCCGGCGCGCCGGACGGCCGGAAGCGCGAAACGGCAGGCTGTATAAATGCGCCCCCGGCACCGGGCTGCGGCGTCGGATAGTATTAACGCTATCTCCTAAGCGGTTATTTTCGTTTCATGCGTAAGCTTCGCGAAGAGTTCACCGCGTGATCGTGCAAGACCCTTGATGAAGACAGTGCCGGGCTACCGCCCGAAATCCATCGCCCGAGCCGTCGTTTCGACCCTGCTTATGGCACTGGGCTTCCTCGCCGCGCCCGCGGCGGCCGAGGAGCGCTGGACCGGATTCACGGGCGAGACCTTCCAGCACGTCGCGACCGAAAGCACGCCAGAAGTGCGCAATCCCACGACGCTGGTCCAGGACCGCCACGGCTTCCTGTGGATCGGCTCGCAGGACGGGCTGGTGCGCTGGGACGGCTATCGATTCAAGCTCTATCGGCCGCAGCCCGACACCCCGGGCGCGCTGCCCGACAATGACATATGCAACCTGTTCGTCGATGCCGCCGGCCGCCTGTGGATCGCCACCAATGTCGGCGGGCTGGCGCGCTATGACGAGGCGTCCGACAGCTTCGTCACCTATGCCGCCGGGCTCAGGGGCCTTAGCCACGTCACCGTCAACGCCGTCGCCGATGATGGCCATGGCGGCTTGTGGGTCGGCACCTGGGGCGGGCTCGACCACCTGGACCCGCGCACGGGCGTCATTCAAAAGGCGATGGACCAGGGCCTGCCCAATGACAGGATCGGCGCGCTTTACCGCGATCCGTCCGGAACGCTGTGGATAGGCACCGCCAGCGGGCTGGCGCGGCGGACCGGCGCCCGGACCGAAACCATCGCGCTGCCGACACCCGACGGCAGCCTGCCGTCGGTGCGCACCTTCTATCGCGACGGCGCGGGGCGGATCTGGGTCGGTACGCGCCGCCACGGAGTCTATCTGGTCGATTCCAGGACCGGGATTGCCCGGCCCGTGACGGGGCCGGGCGCCGGCGACCTGCGCAGCGAAGGCGTCAACACCGTCGTCGAGGTCCGGCCGGGCGAGATCTGGCTGGGTACATTCAGCCACGGCATCGTGGCCGTGGACATGGCGACGATGCACATGCGCCGCATCGCGCACGATCCCGCCCTGGCCGACAGCCTCCTGTTCGACCAGGTCTGGGCCCTGGCCCGCGACCGGTCGGGCCTGATCTGGGTGGCGACCGGGGAGGGGGTAAGCCGCTACGCGCCCGAACAGGGCGCCTTTTCCGTCATTCCGGGCAATACCGGGCGGCCCACCGACATGTCCGAGGCCGGCGCGTTGTCGGTGCGGGAAATGCCGGACGGCCGGCTGTGGATGGGGCTTTTGCGCAAGGGCGTCGATATCGTCGATCCCGTGCGCGGGCGCGTAAGGACCCTGGCGTCGGACCCGCATCACCCGGAAACCGCCCTGCCGCAGAACTATGTCTGGGACTTCCTGTCGATGGGCAAGGACGTCTTCATCGCCACGGGCCAGGGCCTGTACCGGAGCGATTCCGCGGGAACGAACGTCCGGCGCGTGCACGTTCCGGGGCGCGACCCCAATACCTTTACCGTCGGGCTGATGCGCGACGGCGACGCCCTGTGGGTCGCCGGTTATGACGGCGTGTGGAAGATAGCGCCCGGACAGGCGCCCCTGCACGTCACCGGCCTGACCGACGACCGGGCGCGGGTATTGCTGAAGACGCCCGACGGCATGGTGTGGATCGGCACGGAAAACGGGCTCAACCGGCTGTCGCCCGACGGCCGCGTCGAGCGCATCCTGCCCGACAAGAGCGACCAGGGCCTGAGCGCCGCCTATATTACCAGCCTCCTGGCCGACCGGAAGGGACGGCTGTGGGTCGGCATGTCGGGGGGCGGCATTGCGGTCCTGACCGGCCGCGACGCCCGCGGCAAGCCAATCTTCCGCCATATCGGCGCCGCCGACGGCCTGCCTGACCCCAACCTCGACAAATTCCTGTCCGATTCCCATGGGCGCATCTGGGCGGCGACCGATTCCGGCCTGGCCGTCATCGATCCCGAAACCTTCGCCGTGCGCGCCATCGGCCGCGAAAGCGGGCTGTCCATTCTCAACTACTGGGTCGGCGCGGGGACCACGACATCGCGTGGCGAACTCCTGTTCAGCGGCGCGTCGGCGGTGCTGGTGGTGCGGCCCGACATGCTGGAGACGTGGCGCTATGCGCCGCCGGTGGTGGTCAGCGATATCCGCATCGGGCGCGAGGCCCTGGGGGCCGCGGCCTTCAACAATGCGGGGCATGTGCCGCTGGCCGTGCCGCCGGGCAAGCCCGTATCCGTCGAATTCTCGGCACTGGATTTCTCCGCGCCGGAGCGCAACCGGTACCGGTACCGCCTGGACGGCTTCGAACGCGACTGGAACGAGACCGATTCCCAGCACCGCGTCGCCACCTACACCAACCTGCCGCCCGGCCTCTACACACTGCGGCTGCAGGGCTCGAACCGCGACGGCGTCTGGAGCGGCCGGACGCTCGACGTCCCCGTCCGCGTCCTGCCGGCCTGGTATCAGACCTGGTGGTTTTATCTGGGAGCGGCCACCCTGATCGTGGCGCTGGTCGCGGCTGTGGTGCAGACCTGGACCGGTGTGCTGAGGGGGCGGCAACGGCAGCTGGAGGCCCTGATCGAGGAGCGGACGTCGGAACTGCGCCGCAGCCAGACGCAACTGGAGCAGATGGCCTATTTCGACGCCCTGACGGGGCTGCCGAACCGCCGCATGTTCCATGAGGATTTTCGCAAGGCCATTGCCTGGGCGCGGCGCGAGAAGACGGGCTTCAGCCTGCTGCTGATCGACCTCGACCGCTTCAAGCAGGTCAACGACACCCTGGGGCACGACGCCGGCGACGCGCTTTTGCAGGAGGCGGCGATCCGCCTGCGTGCGGTGCTGCGCGAGAACGACTGTGTCGCGCGCCTGGGCGGGGACGAATTCGCCATCCTGCTGATGGGCGGCCCCCAGGGCGTCGACGTCGACACGGTGTGCGAACGAATCGTCAGAAGCTTCGCGGCGCCGGTGCGCTTCCAGGCCCACAGCCTGCAGACCAGCCCCAGCATCGGCGCGGCCGACTTCCCGACGGACGGGGTCACCGAGGACGCGCTCTATAAATCGGCCGATATCGCGCTGTACGTCGCCAAGCATGCCGGCCGCAACACCTGGCGCCGCTACGAGCGCGACGCGGACGACGAACAGCTACCGATGGCGGGGGCGTAAACAAAAGCCCCCGGAGCGAACTCCGGGGGCCGTACAAGGGCGCCTGACGGCCCCTGTATTTAGAAGCGGCGGATGTAGGAAACCTGATACAGGTCGCCGTTCAGGTCGTGGCTCAGGTCGAAGTGCGTGATGTCGAAGCGAACGCCGGCATTGCCGCCCTTCGGGAAGTAGCGCAGGCCGACGCCGTAGGCCGGACCGGATTCGGCGTCGGTGCCCGAGGCGCCGCCCACCGAGGCCTTGACCTGGGCGTGCATGTAGCCGACGCGGCCCAGCAGGTCGGTGTTCGGTCCGACCGGCAGGGTGCCGACGACGTAGCCGGCAAGGGCGTAGTCGACCTTCAGCTTCACGTTGTAGCCGCCGTAGTTGTAGTCCTTGCTGGTGACGCCGACCTGGCCTTCGACTTCGACGGCGACCGAACGGTTCAGCGTCTTGCCCAGGGTGAAGTTGACGGTCCCGAAGTTTTCACCGCTGACGCGGGCGGCCGCGCCGCCGACTTCGAAATAGTTGCCGGACGTGGCGGCCGGCTTGGCGGTTTCGGCATTGGCCGACACGGCGAAGGCGAGAGCGGAAACGGCAATGGCGGAAAGAAGTAAGGACTTAGGCATATAAACCCCCTCTGGTGCTAGTGGAGCGAGTGATTGACCAGTATTCCGCCGCAGAGTCAATGTCCCCGTTCCGTTGTTTTGTCGTAACAGACACGCTATGTGTCATTTTGGTCATATATTTTTGACTTGGTTTCTTTTGAATATGCTTTTGTGAACGCAAAATTGGCTCCGGATGGATGGTCCGGAGCCCAAAAATACTCTTTTGTACTTGGGTCAGAAGCGGCGGATGTAGGAAACCTGATAGAGGTCGCCGTTCAGGTCATGGCTGAGATCGAAGTGCGTGATGTCGAAGCGCACGCCGGCATCGCCGCCCTTCGGGAAGTAGCGGATGCCGACGCCGTAGGCCGGGCCGAATTCCATGTCCGTGGCGGATGCGCCGCTGGCGGCGACCTTGGCTTCGGCCGTCATGTAGCCGACGCGGCCGATCAGGTCGGTGTCCGCGGACACGGGCAGCGTACCCACGGCATAGGCGGCGAGGGCGTAGTCGACCTGCGCCTTCACCTTGTTGCCGCCGTAGTAATAGCTTTTGCTGGTGACGCCGACCTGGCCTTCGAGTTCAGCGGCGAACGACTGATTCAGCGTCTTGCCCAGGGTGAAGTTGACGGTACCGAAGTTTTCGCCGCTGACACGGGCAGCGCCGCCGCCGACTTCGAAATAGTTGTCGGACGCGCTGGCGGCCGGCTTGGCGGTTTCGGCGTTGGCCGAGACGGCGAAGGCAAGCGTGGAAATGGCGATGGCGGAAAGAATCAAGGACTTAGGCATTTAACCCCCTCTGGTGCTGGTGGAGCGCGGGTTGACCAATATTCGGCACGCAAGTCAACGGGCTGGTCCTATTGTCCTTCTGGAGCAACTATGAGTGTGTCATTTTTGTCATCTTGCGCCGTGTCCACCATTTTTTCACCAAAGTGATGGCGGTTCGGGACACGGAATTGCGCCAAATCAGACGGTTAGCATTGTCCGCGCCTGTCTCTGGCAGGTGAACCAAAGGTTGCTTTGAAATATGCTGTTGCCGCATCGTGGGTGACGAAAAGACCGCACACGCCACCGCCATATGATACCAATGGCGGTTGGCTTTAACGCGATCGCCGCTGGCAAGCGCGCCTGCGCGCCCGGGCGAGTGCGAGGGCTCATGCGGCGTTCGAGCTGAAAAAGATTAATGCCGACAGTCAGTCTTTATGACCGTCGGCATGTGCCGTCCGGTATGTTCCCGGTGCCGGCCGGGGCCGTCACGTAATCGCTGTCGGGACGTGGTTTTATGCTACCGCTTCGACGGTCGGGGCGCAATTAACGAATGCAACGGTTTTGCGACATATCGCAATCTCAAGCTGTGTAACGGTGCAAGCGTTTGCATTGGCGGCGCAATCAAAAGTTGCCGATTCACGGTATTTCTTTGCCGCTACTTTACGATTTGAGCGGTATTTTAGTGCCGCAACCAACCGACCTGGAGGTCTTATGAAGCCCCTGATTACCCAGTTCATGCGTGATGAGTCCGGCGCCACCGCCATCGAATACGGCCTGATCGCGGCTCTGATCGCCGTCGTCCTGATCGGCATCCTTGGCACGCTCGGCAAAAATCTGTCGGGCACGATGAATACCGTCGCCGCCGCCGTTAAGGGCAGCTAGGCGGCGTAAAGACCGGTACGGCAACGGTCTCTAATCTCTGCCGGAGGTCCCTGGAGGAAAGGCGCCGGAGTTCGCTCCCGCGCCTTTTTGCTGTGTGATGGCTGCCGTGAGCCTGGCCGCCCGGCGCTGTTCCGGCATCTGCAGAAAGGCTGTGCTACCGGTGTCATTTTGATTGCCCGAGACGGCGCGCCGTGGCATGGTCGGCAAAAATCCGGGGAATGCCATGAAGGTCAATATAATCGTGTCCCGCGCCGTACTGGCGGTTTTGCTCCTGTCCGGGCCTGCCGGCGCCGCCGTGGTCGGCCAGAACGTGCCGGCGCCGAAGCTGTCGCCGGAGCGCATTCGGCAATATGCCGGGCCGCAGGCCGGTGCCTGGGCCGACTACCTCAAGGTGTCTGAAGCGGCGAAGGCGGCCGATCACGCCGCGCTGGATGCCGAGCGCAACACCCTCGGCGCCGTTCCCGCGCCGGTATCGGAAGGCAATGCGCAGAAATCCATGCCGCTCGACCGCGATGCGGCATGGTATGCGACGCCGGAGGCGCGCCATGTCGCCGACGTCGTCGTCAGCTTCCAGACCCCGGCCGGCGGCTGGGGCAAGAATGCGCCGCGCGACGGAGCCGTCCGCCAGAAAGGCCAGGCCTATGTGGCGCAGACCGCCGCCGCCCATGGCGGACCGTCGGATTTCGATTTCGCGGACATGAGCTGGCATTATGTCGGCACCTTCGACAATGACGCCACCATCACCGAACTGCGCTTCCTGGCGCGTGTCCAAGCGGCGGCGCCCGGTCCCGAAGGCGATGCCTGGCGCCGGAGCCTGCTGCGCGGCATCCGGTATACGCTGGCGGCGCAATATCCCAACGGCGGCTGGCCGCAGGTCTATCCGCTGGAAGGCGGCTATCACGACGCCATCACCTATAACGACGACGCGCTCGACAACATCGTCTCGTTTCTGAAGGATGTGGCGGGCGGCGAGGGCGACTATGCCTTCGTGCCTCAGGACGTGCGCGGCGCGGCGGTCGGGGCCGACGCCAGGGCGCTGGATGTCGTGCTGAAAAGCCAGGTGCGCATAAACGGCAAGCTGACCGTCTGGGGGCAGCAGCACGATGCCTTGACGCTGGAACCCGTGTCGGCGCGCAATTTCGAGCCGCCGGCGCTGTCGGCGGCCGAAAGCGCCACCCTGCTGGTCTACCTGATGCGGCTGGACAACCCTTCGCCTGAGGTCAAGGTCTCGATCCGCGCCGGGGTGCAGTGGCTGAAGGACAATGCACTGCATGACGTCGCGCTGGTGCGTGATGCGTCGGGCCGCCATCTTCAGGCTGAGCCGGGCGCGCCGCTGTTGTGGGCGCGCTATTACGACCTGACGACCGGCAAGCCGATCTTCGGCGACCGCGACAAGTCCATCCACGACGACATGATGGAGATCAGCGCCGAACGCAGGAACGGCTATTCCTGGTACAACACGACGCCGCAGAAGGCGCTGGACGCCTATGCCCGGTGGACGGTGAAATTTCCGGGGTAAATTTTTAAATGGATATTTTAAATTTCCATTTTAGTGTTATATTGGCCTTCGGAAAGGGAGGTCATGATGGCCAGGACTGCGAAAAGGCTTGCGGCAGACGGACGGTTTGAAACGGCGGACCGGCCCTCGGGACAGACCAGCGTTCATGAAAGCAGCACCGCCTTCATCCACGATTTTCCCAGGAATGCCGCCGTCGCCTATGCCGATATCTTCCGTGCCGATCCGTATGAGCGCGTCGAGATGATCCGCAATGGCGTGCCCGCGGCGGCCGTCCGCGACATGTTCGAAGCCATTCCCATCGCGTCGGGCGACTTGCTGAAAAGCCTGCGTCTGTCGCCGGCCACCCTGTCGCGCAAGATCAAGGAAGACGCCAACCTGTCGTCCGAAGACAGCGAGCGCGTCATCGGCATGGCGCGGCTGATCGGCCAGGTCCAGTCGATGGCGGGAGATGCCCCCGGTTTCGATGCGGCGCGCTGGACGGCGTCCTGGCTGCTTGAACCCGTGCCGGCGCTGAACGGGGCGCGGCCTGTCGATTTGATGGACACCATGGAAGGGCAGGGGATCGTGTCGCGCCTGCTGTCGCAAATGGAAAGCGGCGCCTACGCGTGACGAAATCGGTTTGGCGGATCGCCACGGATACGCCGGCCTATACGGCGGACGACCTCAGCGGCGCGGGGGCAAAGACGACGGGCGGGCGGTGGAATCCGGCGGGCATCGCCATGCTCTATGCCTCCGAAACCATTGCCCTGGCGTGTCTCGAGACCTTGGTGCACACCAAGGCGGTCGGCCTGCCTTTCAACCGCTACCTGGTGCGCATCGATATCCCCGATAGTGCCTGGGCGGCGGCGGAGGTGTTTCCGGGAGATGTCGGCTGGGACGCCCTGCCGGCGGGCAAGGTCAGCATCGACTATGGAACGCAGTGGGCGAGAGAAGGCCGGTCGGCCCTGCTGCGCGTGCCATCGGTGGTGGTGCCCGAGGAATTCAACGTGCTGGTCAATCCCGCCCATCGCGATTCGGCCGGGATAATGGCGTCGAAGGTGCGGCGGTGGCTTTATGACCCGCGGTTTGCGTAATTATATTATAAAACCATTGCCTTTTGCCGGAATCGGCCGCTTAAATTCTCCAAAACGAAATCGTAAATGGGGAGATCGTCATGGACAGGCGCCACGTTCTGAAGCTCGGGGCTGCCCTTGGGGCAACCGCTCTCCTGCCGGGATGGACAGGTACGGCATCGGCTGAAGCCAGGCCAAGCGTTCGCGCCCGCCTCAATATCGACAAGGGCTGGCGCTTTGCGTACGGTCACGCCACGGATCCCGATAAGGACTTCGGCTATGGCCTGCGGCCCTTCTTCTTCGCCAAGGCCGGATACGGCGACGGCCCGGCCAATCCTGCCTTCAACGACGCGCCGTGGCGTAAGGTGGACCTGCCGCACGACTGGGCGGTCGAGTTGCCCTTCGACGCGCGCGGCAATACCAATCACGGTTCCAAGGCGATCGGACACGGCTTTCCCGAAAACAGCGTCGGCTGGTACCGCCGGGCGCTCGACGTGCCCGCGGAGTGGAAAGACCGCCGGGTTCGCCTTGAATTCGACGGCGTCTATCGCGACAGCGTCGTCTGGGTGAACGGCCACTATATCGGCACCGAGCCCAGCGGCTATTCCGGGTTTGCCTACGACATCACCGACTATCTCAGCTTTGGCGGCAAGAATACCGTCGCCGTCCGTGCCGATGCGACGGTCGAGGAGGGTTGGTTCTATGAAGGCGCCGGCATCTACCGCCACGTCTGGCTGACGGTCACCGACCCGCTGCACGTGGCGCAGTGGGGCACCTTCGTGCGCACCACGGTCGAGGGCGACACGGCGCGGGTCGATATCGACGTCACGGTGGACAATGACGGCGATTCCAACGCCGCCTTTACTGTGCGGCACGAGATCTTCGCGCCCGACGGCCAGCGCGTTGCGTCCGGTGAGGTCACCGGCGCCGCGGAAGCGGACGGCAGCCAGACGGTCGCCGCGACGCTCGGTGTCGAGCGGCCGCATCTGTGGTCGACCGACGATCCGGCGCTTTACCGCCTGCGCACCACGGTGCTGCGCGGCGGCATCCCCGCCGACCACTACGATACGGCCTTCGGCATCCGCACGGTGGTCTTCGACAAGGACAAGGGCTTCCTTCTCAACGGCCGCAACATAAAGCTGAAGGGCACCAACAACCACCAGGACCACGCCGGGGTCGGCGTCGCCCTGCCGGACGGCCTACAGGCCTGGCGGCTTATGCGGCTGAAATCGTTCGGCGCCAATGCCTATCGCTGCTCGCACCATCCGCCGACGCCGGAACTACTCGACGCCGCCGATCGGCTGGGCGTGCTGGTGATCGACGAGCACCGCATGATGGGCACCACGCCCGAGATCCGCGGCCAGCTTGAGCGCATGGTCCGTCGCGACCGCAATCACCCCAGCGTCGTCCTGTGGTCGGTCGGCAATGAAGAATGGTCGCTGGAATGGACCGATCTCGGCACGCACCTGGCGACTGAGATGCAGACAATCGTCCATCGGCTCGATCCGACGCGGCGCACGACCCTGGCGGCCAGCGGTTCGGGACGCGGCGTGTCGGTGGCGGCGGACGTCATCGGCTTCAACTATGGCGCCCAGCACGATGTCGACGCCTTCCATCGCGACCATCCGGAAAAGCCGGCGGTGATGACGGAAGAGGGCTCGACCAACGCCACGCGCGGCGTCTATGTCGACGACCGGGCAGCGAGCCATCTCAACGCCTATGACCGCGAGGCGCGGCCCGGCAATTCGCTCAGCATCGAAGAAGGCTGGAAGCATGTCCAGGCGCGGTCATGGATGGCCGGCATGTTCGTCTGGACGGGCTTCGACTATCGCGGCGAAACGACGCCCTTCGGCTGGCCCGCCATCTCGTCGCAGTTCGGCATGCTGGACACCACCGGCGTCTTCAAGGACACGGCCTGGTATCTGAAGTCCGTCTGGACCGACGCCCCCATGGTCCATCTGCTGCCGCACTGGACGTGGCCGGGCCGCGAAGGCCGGGCGATCGACGTGTGGGCCTACAGCAATGCCGGGACGGTCGAGCTGTTCCTCGACGGCCGGTCGCTGGGGCGGCGCACGCTGGAAAAGGACGGCCACGCGCAATGGAGCGTGCCCTATAAGCCGGGGCGGCTGGAGGCCAGGGCGTTGACCGGCGGCAAGGTCGTGGCGACCGACACGGTCGAGACCACGGGCGCGCCGGCAAGGGTCGGCCTGTCCGGCGACGTATCGCGCCTCAAGGCCGATGGCCGCGACGTCGCCGTCGTCTGGGTCAATGTCACGGACGCCAAGGGGCGCATCGCGCCAACCTCGGCAAATGCCGTCCGGTTCGAAACCTCGGGCCCGATCCGCATCATCGGCGTCGGCAACGGCGATCCGGCCTCGCATGAGGCGGACCGTCCGGCCGACCGCCATGATTTCCTGCCGGTCACGGGGTGGCGCAGCCTGGCGGTCGACGGCACCGGCGACCGGCCGGAAGCCGGGACCGCCGTCGATACCTCGCAATGGCGCGATCCCTCGCAATGGCTGCCGCCCGAGAAACAGCCGCCCGAAACCAGGGGGTTGGTCCTGCGCGGCGTCTTTCCGCGTCCGGCGATGGCGGCGGGCGACACGGTGGCCCTGTTTATCGGGACCCTGGGCCAGAACCAGACCGTCTATGTCAATGGAAACCGCGTGACGCCGCAAACCGTGGACGGAGCCTCCATCGTTACGCTCGATCCGGCGGATTTACGCGACAGCAACAGCCTGACCTATGTCTTCGAGACGCCGAAGGGTGGCGTGCAGACGCTTTACGAGCGCTCGGTCAATACCAGCCTGTGGGGCACGGTCCGCGTGACGCATCCGGCGGCGCCATGGGCGCGCCGCGTGTTCAACGGCTGGGCGCAGGTTATCGTGCAGTCGGACGGCAGCGGGACCGGCAAGGCAGAGTTGAAGGCCGTGTCCGACGGGCTGTTGGCGGCGTCGCTGGCGTTCGAAGTCGGTTAGGCGTCACACCTTGCGAAACGCCCGGCTGGAAACGCAAACCGAATTGCCGTTCGGATCCTTGGCATTGGCGAACTGATAGCCCGGGACCTCATGGATAGGGCCGAAGTCCAGACCTCTGGCTGCGCACTTCCCGACAGAAGCCTTCGACGTCCGCGACATCGAAGACCAGCTTCACCGCCGTTTGTCCGCTCTTTTGCGACTTTGCGGCCTGATGCAGGACAAGCATGGCGCTGCCGTTTGCAGGAAGCAACTCGACCAGGCGGTCGCTGGGTTCCTGCGTCGCGCGATAATCGAAATGGGTTTCGTAGAAGGCCGCGGTGGCGGCCATGTCACGAACGTAGAGCATAACGCGGCTGGGGTCGGGCATCGGCACTCCGGTAATACTGTGCGTTTCCACTCTTCTACGAAAAATGCCGGGGTGCAAGGTTGCCTGAGACCGTCCAAGCCGGCCGCTCCCTCAGCCAGGCCGGGAGGTATGACCTGGCGAGGGGATCAGCCGGGGCCCGGGAGGGCAGAAGGGTTTCTCCCGCCCTCCCGGCACCATTTAATTCCCCATCCAGAAGTTCCAGAGCGTCGATGACGCGGTCTGCGCCGTGACGTGGAAGATCGAGTGCCCAAGGTCGCGGGCGTCGATCATGGTCGAGGCGCGGTCGTAGTGGACCGCCGGGGCGCCCGCCAGGTGCTGGCTGGGATAGGTGCCGACGCCGCCTTCGTGCGCCGCCACCTCCTGGAACCAGGCCGTATTGATGTCTGCGCCCGTCGCCGCGTGCTGGCCGAAGCCGTAGTTCAGCGCGTCGTCCGGATAGAACATGATGGTGCGGAAGCCGATGACGTTGTGCAGGCCCTGGAAGACCGGCCACCAGGCGTTGAACGCGTCATAGCCGTTGCCCGATCCGCCGGCCTCGTGCTGGCGGTCGTAGAAGGACGGGATGACCTCGCACGACATGATGATCCACGTCGCCAGCGCGCCGCCGCCGGCCGCGTGGCCGAAGCCCGGATTGCCGCCGGTGCCGATATTGGGCACGTACCAGTCCTCGCAGCAGTTGCGGTCGGTCGAGTTGATCAGCCAGTCGCCGTGCGGCACCGTATAGGCGACGTTGACCGCGTTCATGTAGTAGCGGGACGACGGGCCGACGACTTCCCAGTTGTGGGCCACGTACCACTGGGTGCGGTTGACCTGGCTGGTCTTGTCCTTGAGGCCGTTCAGGAAGGCATAGGACATGTCGACATAGCCGCTGTCGTTCTGCCAGTCCTGGTTGGCGTATTCGCCCAGCGTGAAGTCGTCGGGCGTGCCGGCGCCGCCGATTTCCGCGCGCAGCTTCGCATCCTCGGCGGGGCTGATCGACGCCAGGCCGGCGGCCTTGGGCTGCTTGGCCTCGCCCGGGCCTTCACCCGCCGGCGGGCCGGCCAGGTCGGGCACCGTGTCGCCGGCCTTGACCACCGGCACGAAGCCTTCCAGGCGGATCGGCGAATGCTTGCTGTCGCGCGGCGTGATGACGGCTTCGAAGCGGACGACCGGCGTCAGGTATTTTTCATTGCGGTCGTAATAGCTGAGTTCCGCCCGGTCGACGACGGCGCTCGAACCTTCCGGCACCTTGCCCTTGAGCTGGCGCAGGATGTCGGCGCGGACCTGTTCGTTCGAGATCTCGGTCTTGACGCTCTCGCCGGCGTCGGCCGTGCGCCATCGCCGGAGCGCGCCGGCCACCATGCCGTCGCCGCCTACGGTGATGACGGCCGCCGAGCCCCGGCCATAGACCGGAAGTCCGGCGGCGAAGCGTTGCGCCGGGACCAGCACCATGACGGGACGCGGCTCGGTGGTCTTCACCAGGCGCGTAGCGGCGGGCGACAGCTTTGCGGTGGCGGCCGGCCTGGCGTCGGCCGCCGTCAGGCGCGGATTGGCGGCCATGGGCCGGGTCGTGGCGCCGCCCGACACGACGATCGGCGCGATGATCTTGAGTTCGGTGCCGTCGTGCGGAATGAAGGCGTCGTTGCCGAAGGCCTTGCGCGCCGCGGCCAGGGCCGACTGTTCGGTGAGCCCGCGCGGGGCCTGCGCCACCAGGTCGGCCGTCGACGGCGTGATGTAGGTATCGCCGCTTTCGGGATCGACATAGGCGCGCACCAGGTCCGGGTCGTCCTTGACGCGGGCGTCCTTCGACACCAGCGCCTTGTTGCCCTGAGTGAGAGGCGCCAGCCTGGCCGTGCGCAGGGTTTCGTTGACGAAGGCCACGGGCGGCTTGGTGGGGCTGAGCTTGAAGACCTTTATCTCCGCCGGCACCTGCGGGATGTCGGTCTTGAAGTCGATAGTCTGCGCCAGTGCGGGGGCGGCAATGGCGCCGGTGGCGATCAGGGCCACCAGGGACGCTATTCGGATGGAAGGCATGGGTGTTTTTCTCCCGGCTGTAAACCTTTGAGTGCATGGAGAGACACGCGCGCACGGCCGCACGGGCGGCGTCGAGCGCGTGAATACGATTTAACTGGAATGCTGACGGATACGGTTCTTAAGCAACTACGGTAAGCAGGTAAGTAACCATACGCTCATATACGGCGCACGCACCGGACTCATGGTCTTCGCGCCCGGTGAAAACCGGGGACGTGCACGGAAGGCGCCCGAATATCCCGACGAATATTGAAATATCGCCCCTTCTGCTTGCACATTACACTGCTGTAATATTTTTGGCAAACCGTTTTGCGCAGGGAAAGGCTGCTGCGGCGTTTTGACTTTTGCGCCGGGCCGGGTAAAGGATCGTACGTTCAGAGGGGGGCGGCCTTGCGGTGTAGCGAGTGCGGATTTAAGAGCGATTTCGTTGCCTTCTTCCGGCGCGAACGTGGAGGATGGCTGGACGGCACACATACCGTGTGTGAAGCCTGCGTTCCGTATAGCCTGACGAAAGAAGAGTGTAATCAGGCCGCGTCCTCCATATACGGATGGCTTTTGGTCCTTATGGTGACGGCGTTTTATGCAAGTCATCATCTCGATAAGGCGGCGTTCCCCGTATTTTTGGGCCTTTCCATTATTCTTACCAACCCGATCCGAACTTTTATCCATGAGTTTGGTCACGCCGCCGCGGCGCGAATAGTGGGACAAAAGATCGTCAGCGTGCGAATTGGCCGCGGTCCGGCATGGATCCGCTTCTGGTTGTTCGGAATCAGTTTTGACGTTCTGCGTTACAGCTGGATGGGAGGACAAACGCGTCACGGTATTCTTGAGGCTCCAGACCTCGGGTGGAAAACAGCGGTTACCGCGGCGTCGGGCCCCGTGGCCAATATTGTTGCCGGCGGGCTGGCGCTCTGCGGCGCGATTTTGTTGGGTTATGAAGGGGCAATCGCCGGTATATTGACGGGATTCGCCGTCATGAGTGTTGCCACGGCCTTGCTGAATCTCATGCCTGAGGATAACGGCAAAGATCTTCCGTCCGACGGTTTTCACCTGCTCAACGCCTTTCGGCGGCGGCCTGTATTTGAAGCCGACCTCGTTACTTATCTTCGGGTTTCCGACCTTACGGCGCAAGGAAAATGGGACGCGGCCGTGACGGCGGCAGCGTCATGGCGGACGTCGATATACAGGGTGCCCTTGCTGGCGCTGATTGTTCACTGCATCTCGCGCCGGCAGGGCGACGCTGCAGCGCTCGACTACTATTCGACTTTTGAAAGCGAGGTGTGGGGCAACACAGATTATGATCAATCCCTGCTGAAGGTAAATCTGGCTTGGTCCGCCATCAAACTCGGCGATGCCAGGTTCCGCGAGCTGGCGGAGCGCATGGTCAAGGCGGCGTGGGATGAATCCGGTGGCAAGGGGGCCGGCTTCGAAGGCACGTACGGTGCGTGGCTGGTGTCGATCGGCGAGGCCCAACAAGGCGTTCCACTCCTTATCAATGCCGCCCGGACGATTCATGACGGGAATGACAAGGCGGACTTCTGCCGTTTCCTGGCCGATGGCTGGCGGCAGCAGGGCGATATGCCGCGGGCCGAGGCTTATCTTACGCTTCAAAAACGATACCTGGAAAAGGCGATATCGTGATGCCAGCGGGCTCGTGAATATTTCCGTGTCGACCATATCCGGCCGTCGGTCGAGCCGGCGGAGTAGCAGGGCGCCGGCCCATCAAAATATGCGTGAGCGGCGACAGCGCTGTCATTCTCTTGTCACTTTTTGGGAAAAACCGGGTTATGGTGGCGGAAGGACGCGGCCGGGGACAAGGTCCGCGCCATCCGGAAAACGCCTGATGAGCTTTTTGGTGCACCAACCCGGGCCGCCCCTGTCGGCCTTTGTCGAATATTTCTACAGCCCCGCGGGGCCGATGCCCTATGCTGCCGAAAAGGTCATGCCGGCGCCGTGCGCCGACCTGAAGATCAATTTCGGCGACGCGTTCCGCGCCTGGCGCACCGGCGGCGGCCAGGCCGAGGTTTTGCGCGACAGCTGGTGCATGGGGCTCTGGGACGAATATCACACGGTCGCCTGGCCCGCGGCGCCGGACTATGTCGGGGTGCGTTTCCGTCCTGGCGGGGCCTTTGCCGTGCTGGGCGTCGAGGCCCACGAACTGTCGAACCGCGTCGTCGCGCTCGACGCCGTCATGGGCCGGTTTGCCGAGGAGGTGCGCGAACGCCTTTACGAGGCAAACGGCCCGGCGGCGCGTTTCCTGGCCCTGGAGACCCTGCTGACCGGGGCCATCCGCCGCTGGCCGGACGCCAGCCGCATCGCGCCGGCGCTGAAGGCCCTGGCCGACAGCCACGGCCACATGCATGTCGGCCACCTGTCAAGCGCGGCGGGCATCAGCCAGAAACACCTGATCACCCTGTTCAACCGCATGATCGGCGTGCCGCCCAAGACCCTGGCGCGGCTTTACCGGCTCCAGCATGTGCTCGATACGGTCGACATTGCCCGGCCGGTGATATGGACCGAGGTGGCCCAGGATCACCTCTATTTCGACCAGGCGCATTTCAACAAGGACTTCAAGCGGTTCACCGGCCACCCGCCCGGCGAATACCTGGCCCTGCGCCGCCGCATCGCCACGGAGACTCCGGATCACGCCGGCCACACCCGGCTTTTGCGCGCGGGTTAAATTTTTACAATCGCGCCGGCGCATCCGGCCTTAAGACCTTACCGTCACCGCCCTGGTGATGACGAAGAACAAGGGGACGGGAAATGCGCGCGATTCATGCTGACCGCTATCTGTTTGCAGCCGGGCTTCTGCTGTTCGGCGCCCTGAACATCGCGTTCGGCGCATTCAACATGCCGTGGCAGCCGATCGTGGGGATTCCCTTGCAGGCCGAACTGGCGCGGGGGGCGGGGGCGCTGGTGTCCGCATGCGCCCTGGCGCTTTTTGTCCCGCGCACGGCGGCATGGGCGGCGGCCCTGGCAACCACCGCCTTCGTGCTGCTCTTCTGGAGTCCGCAGGTCGTGTTTCTCGGTCACCTGGCCCTCACTCGCGGAGGCCTCAGCGTCGGCGCGTGCCTTCCGCTGTCGGAGGACACGGCCATGCTGTGCGGCGCCGTCACCCTCATGGCCATGACGGTCAGGGGGACTGCGCTCGAGCGCGCCTGGCTGGCCGGACCGGGGGTGCTTACGGCGGCGCGCGCCGGTTTCGGCCTGGCCTGTCTCGTTTTCGGTGCGTCACACTTCGTCTATGCCGATTTCACGGCGCAGATGATCCCGGGGTTCGTGCCCTTCCATCTGGCGTTCGCCTACATCACCGGCGCCGGGCACGTCCTGGCCGGCCTGGCCATCCTGTCGGGGGTGATGGCGCGGCTGGCGGCGACGCTGGAAGCCGTCATGATGAGCCTGTTCGTCCTTCTGGTGCACGTGCCGATGCTGGTGGCCGGGCCGAAGCCCGAAGCCATGCAGATCGACTGGACCATGCTGGCGGCGGCGATGACGCTGTCCGGCTCGGCCTGGGCGATGGCGCGTTCGCTGGAGGGCAGGCCCTGGTTTTTCCGGGCGCCGGCAGTCTGGCGGTCCGCCTGACGTTCGAAAGCGTTTTGATCATGTATATGGATATAGAGAAGATCAACCCGGCCGGCGTGCATTTCAATCCGGCCTGCGCCCACGCGGTCCTGGTGACCGGGGCGGGGCGGCTGCTGTTCATGGGCGGGCAGAACGGCGTCGATATCGCCGGCAATGTCGTGATGGGGCTTCGCGCGCAGACGGAACAGGCGCTGCGGAACCTGCTGTCGGTGCTGGGCGCGGGCGGCGGCGTACCCGAAAATATCGTGAAGATGACCGTCTACCTGGTGGAGGGCTCGGACCCCGAGGAGGCGTTTGCCGCAGCTTCCCGGGTCTGGGGGCGGCGTCCGACGGCCATGACCGTGGTCATGGTCTCGGGGCTGGCCAATCCGGATTTCCTGATCGAGATCGACGCCATAGCCGCCATGCCCGCTTAGAGCGCATTCCGATCTGATAGAATCAGATCGGCGTTCTAACATTTTGTTTTATCGCGTATCTTTTCCGAAACAACGTTCGGCGCAGCCAAAGCCGCTTCACGCTTTTCGGGCCGCGCGCCGGCGCAAGGCCTGCGCCGGCTAGAGAATCTGCGAAAAGGCGTGAGCGGTTTTCGGTTTGAACACCGCGACAAAACAAAAGCTTAAAGCGGAATGACGATTGTACTTGAAGTCATTCCGTTCCAGGGCGCGACTGCGGCGCGCCGGCTGCCGCACAGGCTTCGTCTTGAGTGTACTTATGCGCATTCCGGCGCGAACAATAATAACGGCGTTTCATCTCGATGTGTTCTTGCGTTTTTACGGCCTATTTGTTTGTGTAATGAATGTGTCACATAAATATAAAATTTGACATCTATGTATAAATGTAGATTTTTGTAGAAAAATAACTTTTGATTAAAGGTTGATGATTAGTGGCCATGGCGCAAGAGGTGCTGCCATGATCCGTCTTCGTCAGCTGGACTATGTGAATGCTAAACTCAATATTTCCGCGCGAATGGCGATATTGGGAGTGTCCGTGCTGGTGCCGGCGGTTCTCGCGGTCGGCATGTTGGCCTGGACCCATTTCAGGGAAATCGCCGCTACCGGCCTGGAACGGAAGGGCGTCGAGGTTTCGGAAGCTCTCTGGCGCTCGGGTCTGGTGGCCGCGAACAACAATCCGGTGTCCGCGGCTGCGAAAAATGCCATCATTGCCGCGGCGCGGCCGTTCGAGGCCGCGATCGGCAAGGACGACCGCGAGGCCTTGATCAACGCCGACAACAGCTACTATCTCAATTCGGTATCGACTGTCTCGGACAAGATCGGCGACGCCTCCGGCCTGGCGCTCGACGGCGAGGCGGCCAGCCATTACCTTTACGACGCGCTGGAAGCGCAGCTCATCAAGAGTGTCGCCGCCGCACGGGGCTTGCGCGACAGCGCCGACCTCGGTTTCACGAATTCCGTCGGAGACGTGGCGTCGGGCAACCTGATCACCGGGGCGATCGCGATGTCGGCCGGCATCGCCAAGGCTTACGGCGGCGCCGACAGGGTACCGCCGGACCTTGCGCGGTTGACCGGCGATTACATCGGGGCGGCGCAGGCCCTGGCCGCCAATGCAAATGACGATACCCTTCGCCGGTATCTGGGCGCGGCATCGGCGCTGCACGATTTCGGCGAACGGGACCTCCGCCGCGTGCTGGACGCGCGGACGGACCGCCTGGTGGCGATGATGGTGGTCGAGCTGGCGATTGTCGGCCTGGCCCTGTTCCTGTCGATGGCGTTGGCCCTGGTGATTTCGCAGGGACTGAAACGGCGTCTGGTCGCCTTCAGCCGCAGCCTTGGATCGCAGTCGGCCGACGCGGACATGTTTCTGGCGGACGACCATGAAACGGGCGTTCTGGCGCGCGCCATCGGTGAGTTTCGCGCGCTTCAGGCGGAGGCGGCGCAGTTGCGCGACGCGCAGGAAAGGGACCGGACCGACGTCGCCAGCCGCCGGCAGGCGGACATGGCGCGCGTTGCGGCCGAATTCGAAGCGCAGGTCATGAACATAGTCGAGGCCTTGCAGCAAACCTCTGCGCTGCTGGACGTCTCGACGGACGACGTTGCGCGCAATACCGAGCGAACCCACGCCCTGACCATGGCCGCTTCGCGCGAACTGGCAGCCGCCGAGACGCAGGTTGTCGCCGCGGCTGGTAACGTTTCGCAAATGGCCGGATCCGCCAGGGCCATCGCCGGTCAGGCGGATCAGGCGCGGGTGGCGACGGAATCGGCGGCCGCAGCGGCACAGGAGGCCGTTCATATCGTCCAGCAGATGGGCGAAGCGGCGCAACGCATCGGATCGACGGTCGATCTTATCGCGCAAATCGCCTCCCAGACCAACCTCCTGGCGCTCAATGCCACCATTGAGGCGGCGCGGGCAGGCGAGGCCGGGAAAGGGTTTTCGGTCGTGGCGTCAGAGGTGAAGGCCCTGACCCAGCAGACCGCGCGGGCGACGCATGACATCCAGAACCATATCGGCGCTGTGCAGCAGGCGTCCGACAGGGCTTCGCAAGCCATCACGGCAATCACCGGCCAGGTGATCGGATTGAGCGACATGTCGCGCGCCATTGCGCAATCGGTCGACCAGCAGTCGAATGCCGTAACCGACGTGTCCCGGATCCTGGCCGACCTGTCCCGGACGGCCGCGTCGGTCGTCCGGTCCATGGCCGAGGTGCAATATACCGCGGCCGAAACAGGCGAACGCGCCGAAGCCGGAAAGCAGGCGGCAAACACCGCATCGGCGCAGGAAAAGAATCTTCGCGACGCCGCCGAGGGCTTTCTTATGCGCCTGCGCCGCGGCGATTGACACGGTCCCCCGGCCGCGGATCGCCTACATCAACCCGTGCAAACCGCTGACCACGCCTATGGCCAGTACAAAACCTGCGGCTATGCAGGCCACGAAGGTGGCCATCAGGGGAACCGGCCTCTGGGGCTCGGGGCGGGGGTCGTAATTCATCGGACGCACCTGGAGAGCAATTCTCGCTCAGGGCGTAATTATTACATTTCGGTTAACGCGCGGCGAGAGGGCTGCAATCCGGTTTTGTGGATAAGTCTCGCCCAACAGGGGAAAGTCACGCGGGCGGCCCCTTCAGCTCCAGCATATTACCCTCGGGATCTTCGATATAGATGGACGGGCCGTCGCCGTCGGCGCCGTAGCGCGACACCACTTCGCCGGTGAGGCCGTGCGCGGCGAGGTGCGCGAGGATGGCGGCCTGGTCCCACGGCCGCACGCGGAAACAGACGTGGTCGACATTGCGGCCTTCGCGGCCCGGCGCCGCGCCGCCCATCCGGCCGAGCTTTCCGTCGACGGGCACGAGGTCGATCAGCGACGTGCCGACCCTGAGCTGATAAAGGCCCGGGCCTTCCTGGTACGTCTCGAACACGGCGCCCAGGACGTCGGTATAGAAGCGCACCATGCGGTCGAGGTCGCGGACGCGGAAGACGACGTGGTCGATATCCTGGATACGGATCATGGTGCTCTCCGGTTGCGGCACCCGGCCGATATAGCCACGGAAGGCGAAAACGCAACGGCCTTCCGGACGCCGGGTCCGGAAGGCCGTTCGCCGGTATCAGGTATCCGGGTTAATTGGACGTCACCGTGTAGTTTTTCATCGTCCAGGTCATGGCCGTGCTGTTCGTCGAAGTGACCTCGACGCCGTACTGCACCTGGCCGACCGTGATATTGCCGAAATAGCCGATCGACTTGATCCAGTTGAGGACCGCCTTGAGATCCGTCGTCGTGTTGTTCGTCTTGGTCGTGCGCAGCAGCGAAATGACGGGGTGGCCGACATTGCCTTCGAAGACGTTATAGGTCACGCCGCCGATGCTGACATTGGTATAGACCGGCACCGCGCTGCCGGTGCTGCTCCAGTTGAACGAGGCGGGTTTTACGTTGCCGCTGCCGGTCGACGTACCGGTATAGTTCATCCAGATCATGACCTCGACGGAATTGGCGCTGTCCCAGATGTCGTAGGCTGCATCCCACGCGCCGCCCGACGGCGTCGTTTCCGACAGGGTCGAGGACAGGGTGTTGATGCTCGACAGGGACTTGCCGACATAATAGCTGGCATTGCCATAGGCCTTGATGCCGCTGGTGTTGGGCTGGTTCGATGTGATGTACCAGTTGCTGGCCGAATTGGCGCAGATGGTCTGGGTGTTGGCGCCCGATCCCCACATGTCGTTGTAGAAGGTGAAGCTGCCGATATTGAAATTGCCGTACTGCGCCGACGTGCAGGTGGCGGCATGGGCCGAGGCCGCGCCGAATACGGCGCAGGTAATCGCGAGCGGCGCGAGCCACTTTGACGTTTTCATGTGTTGCATCCCTGTAATAAAAACTATTCTTGTACTTATTATGCTCACAACCGTAAGGGTGTGGGTGGTCATACAATTTATAATTCGGCGGCGGAGTCAAGACCAAATTTTTTTGCAGGTCAATGTGATTTCAAATTTAAATTGCCGGTATCCAGGCTTTTCAAATTTGAATATTTCCACATTATATATGTTGCACTGCGAATACAGTCGAGCACGCGGGCGGCGATCGCGGCTGCGCCCACCGAAGACTAAGCCCGGACCGGTGAAGGCGGATATGTCTGCGGCGATGGGGCGTAGATGTTGAAGTATAGTATGACTTATAACGCTTCGTTTACTGTATTTTTGGAAAAATTGTTTTACGAAATCAAATCGTAACCACTGTTGACTATTCTGGTCTCCCGAGAAGGAGGCTCAGATGCAATTATCTGCCTGTTTGGTTATTTCCGCCTACTCAACGTTCTTGTCCATGGGGCTGTGCTTCATCGGCTGGCTGGTGATCCGCTACGATCTGCGCGTGGCCAGGATTCCGGCGTCGGAGATCGAGGCTTCGGCCCGAGAGGTCATGTCGCTCTACGGGGCTTCGGCGCTCGACAGGGCGCAGGACCGCGAGTTCCAGGCCTTCCGTGATCGCGATTTCGGCAGCCAGAGCCGCTGGGCACGCATCGAGCACGCCATCGCCCGCGCCATGCGCGCATAACGCCATCACATCCACACATGTGCCGGACGTGAGCGCCCGGTGCTTCCGGCCGCGCGACGCCTTGCCCCCAGGCGCCGCGCGGCTTTTTCTTTGGCCGTCATGCGTCGCGCGGTATCCGGTGGCGGCCCCGCCATCCCTTTCCACACAAGGCCTGCGCCAATTGTCACCGCGTCGTAAGGTTCCAAAACGCATAAATTAAAGACGCGTTTACGAAATGCCCACAACCTTTTTCCGGTTTTTTTGGTCTGCAAAAGGGCAGCGTAATGACATTCCGGAACTGGCCCGTCCTTCTCAAGGTGCTTTCTCTTCCCCTTGCCCTCGGCATCCTCGCCCTTTTCGCCGCGGTCTTCGCCGCCGCCAGCATGAAGACGATCGATACCCGGTATTCGGACATTATCTCGAAATCCGAGGTCGCCAACATGGCGACGGCGCGGGCGAACCGGTTGCTGGCCGCCTATGCCCGGGACGGTTTCCGCCTGGCGACCGCGCTGACCGACAGGGAAATCCGCACCAGCAATGCCATGATCGCCGACGACAAGGCCAAGTTCAACGAGGAATTTGCCGTGGCGGAAAAGGCCGATCCCGGCCGGGCCGGCGACCTTGAGCATCTGAAGCAGCAGGCCCACAAGGCGATGGACGAAAGCTGCGCCGAGATGATCCGCCTCAGCCAGTCGACGGATCCCGGCGCCATCGCCGCCGCGACGGCACAGATGAACACGGTCTGCGAGCCCGCGCTGGTGGTGGTCAGCGACGCCATCACGGCATACAACCAACGGCTGGACTCCGCTTTACAGGAGACGGCGGCCGCGGCGTCGCGGCAAACCGGCCAGACCCGTCTCCTGACGCTGGGGAGCATCATAGGCGGCCTGGCGGTCATCCTGGCGGCGGGCCTGTGGCTGAACCTGACGGGACTGGTGCGCCCCCTCAAGGGCCTGACGGAGGTCATGGACGTGATGGCGCGCGGCCGCCTCGACGTCACGATCGCGAACCAGGACCGCAGGGACGAGATCGGGGCGATGGCGCGGACGTCCGAAGCCTTCCGCAAGGGCCTGGCCGAGGCCGAGCGGCTCCGGCACGAGGCCGAGCGGCTCAAGGCGGACGGCGAGGCGGCGCGGCGCCAGGCCATGCTGGACCTTGCCGACCGTTTCGAGGGCTCCATCGGCGGCATCGTCCGCCAGGTGGCCGACGCCGCCACCGAAATGCAGGCCGCGGCCACGCAGCTGACCGCGGCGGCGCATGAGGCGTCGGCGCAGTCGGTCGCCGTTTCGGCGGCCGCCGAAGAGGCCGGGGCCAATGTGACGTCGGTGGCGTCTTCGGCCGAGGAACTGGGGGCCTCGGTCAACGAAATCGGCCGCCAGGTCGAAACCTCGGCGGATATCGCTGAGGACGCCCTGTCCCGGGCCAATGCCGCCGCCGGGGTGGTCGCGGAACTGAGCGAGGTCGCGGCCTCGATCGGCGGGGTGGCGGACATGATCGCCGCCCTGGCCGGGCAGACCAACCTGCTGGCGCTGAACGCCACGATCGAGTCGGCGCGGGCGGGTGAGGCGGGCAAGGGATTCGCCGTCGTGGCGTCAGAGGTCAAGGCGCTGGCCGGCCAGACGTCGAAGGCCACCACCGACATCTCCGCAAAGATCGCCCATATCCAGGAAACGACGGGACGGACGGTGGCCGCCATGCAGGCCGTTTCGTCGACCATAGAGGCGATCAACGGGTCTTCCCAGGCCATTGCCTCGGCGGTCGAACAACAGACGTCGGCCACCCGCGAAATCGTCCATGCCGTGCACCAGGCCTCGGTGGGCACCCAGGAGGTCACCAGCAATATTTCCGGCGTCGCCCAGGCCGCCGAGCAGACGGGCGCCGCGGCGGCGCAGGTCCAGTCGGCCTCGGACGAACTGGCGCGGCAGGCGGAGCGGCTGCACCTGGAAATGGACGCCTTCCTCCAGACGGTCCGGGCGGCGTAGATCATGACGGAAGACGCCGACATCGTGCCGTTCCCGGAGCGGGTGGTTTCGGAAGGCGAAGTGGCGCGGCGGCGGCTGATGGCGGCGGTCGGCCGGCTGCAGGCGGCCAACGCCATCCTCAAGAGCCTGCCGCCCGAGGCCGTCGAAGCCTGGTGCCGCGCCAATCCGGAACGGATCGAAGCGACGCTCGACGAATGCCTGGCGGCGATAAATGCCTTGCGCGGCGACGCCGGGGGTTGAGCTGGGCAATCGCATATCGCGATCAAGGTTTTGGATAAGCGAGATTTCGGCCCGCCCCATTTATGGGGAGGGCCAGGCTTCATAAGCAGATGTCATATGCGATGGCCCTGGGGGTGAGGGGGCGGGCTATGCGCAATTGAAGCCAGCCGCGGTGCGCGCCTCGCCGGGCAGGTTAACCGGCGCCTGGCGGCGCAGGTAGAGCGCGGCCTTGAGTTCGGCTTAGGCCGGTGCGCAGGCGGCCGTGAAGGCTTGGTCAGGCCGCCGCCCTGGCGGTCTTCATTTCGACCAGGCGCCGCAGGTTGCCCAGCGAGTTGACCGCCATGAAGGCCAGCGACAGAAAACCCGCGTCGTTCAGCCGCTTCAGGACCGCGCCGTCGAGTTTGGCAAGCGCGTCGCCGCTGACCGCGAAGACGTCGGTGATGCGATAGCCGCCTACGCCGCCCGAAGTGATGTTGATGTCGGCCGGCGCGATCAGGCCTTCGACCGCGAACGCGCCGAAGACATGCGGACTCAGTTCAGAGCCCTGATGGATGGTGCGCAGGATGCCGGCCACGCGCTCCAGCATCGCCGCGTTGCCGCCGTGGGCCTTGAACAGCGGCTCGCCGGCGTCGCGGCCGAGGCGCGGGTCGTCGAGGTCGGCATGGATCATCGCCTCAGGGCCGCCTTCACCCCGCGAAAGACCGATGGAGAAGGGACCGCGCGCATGCATGGCCGGAACATAGTCCGCGGCCCAGCGGTCGCCTTCCAGATAGAGGTTTTCACCGCGGTCGAAGCCCAGGATGGCCACCGCGTAGAAGCTGCCGTCGTCGCGCCGCCTCAGCAGAATGGGATATTCGCGCTGGACCTCGGCGAATTCGGTGGGAAGGACCAGCACCTGGTTGACCGCGTCGCCGAAGGCCTGGCCATGGCGGGGGGCATATTTCAGGTCGTGGTGTTCGATATTGTCGAGACGTACGGAATTGGTCATGAGCTTTTATAGAGCATGCCGCAAAAAAGGGGATACCGGTTTTTGTCGCAGGCGGGCTTGCCGGGAAACGGAGCGCCGCCCGTCGTCAGACGCCGAAATATAACCGGGACAACAGTCCGATCACGGCACAGACCGCAATGACCGCCATGACATTCATCCTGAACCGGATCAGGGCCGTGGCGGCGGCGACCGCGATCAGGGCCGATATCCAGTCGAACGGCCCGGCAACCCCCTTCGGCCACAGGACATGGTAGCCGAAAAACAGCGCCAGGTTCAGGATGACGCCGACGACGGCTGCGGTAATGGCGGTCAGCGGCGCGGTGAACTGCATCTTGCCGTGGGTGGATTCGATCAGGGGGCCGCCGACGAAGACCATCAGGAAGGACGGCAGGAAGGTGAACCAGGTCACCACCGCGGCGGCGATGGCGCCTGCGGCGAACAGCGCCTCCGGTCCCAGATACGCCTTGGTCCAGCCGCCGACGAAGCCGACGAAGGCCACCACCATGATCAGCGGTCCCGGCGTGGTTTCGCCCAGGCCCAGCCCGTCGATCATCTGGGGGGCCGTCACCCAGCCGTATTGCGTGACGGCGCCCTGGTAGACATAGGGCAGCACGGCATAGGCGCCGCCGAAGGTCAAAAGCGCCGCCTTGGAAAAGAACAGGCCCATCCGGGCCAGCGGGTGCTGCGCGCCCAGCCAGAAGACCAGCGCCGCCATGGGCAGGCCCCACAGGACCGCGCCGGCGGCCACGACCTGAACCGCGCGCCAGCCGGTGAACCGCGCATGGGCGGGCGGCGGCGTGTCGTCGTCGATCAGGGCCGGACCGTAACCCGTGCCCGCTGTTCCATGTCCACCGCCGGTCCTGAAGGTCGCTGGCGACAGCTTGCCGCCGATGGCGCCGACGACCGCCGCCCCGCCGACGATCAGCGGGAAGGGCGCCTTCAGGGCGAAGATGGCGACGAAGGCGGCCGCCGCCACGCCCCACAGGACCGGATTTTTCAGGGCGCGGCTGCCGATGCGGTACACGGCCTGGACGACGATGGCCGTGACCGCCGGCTTGACGCCATAGAACAGGCCTTCGACCACCGGGACATGACCGAAGGCGACATAGATCCATGACAGGCCGATCAGGATGACCAGGGACGGCAGCACGAACAGGCCGCCCGCCACGACGCCGCCCGCCGTGCGGTGCAGCAGCCAGCCGATATAGATGGCCAGTTGCTGGGCCTCGGGCCCCGGCAGGACCATGCAGTAGTTGAGGGCGTGCAGGAACCGCTTTTCCGATATCCAGCGTTTCCGCTCGACCAGTTCCTGGTGCATGACGGCGATCTGGCCCGCCGGCCCGCCGAACGAGATGAAGCCGAGCTTGAGCCAGAAACGAAGCGCCTGGCCGAAGGTGACGGTTCGGGGCGGCGCGGGCAGGCCGTCATCCATCGCGGGCTCCTTGAAGCGGATTCGAAGCGGAGCCGCCTCTATAGCGAAGCGCGCACCGGGAAGACAGCCTTGCCTTTGCCGTGAACGGTCTCGTCGGCTTCCCGCAGGGCGGCAGGCGCCTGTCTCGCGCCGGTCTGCGTTGCCCGCCTCGGCTGTGTGCGGCTTTCGGTTCCCGCGCATTGACCAAGTGGGGTAATATTGCTCCTGTCCCCTTATTCACGACCTGCATTCGCGACCTGTTGTTCAAAGTGAAACTACGCGGCCCAGGGGTTCAGCAACTGGACCCCTGTCCTTTGAAAGTCGTTGACGTTGCGCGTGACGACGGTCAGTCCGTGCTGAAGCGCGGTCGCCGCGATCCAGGCGTCCCGGTCGCTGGCCGGATCGGCGACATGAAGGGCGGCGCAACGTCGGGCCGCGTCAGAGTCGGGTGCCAGGACCCGATCCGCAAAGCCTGGCAGGACAACGCCTTCCAGCCAGCGCTGCAGCGCCGCGCCTTGCACCTCGTCCTGGCGCGCCTTTCTGCGGATGCCCAGCTCAAGTTCGAAGACGGTGAAGACGGAAATGAAAGTCTGGACCGGCGATGTCGCTTGCAGCCAGCGGGTGACGTTGGCATCGGCTGTCCCCGAATAAAGCTTGCGGCTCTCGGAAATGACGTTGGTGTCGAGCAGGAACATCAGTCGAAATCGGCAGCCTTGAAGCCTGGCATGGCCTTCGCCGGTTTGAATTCGAAATCGAGGTCTTCCGCCGCTGTCAGCACATCGGCCAGCGAGCGGTTTTGTCCCGCCAGCTTTTCATAATCCTCGATGCTCATAACGACCAAGGCCGGCTTGCTGCGTTCGGTCACGAACACGGGGCCGTTCTTCGCCGCGCGCTTGGCGCGGGCAGGGTCGCGGTTGAAGTCGCGGGAAGACAGGAAGGACGCGGTCATGGTGATGCTCGAATGTCGTTACAATACGACATAGCGATATTTGGTTATGATGTCATGTCTTGCCGCGTGCAAAATGCAGGCCCCAATATCAATCGTTATTATTCTTTCGGGCGAAAGCTAGACTTGAGTGACCGGCATCACATCGGAACATGAGCCGACATGTCCGGATAACGGATTTACCGGTGGCGTGCTTGTCCAGCCGACAGCAATCCCTGACTCATGGCTTATTTTGTGAGTTGCGGTGGCTAGGACAGGCGCATTGGCGGTGGCAAAACCCGGTGGAGTAATCCAACCATTGTGCGTCCAGCCTGCCGCCGTATGCACTGACACGGCCGATTGGGTCGGATGTTGAATCGGGGGCGTGCCACGGCCGTGCTTATTGTCTGGGCCGAAAGAATAAAGGAGTCGCGAATACTGATGCCCTGAAGGGGGGGGCGGTATGCTCGCGGTGCCCATGGCAGCCCCATGGTGCGGAACGATTACCGCCGCCAGATCAACTGGCAAAGGGCCCGGAATTTGGTTGTACGCAGCATCCCCGGTTAGTAGCCAGCCGCGATTACTGGCTGTGTCCTCCACTATCAAAGCTAGCCCAGACCCGTTGCGGTCAGCGCCGGTGCAGCGTCGGAGATGAAGAATTTGACCTGACGTTGACCGACAGATCGGAGGCGGAGCGGTGCCTACAACCAGTATTCGCCCTCCTGCCCTGAGTATATTATTTCCAAAGGCCGTATGGGTATGACTGATTGACTGTCGCGGCACCACCCATGTCAGCTGGAGAAGTTTTGAGTCTAAAGTCGCCGCAGCCCAATGATCAGCATCCCAGTGTGACATGAGCACAGTAGGGGTGTCACAGGTGCAAAAGCTTAATCCCGACGGTGGTCTAGCCCGCATATCTCACAGCCCTGAGGTTTTGGCGTCGTCCGGAGGGGGTTCAGG
>CAKZJB010000123.1 GCA_936940865.1 uncultured Asticcacaulis sp. | reverse complement strand
GACGGAGCAGCGGTTCGTCAACGGCGCGCCGGCAGGCACCGAGCGCTGGAACGCCGTGGTGTCCATCGTCTTGCAAACCCCGCGCACCGAGCAGCGGCTGCGCAAGAACCCACTGGGTATCTACGTCAACGGCCTGTCGTGGAGCCGCGAGCTGGATGCGTCCGAAGGAGCCAAGCCATGAACCCGTCTTTCCGCTTTTACGCTTCCGTGCTGACCTTGGCGGCCCTGGCGGGCTGCGCCACGCAGGGCAAGCCGCCGCGCATCTCGCTCGACGAGCCGGTGCAGGCGCAGTCGCAACCCGAGCCGCCCAAGCCGGTCGCAGTGGTGGAGGTGCCGAAGGTGCTACCGATGCCGGCGCAGATGAAGCCGCTGCCGGAGGCGGACGACGTCAAGCCCGCACCCGAACCCGCCGATGAAACTGTGCGCGTCTCGCGCGCCAACGCCGAGGCGCGCATCGCGCCAACGCGCGAGGGCTACGTCAATGCAATTCAGGTCTGGCCCTTCACCGACGGCGCGCTATACCAAGTCTATGCCGCGCCGGGGCGCGTCACCGTGATTTCGCTCCAGCCCGGCGAGGAGCTGGTGACGGTTGCCGCCGGCGACACCGTGCGCTGGATCGTCGGCGATACGTCCAGCGGCGCCGGGGACGCGCTGCGCGTGAGCGTGCTGGTGAAGCCCATCCGTTCGAGCCTCAAGACGAACCTGGTCATCACCACCAGCCGGCGCACCTACCTGATCGAGCTGACCTCGACGGACAAGGCGTGGATGGCGTCGGTGTCGTGGGAGTACCCGAAAGACCAGATGCTCGCGTTGCGGCGTCAGGATCAAGCCGCGCAAGCGGCCGCGCCGGTCGATACCGGCTTGTCGCTGGAAAAGATCCGCTTCCGCTACGCGATCAGCGGCAGCAATCCACCGTGGAAGCCATTGCGCGCCTTCGATGACGGCGAGAAGGTCTATATCCAGTTTCCACCGGGCATCGCCCAAGGCGAACTGCCGCCACTGTTCGTCATCGGCGCGCAGGGCGACGGGCAACTGGTGAACTACCGCTTCCGCTCGCCGTACTACATCGTGGATCGGCTGTTCGGCGCGGCCGAACTGCGTCTCGGCGGAGACAAGGGCGACATAGTGCGCGTCGAGCGTACGGATGGCACGCGGGGGAACTGACCATGAGCCACGACGGAATCCCGGACGTGCCGATTCCTGATGCCACGCCGAAGGTCGCGCCGGAGAATGTGGCGCTGCGGGCGCAGCCGCGCCCGGTGACACGTCTCAATCGGCGCACGCTGGCGCTGCTGACTGGCGGCCTCGGCGTCGCGGTGCTGGGCGCAACGATGTGGTCATTGCAGCCGACGCACCCGCGCGGCGGCAACGAGCCGGCCGAGCTTTACAACGTGGATCGCGTGTCGAAGTCCGAAGGACTCGACCAGCTTCCCGCCGACTACTCGAAGCTGCCGCCGAAGGTGCCAGAGTTGGGGCCGCCGCTGCCGGGCGATCTGGGGCCGGCTATCGTGAATTCGCAGCAGCCAGCGGTGGCCCGCTACACGCCGCCCGGCCAGGATGCGGCGGCAGCCGAGCGTGACGCGAGGCACAAGGAAGCCGAAGCGGCAGCGGGATCGTCGGTCTTCTTCCGCTCCAGCAACCAGCGTGCCGCTTCTGCGCCTGCGCAAGTGGCGGCTGCCGGCCCGTCATCTGGCTTGGCCGGCTTCGACCCGCAGGCCGCTGGGCCGGCCTCGACGGCGGCGCAGCCTGCCGACCCGACCACAGTGCAGAACCGGCAAGACCAGAAAGAGGCGTTCCAGAAAGCCGGAACCACGGAAACCCGTAATTCCGGCAACCTGCAAATGCCGTCCTCGCCCTATCAGGTAATGGCGGGGACGGTAATCGCGGCGGCGCTGGTGACAGGCATCAAGTCGGACTTGCCCGGCGACGTGATCGGCACGGTGACGGAGCCGGTGTACGACACCGCCACCGGCCGCTATCTGTTGGTCCCGCAGGGTTCGCGCATCTTCGGCAAGTACAACAGCCAGGTCGCCTACGGGCAGAGCCGGGTTCAAGTCGTTTGGAACCGCATCATCCTGCCCGACATGTCCTCGCTGACGCTGGACAACCTTGCCGGCGCCGACCCGGCCGGCTATGCCGGGCTGGAGGACGACGTGGACTACCATTGGAGCCGCTTGTTCGCTGGTGCGGCGATGACGACGCTGCTGGGTGTCGGCGCCGAGCTGGCTGCGCCGGAGAACCGCCAGAATGGTAATCGCGTCATCATCGCCGGGCGCGACAGCTTGCAGGACAGCGTGAACCAGGTCGGGCAAGAAATGACCCGGCGCAACCTCAACATTCAGCCGACGCTGACCGAGCGGCCGGGCCTGCCGGTGCGCATCATCGTCAACCGCGACCTGGTGCTCCGGCCCTACCAGCCGCTGTTCTTCAATCGGGGAGCTTCGCAATGAGTACGACCAAGAAGCTGCGGCTCGGGCCGCTGCCCAAGACCGAGAGCATCAAGCTGACCTTCGCCTGTCCAGCCGGCCTCAAGGCCGACCTCGACCGCTATGCGGTGCTGCACGCGCAGACCTACGGCGAAACGGTCGATGCAACGACGCTGATCCCGCACATGCTGGAGGCATTCATCGCCGGGGATCGGGGATTCAGGAAGGGAGCGGCAGTCGCCAAGGCTTCGCCGCCGAAACCGCCCTGATGCTGCGGACGAGTCCGCTAGCATCGCAATGACGGAAGCGCAGCCCACGGGCTGCGCTTCGCTTTTGGGGGCGTCTTGCGATAAGTTGGGGCTATGATGACGACGCGACCTTGCCCGCTACGACGCCCCTGCGTTTACTACCGCGAAGCGCCTATGCGGCACCTAGCTCGATAAGCAGCAAGAGCACATGGCGGTCGAAATCTGGCCTAACCTCTCGCCCCATAAGACCTTTCGCACCGCTGCATGTCCGCACTAATGGCTTGACAGCGGACATTTTTTATTGGAATCTGATCTCAGAAATTCTCTTCAGGCATCACTACGATATTGATAGGTATGAAAAAGCCCCACATTCGGTGAGGCTTCTTTTTTACTTATCGGGGTGACGTAGGGCTATTTTTTTCTAAAGACAATCACCCCAATCAGGCCCAAACCAATTACGATTAAACTCATGCTTTCAGGTTCAGGGACCACAGTGGTGGTTGCCGCAGCATGCGCTCCTGTTGAAATGATGAGTCCGATGAGCAATGTTATTTTCGATAGCATATTTGTTTCCCTCTATTTTTATGAGTGCTGAACCCCGACTAAACGTGAGCGGTCACGGCTAGTTTCTGCGTTAACGGGGAGCCGTTAAGGGTATTAACGTTCGATAAGCCTTAATCTTTAATGTAGGCAAAGCGATGCTTGATTTGCAACCTGAAACAATCTGATCACAATGAAAACGCGCGCATGCGTGACACGCAAAATATTACGCAGCCTTGCGTGTTTTATTTAGGAATCTGATTGATGATGCTTGATTAAAAATAATAATAGAATCGTTGCGGATGTGCACAACTTAACAAACTGCAAACATTTTCTATATTTTGAATTTATTGCTAGAAATCACTGAGTGATTTTTGGCGTCCCCACGGGGATTCGAACCCCGGTCGCCTCCGTGAAAGGGAGGTGTCCTAGGCCTCTAGACGATGGGGACCTAAGAAATTTTACAACCCGTGCATTATACCATTAATTCAAATAATTGAAATATTATT
>CAKZJB010000122.1 GCA_936940865.1 uncultured Asticcacaulis sp. | reverse complement strand
TATTGGGCTAATTAAATTGAGCGGTGGATTAAATGCTTCGTGCAACAGTTGCTCTAAGCATTGAGTAATAATAAATGGTAATTCCTAAGGAAACCGGACCAGATTTAGACTGGTCCGGTCGATGAAGAAATGCCCTAAGTGTGGAACTGCAAGGCCGTATTCCCTCTCCGATGGACGGCTGAAATGCCGCCGTTGTGGGCGGCGTTTCAGCTGGACTTCTGGGTGGGATTCCTGCCGGCTGAGAGGCTTGAGTAAAAGCCGGCTTCTCGAGTTGTTCGTTTTGGGCGTGCCGGTGTATCGCCAGCGCTTCCAGGAGGGAGCCAGCGCACCGACCCGAGAACGCTTCTATCGGCTGCTCAGAGCCTGCTGCGCCATCGTCGAGGATGTGCGTGAGCCGTTTGCAGGGACTCTGGAGTGCGACGAAACCACCTTTGGCGGAGCTCGCCATGGTAAGCGCGGCTGGGGCGCAGCCGGCAAGGTCATCGTCTTCGGCCTGATCAAGCGCAACGGCCAGGTCAAAGCCATGCCGATCGCCTCTCACAGTCAGGCCGAGGTCATGCGCCAGATCCAGGCCCATACGAGGGAAGGATCGCTCTACTACACCGACGAATGGCAGGCCTACGCCACGCTCAAGCTGCGCGGCGACCACGTCATGATCCGCAAGGAGAAGGGGCGTCCTGTGGGCCGCGATCACATCAACGGCATCGAGGGCTTCTGGAGCTACGCCAAGAACTGGCTGTATCCGTTTCGCGGTGTGCCACGGCGTTACTTCCACCTGTACCTGGCTGAAGTCTGCTTCCGCTTCAACCATCGCGATCAAGATCTGCGCCCCCTTTTGCTACGCTTGATGCGCACCACCAACATCCAGGAGCTCAACCAGATTCTGGTCCGGAAAGCTTAGGGATTACCTAATAAATCTGGCTAAACAAAAGCAGCGGCCTTTTTTACAAAGCCTACTCGGCTGAAGTACCGCGCCGCTCATCGACGAAGCTATCAGGCTTTCAAATCAATTCCCAAGGCCTTGCTAATTTTTGTATCTATCGATCCTATTCCACTAAGGCCATAGACCCCTACAGGCTGGATCGAATTGGGCAATCGATTCCCAAATTCGTCAAAAAACCAGCCGCGCGCATCTCGAAAACAATGCTGAGGCAACGCTTCCACTTCTGCATTCCTTGCGACTGTTTCAAAATAACCTTTAGTCCAAGGAATAGCATTTGTTCCGATTGGCGGGAGCAGTAATTCAGAAGTTCGCAACGATGGAATTATTGTTTTATCTGCAGATGTTGTTCGATACAGATAAATCAGCACTACCCCTCCGTCGGCGATGCCGCCGATCTTCGTATCGGTAGATATAACGCTTCCAAAAAAGAAGAGATTGGGAATTGGATCAACCTGAAACGCGAAGACGTCTCCAGCTCTAGGCTTATTCTTCGCCTTACTCAAGATGCGCAAATTGGTTTGAGGGATTTTCATGATTCCTCAATATCCGTTTTCTTTTAGCCATTGATTGCCCCAGCTGATTGCTTCTTGGTACCAGGCCCGAAGTGGGCTAATGGAGTTTATTTTATTGTCGAAATTCGCATTTCTATTTATCAATGCTTGCTCGATTGCGCGTGCCTGATCTCTGGTTACAGCGTAACGGTCTCCCCGGGTTCCAGCTCCAGTGCGCCAACAACCCCCAAGGGTGCTAGTTCAGGAATGGGCGCAGTCAGCTTGTCTAGGGCATCCAAGATTTGATATGCGATGTCGCTCTGAACACCAGCCGCTGCAGGGCTGCCTCCAGGTGCGTGCCCTATCAAACCCAATCGATCGACGCGGCGTAGTGGATCCCCCCGACATAGGTATAGTTATTTTGCATCCAAGCCGGAACGAGATGTCAACCGCCCGTGACAGGAGAAGTGCCGCCGGATAACAGATTTGAGGCCAATCTCGGGGATTAAATACGTCCGGTCGTTGTATTGGAAGACACCTCGAACGTCTACAAATACCGACACGCCATCTTTCTGCAGGATGGCGTGTATTCGTTGCTCGTCGAAGGGCTTCGCTGATAACCGCGCATTGTCCAATAAATCTGGTATCGCTCCTGGCTTTGCAAATGCACAGTCTTGACTTGAAGAAATCTGAAAGGAGTCTTTGGTCATTGGGGTGTAGGTCTCGATGCTGAATGGCACCATAACTGCACGCCCGGTATTAGCTAGAACCTTTGCTGAGCCCAAAAAGCACAAGAACGCAGAAAACGAGCCTTATCATCACCGCGATCCTCGCAGTCATGGATATGTGAGCCGCGGTGGCTCTCCTAACCCCTGACGTATCGGGCTTTCGTTTTGGTCGACGTTGTTCATATTGCCCGGGCCGTCGT
>CAKZJB010000121.1 GCA_936940865.1 uncultured Asticcacaulis sp. | reverse complement strand
GGGGACATCGTCAACATCGACGTCACCCCCCTGCTCGACGGCTGGCACGGCGACAGCAGCCGGATGTTCCTGGTCGGCGACGTCGGCATCAAGGCTCGCCGGCTGGTCGAAGTGACCTATGAATGCCTGATGCTGGGCATCGAACAGGCCCGGCCGGGCAACCATCTCGGCGACATCGGCCATGCGATCCAGCGCCACGCAGAGAAGCATCGTTATGGCGTAGTGCGGGATTTTTGCGGGCACGGCCTGGGCCGCGTCTTCCACGACGCCCCCGAAGTCGTCCATGTCGGCCGCCCCGGCACCGGACCCGAACTGCGGCCGGGCATGTTGTTCACGATCGAACCGATGATCAACATCGGCCGCCCCGACGTGAAGCTGCTCGACGACGGCTGGACGGCGGTCACCCGCGACCGGTCCCTGTCGGCCCAGTTCGAGCATTCGATCGGCATCACAGAGGACGGGTGCGAGATCTTCACGGCCAGTCCGAAGGGACTTCACCAGCCGCCTTATGCCTGACGGGATCGCGCAAGCATGATTCGCAGATGGCAGCTTCGCTGAAATTTCATGCAACTCGTGCCTGAGTTTTAGGCAATATCGCCATATCTGCCGGGTTTCGCGGCAGTGCGGCAGAATATCTGAGCCCAGCGACCCAGCATCCTTGCGACTCGTGCGACCGCACGCTTATGGAGGGCACGTACGTGGTGTCCGGGGAGGCATGGGTGAAGAAGATCGAAGCCATCATCAAGCCTTTCAAGCTCGATGAAGTGAAGGAAGCCCTCCATGAAGTGGGCGTCTCCGGCATCACCGTGACCGAAGCAAAAGGCTTCGGCCGCCAGAAGGGCCACACCGAACTCTATCGCGGCGCCGAATATGTCGTCGACTTCCTGCCCAAGGTGAAGCTGGAGGTCGTCGTCGACGACAGCCTGGCCGAGCGGGTGGTCGAAGCGATCGCATCTGCCGCGCAGACGGGCCGCATCGGCGACGGCAAGATCTTCATCCTGCCGGTCGAGGGCGCGGTTCGCATCCGGACTGGAGAGAGAGACGCCGACGCGATCTGATCGCCGCGGCGTCAATACAGAGCAGGGGCGGCACACCGCCCGACACATTCACGGATTTTCTCACGGGGAAGGCAAGGATATGGCGAACAAGCCCGCTGACGTTCTCAAGATGATCAAGGACCAGGAGATCGAGTGGGTCGATCTTCGTTTCACCGATCCGAAGGGCAAGTGGCAGCACCTGACCATGTGCGCCGGCGTCGTCGGCGAGGACGAACTGACCGACGGCTTCATGTTCGACGGTTCGTCGATCGAGGGCTGGAAGACGATCAACGAGTCCGACATGATCCTGAAGCCGGACCTCGATGCCGTGTGGACGGACCCGTTCTCCGCTACGCCGATGCTGATCCTGGTATGCGATATCGTCGAGCCGTCGACCGGTGAGCTCTACACCCGCGACCCGCGCTCGACCGCCAAGCGCGCCGAAGCCTATGTGAAGTCGATCGGTGTGGGCGACACCGTCTATGTCGGGCCGGAAGCCGAGTTCTTCATGTTCGACGACGTCCAGTTCGATACGACCTACAACTCCAGCTACTACAAGCTGGACGACGTCGAGCTGCCGACCAACACCGGCAAGGCGCTCGAAGGCGGCAATCTGGGCCACCGTCCCCGCGCCAAGGGCGGCTATTTCCCGGTCGCTCCGGTCGACAGCGCCGTCGACATCCGCGCCGAGATGGTTTCGACCATGCTCGAAATGGGCCTGCCCTGCGACAAGCATCACCATGAGGTCGCCGCCGCGCAGCATGAGCTCGGCCTGACCTTCGGCACGCTCGTCCAGACCGCCGACCGCATGCAGATCTACAAGTATGTCTGCTGGCAGGTCGCCCAGGCCTATGGCAAGACCGTCACGTTCATGCCGAAGCCGATCAAGGAAGATAACGGCTCGGGCATGCACACCCACATCTCGATCTGGGACAAGGGTCAGCCGCTCTTCGCCGGCAATGGCTATGCCGGCCTGTCCGACACCTGCCTGTATTTCATCGGCGGCGTGATCAAGCATGCCAAGGCGCTCAACGCCTTCACCAACCCGACGACCAACAGCTACAAGCGCCTGGTCCCGGGCTACGAAGCCCCGGTCAAGCTGGCCTACTCGGCCCGCAACCGCTCGGCCTCGATCCGTATTCCGTGGGTGTCGTCGCCGAAGGCCAAGCGCCTGGAAGCCCGCTTCCCGGATCCGATGGGCAACCCCTACCTGACCTTCACCGCCCTGCTGATGGCCGGCCTCGACGGTATCGAGAACCGCATCGATCCGGGCGCGCCGGCCGACAAGAACCTCTACGACCTGCCGCCGCAAGAGCAAAAGCTGGTCCCGGAAGTCTGCGGCTCGCTTCGTGAAGCCCTCGACAACCTCGACAAGGACCGCGCCTTCCTCAAGAAGGGCGGCGTCATGGACGACGACTTCATCGACTCGTACATCGAACTGAAGATGGAAGAAGTCATGAACTTCGAACTGCGTCCGCACCCGGTCGAGTTCGAGATGTACTACAAGTGCTAAATTAGCCACGGTACGATCCGAAACCGGATCGTTTCAAGCTAAACCAATCAGCGGGCCGCCCTTTACAGGGCGGCCCGTTTTGCTTGCTGCGCCGCAATTCGAACCTTTTGCGGCGCAATATAATGTTACCGATCAATGATTTAACCCCGCCGGATTTCGTTTCAAAAGCAACAAATATAGTTGCCGATGAAACCGGCGGAAAATTCAAGGGTTTGCGGCAATTTGACCCGTTTTTGACACATAAATGACGCAAGCGCCCCCCGCCTCCCCCTGCGTGAGCCTTACAGCCGATTATTGTGTTGCGTCGATTTGCAGTCACGGCACTGTGAGCAAGTGCAACATCCGCTCCCAAAGGGGGATACTTTGAAAACGTGGATAAAACTCTCCAGAGTCGTGGCCGCGGCCGCCGCTCTCCTGCTGACGGCCCCCGCCGCCAGCCTTGCTGTCGCCCAGGAGGCCGCACCCGCGTCCGCCTCCGCGGCAGCCACCGAATCCGTCGCTGCGTCGGAAGCGGTCTCTGAATCGGCTACGGCCGAAGCCGCTCCGGCGGCCGCCCATATACTGGCGTCGCAAAAGGAACTTACCGCCGCGACGCTCAGCAACGCCAACACCACCTACCTGATCTTCTGCACCGCCATGGTGCTGATGATGACCCTGCCGGGCCTGGCGCTGTTCTACGGCGGCATGGTGCGCAAGAAGAACATCGTCGCCACTGTCACCCAGTCGGTCGCCGTGACCTGCATCGTCGCCGTCGTCTGGTGGGCGATCTCGTACTCGATGGCCTTCGGTACGGCCGCTTCGCCGTTCCTCGGCATCGCGGCGGACAAGGTCAACCTGTTCATGGGCGGTTTCGACAACCTGTTCCTGAAGGCCGTGACGCCGGCGACCGCCTATTCGGCCGCGCCGACGATCCCGGAATACACCTGGATCTCGTATCAGCTGACCTTCGCCATCATCACGCCCGCCCTGATCACCGGCGCCTTCGCCGAACGCGTCAAGTTCTCGGGCCTGCTGCTGTTCATGATCCTGTGGTCGATCCTGGTCTATGCGCCGATCTGTCACATGGTCTGGGGCGGCGGTTACCTGGCGCAGAAGGGCGTGCTCGACTTCGCCGGCGGCGCCGTCGTTCACTGCAACTCGGGTGTCGCGGGTCTCGTTTCGGCGCTGTTCCTCGGCCGCCGCAAGGGTTACGGCACCGAAGCCATGGCGCCCAACAACGTGATCTTCATCATGATCGGCGCCTCGCTGCTGTTCGTCGGCTGGATCGGCTTCAACGCCGGTTCGGAATGGGCCGGCGACACGATCGCCTCGGCCGCCCTGCTCAACACCATGCTCTGCACCTGCCTCGCCGGCGTGTCGTGGAAGGTCGTCGAGTGGGTGTTCCGCGGCAAGCCGTCGCTGGTCGGCATCCTGTCCGGCATGGTCGCCGGCCTGGTCGTCATCACCCCGGCCTGCGGCTTCGTCAACCCGATGGGCGCCATGATCTGCGGCCTGCTGGCCGGTCCGGTGTGCTACATCTCGGCCACCTGGGTCAAAAAGCTCCTGGGCTACGACGACTCGCTGGACGCCTTCGGCATCCATGGCGCCGGCGGTTTCCTGGGCGCGGTCCTCACCGGCTTCCTGGCGGACCCGGCGGTCAACTCGCTCGGCCATGCCGGCATGGACCAGGTCATGAAGCAGCTGCTGGGCCTCGGCGTCACCATCGTCTGGTCGGCCATCGGCACCCTGATCATCCTCGTCATCTGCAAGTTCACGACCGGTCTGCGCGTGTCGGAAGCCGATGAAGAAGCCGGTCTCGATGCTTCGCAACACGACGAAGTCCTGGATCACTAAATTCAGGGCATCCGTTAAGGACAAGGCGCGGCGCTTCCGAAAGGAGGCGCCGCGTTTCTTTTGGGTATGATACCAACGGCGATTGGCTTTGACTCGATCGCCGTTGGC
>CAKZJB010000120.1 GCA_936940865.1 uncultured Asticcacaulis sp. | reverse complement strand
GTTGTTGTAGCCCAGGGTGCCGCGGCTGTTGTAGGTCCGCGTCAGGGCATCGTCCAGGCCGATCGCCGCGATGAACGCGTCGGGGTCCTGGACTACCAGGTTGCCGGTCCCGGCGTTGACGTAGGTCTGGTCTCGTCCCTGCCCGACCCGCGAGTTGCCGGCTGCACCGTATCCGTTGGTCTGCGTCACCGAGCTGCCGTACAACCCCAGACCGCTGCCCACGAAAATCGATGTCATCGGACTCATCCTTTTCGGCTTGCGCTCCTATAGGAATGAATCCGAAAAAATCAGAGGTAAATTTAGGGGAATGGAAAAAAATCTCCTAAGCGATTATTTAATCCCAGCTTTTTGTGATCCACGATGACCGCTCGAGGATTTTGACTTATGAAGACATTCAAACTTCGGCGGAGAGAATGCACTGACAGCGGGCGCCATTGGGGCGCATCCGCACTCATATAGGTCGCCACTGCTCACATGTGGCGCTATACGCCTGCCCGTGGGCAATTCCCTGAATACCCGGCATTCGCCGCATGACGGCAACGAATTCACCGCCTCCGCTTCGCCGCCGCCGGTGATAACAGCGGCTGCGTTCCGGTCAACGCAGACACGAAGTCGAGAAAAGCGCCCACCTTCACCGGCCGCAGTTGCCGGTGGGGATAAAGCGCGTACAAGGGAAAGCGCTCATCGCACCATTGCGGGAACAACACCACCAGGCTGCCGTCGGCCAGGTACGGCTCCACGCCCAGTTCCATCACCTGGCCGATGCCGGTGCCGGCGCGCAGCAGGCCATGCAAGGTGCCGACGTCGTTGCGGAATAAAAGGGGTCGGAGTAAATATTCAGCCATTCCGTTGCCCTCCTTCCGCTGGCTCCCTTCTCGGCCGCCCTCGTGGACGGTAACTGATCCGCTGCTTCAAGCGGCGCTCGATCCGGGCCTTGAACTTGTCGTTGCCCACCGGGACGCATAGGTTGACCGAGTTGCGTAGGCTGGCGACATCGGCCGCCTCCAACTCCTGGCGGAACGGCTCCCGGTAGGCGCGTTGCCGATCATCTTCGTTGCGACCAAGAGCCAGATAGACGTCGTGAGGCTGGGCAAGATCGTCTTGCTTGCCCTGGGTATTGGCCGCATGGCTTGACCACGGATAGTCGCCAGGCTTTCCCGCCATCCCGGCCCGAACAGAGTTGAGTTCGATGTAGCGATAGCAGCCATCAGGTAATGCTCGGCGTCAATCAGGCTGGCTTTGTGCCGCCCTTCCCATAACGTGCCACTGCGCCGATAGCTGGTGTTGACGAATTGAACGTAGCGCCGCCCAACGCCTTGCAGAAGACGAGAGATGCCATCGGTTTCGACAGGCGTCGCCAGGAGATGCACGTGATTAGTCATGGAGCAAGTCCCTGTCCATCTCGGATTCCAGTCCGATAACCTCAAGCGACTTCAGCAGAGCTTCGAAGTTCCGCAGATAGAATCCCTTGTCCTGCTTGCGCATGACATCGGTGTAGATTTTGGTCAGGCGTGGGTAGTCAGGGCGCCTGACCAGCTTGGCAACAATGACGCCAGTTGAGCAGCGCAGCCACGGTACGACACGATGGACGGTGTCGCGCGTGGGTCTGTTGTTAAGCTCGGCGTCGATCGCATGCAGTGATCCAAACTTGTCGAAATACGGCAGCGCGTACTTC
>CAKZJB010000119.1 GCA_936940865.1 uncultured Asticcacaulis sp. | reverse complement strand
ATCAGTTGCATCGGCGACTGGCCCGCCGGCAGCTCGCCCTTCGTGGCATCGGTGCGCCAGTTGATCTCGTCGGGATAGGTCATGATGCCCTGGGCGTCGGGCTTGCCGTGGGCGATGATGCCGTCGGACAGCCCGGTGACGAACTTTTTGCCCGTGGGATCGCCATTATATTCGCCCATCAGGATAGCCGGGTGCAGGACGAGATACGAATAGGACTTGCCCCATTCCCACGGCCCCTCGCGATAGCTGTCGGCGCCGCTGTACCAGTTGGTGTTGAAGTGCAGGTGCCCGGCCGGATTGACCGAGATGATGCGGTCATAGGCCGCGACCGTCGTCATCAGCCGTTCCACCACCTTCGGATCGCCATAGTTCATATACATGGCTTCCGAATTGGTGTTGATCCCCTCCTCATAGGTATGGAGTTCGTCGGTCATGATGGTCGACAGGCCGTTGGTGAACATGCCGTTGCGGTAGATGGCGTCGGCGACGCGCATCTGCGATACGCGCAATTTTTCGGAATCGACGCCCATCAGGGCCAGACCCGGCCACTGTTCCACTAAATCGGAATCGTCCGACAGGCCGCCGCCGAAGTCGCCATAGTCCGACTGGCGGTTGTCGATCCACCAGTTGACGAAGTGGCGCACGCCCTTGAGGTCCTCCAGCTGCCGGAAGGCCCAGGAGGGGATGCCGGGTGGCGTGGCCGGCATGGTATAGGCCATCTGGCCCTGGCTGCCGAAGGTGATGTCGGTCCAGTATTCGCGGGCGATGGCGTTGTCGGGGTCGACGCGCAGCAGGTCGCCGGCATCGGCGACGACGCGCTCATAAAGCTTTTCGCGCTTCGAGGCCGTGTGCTCCTCGACCAGGAAGCCCCAGTTGTCCTTCACCTGGTTCAGGCGGTCGGCGATGTGCTCCTTCAGCGCCGCCTTGCGGTCCTTGAAGATGAGCCTGACCTTCATGCCGTCGAGCGCCTGCGCATCGAAGTCCTGGCCGCCGCCGGCCAGCGTCAGGTAGACGCTTTTGTTCGGCAGGATGCGGTCGCGCAGGTCGAGCCAGACGGTCCTGGCCTCGCCCGGCTTCACCGAGACATTGATGTCAAGCATGTTCCGCTCGGGCCACAGGGGATCCTTGACCTGGATGTTGAGCGGGAAGAGACCGTTCGACCCCGGCCTGACCTTGAGCGCGGGCAGGTCGAGCGCGATGCCGTCGAGGCCGTCGTGCATGTTTTCCCAGCCATAGCCCCACGAGCGGTAGAGCATCAAATTGGCGGGCGAGGCGCCATACTCATACGGGATCAGCACGTGGACCAGCGGCAGTTTTGCGCCTGTATCCCTGGGCTTGGGCCGCGACGGCGCGGCGTCGGGCAGCGCGACCACGGTCTGGCGCGCATCCGGCGCATAGCGGCCGGCAATAAAGGCGTTGAGGTCGCTGAGGTCCGGGGAATCCGCCTGCGCATTGGCGCGCACCGTATAGGTCTGCGTCACCGTGCCCGGCGGCACCGCGCCGGGCTTGACGTCGTAGGCCGCAATCTCCTGGATCGGCGTTTCCTGTGCGATGTTGTTGAAGCGTAAAACGCCGCCGGTCTTCTCGGCCGGGAACTGCCAGAAGGTGCGTTCCTGATCCTTGGCGCGTTTGGCGATCTCAGCGGGCGCGGCCTTGTCGTCGGCCGCCCAGGTCAGGGTACCGTAGGCCGCGCCCTGCAGCTCGACATGGTTCCACGGCTCGTCCGGCAGGGTGAGCGTCAGGGTCTGGCCGCCATCGACATAGACATTCCAGTCGGGCAGCGTGAAATAGTCGTTGCGGCCCGGCAGGCGCGAACGGTTGTAGACGCCCGGCCAGGTCGTCTCACTGATCCCGTCGGTCGCCTTGTACATGAATTCCTTGATGTCACGGGCGTCCGCGAACTCGACCTTGCGGATGGCGGTGACCGGCGCGGTCAGTTCCACGGGGGCGTCGCCCGCGCGGTTCCAGCCGTAACGCAGGTTCCATTCGGCAAGCGTGGCAGCATCGGTCAGATTGCCCGAGGGTTGGGCCGGCACGTCGGGGACCTGGTTCTTCGCCAGGGCCGCGATCTGGGCGTCGTCGAGCGCGTGGTCGTAGATGCGGAACTCGTCATAGTCGGAGCCGCGCATGAAGTTGTAACGGCTCATCACCTGGTGCGGGCTGACGGCGCGGGCGGCGGTGCCGAACTGGTCGAGACCGCTGTCGAGCACGGCAACCTGGTCCTTGTGCGCCGCCAGCTTGCCGTTGACATAGAGCTTGATGCCGGTGTTTTCGTCCCACGACACGGCGATGTGCTGCCAGGCGTCGGGCTTGGGCAGTTCATCGAGCCGATAAGAGACGCGCACGCGCGCCAGATTGTTGTCGGTAACGAAGGCGTCGTAGCCGTGGCCATTATAGTCGATGCGCAGCCACACCATGTCCCATGAGGTGTGGTCGGCATAGCCGACGCGGAACAGGACGAAGGGCGCGCGGCCGACGGGCGTGCGCGAGCGCCAGAAGAAGGACAGGGTCCCGCGCTGGGCGTAGATATTGCCGGGCGCCTTCCAGCTCAAGACGTTGTCGTCGGCTGTGGCGAAGGCCCCGCCCGCGAAGCCGTTGCCGACCAGGTCGACCTTGGTGTTGAAGTTCGGAACGGCCTCGCCCTTCGCGTAGTCGGCGGTCAGGCTCTTGTCGGCCGACAGGTAGAACAAAAGCCCGCCGTTGTCGGCCGCCTGCGTCGCGGCGGGCACGGCGGCAAGCGCGAGGAGGCTGGCGCACAGGGCGGCTTTGCGGCGGTGGGCGTCTATCATGTGTTTTTCCCTGTACCGGCGAATGCGCGCCGGGCGACTGTCTATGTCGGCGACAGATTTATGGCTGTTCCGGCTTAAATGCAACCGGTGTCATTTTCCGTCGGTTTTAGCGGAAAGGTAGGCGCGATTGCCGAACAAAGTGCTAATGTCAGCCGCGGTCGAGCACCCAGGGATAGGCTTCCCACAGGGCGCATTTGTGCAGGTCCGCCACGGCCTCCAGCGGCGCGACATGGCTGCCGTCGGTGCGGAAGGCCATGTACCGCCCCCCGTCCGGCGTCAGGCTGGGCCAGCCGGCCCGGCCGGTCTTGATGAACCCGGCCCAGGCTTCCAGCATGTCTTCGGACAACCGGCGTTCCTGCGGCGTGAAGCGCGCCGCGTCGCGGGCGTAGCGCGCGCCCGGCCACAGGAAGGGCACGTCGGAACCGTGGGCCGCGCCGAACTGGAAATCGAGCTTGCCGTCGCCATAGGGCGGCGACGGGTCCTCGAACTGGTAGTACCAGACCGGGGCCGTCCGCGCCGCATTGCGCGCCAGCCGCAGGTTGGAGCAGCCGCCATAGCCGCGCATGCCGCTGTCGGTCAGGATAGCGCTGATCTTGTAGGCGATTTCGTGCGGATCGCCGGCGTGCTCGCCTGCGTAGGCCGCCTGGACCTTGTCGGCCTGGTCGGGCGGCATCAGGCGGTGCAGCCAGTCGGTATAGTGGGCGGCGTCATAGCCGAGATAGCTCTTGCCCCCGGCCCGGCCCTCGTCGTGGTTCGACCCGATAAGCATCGGCACGGCCGGCCAGTCGCCGCCGGCCACGCGGTTGTAGCCGAAATCCGGCACCAGCCCCGACGCCGAAACGGTCGGGTTGGCTTCGCCGCCGGCCGTTACGAGCTCCAGGGGCGTCTTCTGCCTGAGGCAGGCCGCATCGCCGCAGCCAAGCTTTTTCGCCAGGGCCACGGCGCGGCGCCACGCGGCCTTTTCCGTGTCGACGTCGTGGAGGCAGTCGTCGCTGGAAATGATGGCGGCGCGGAACAGGCCCCGGGCTTCCCGGGCCATCATGACGGGGCAGACGATCGTGCCGCCGGCCGACTCGCCGCCGATCGTGACCCGGTCGGGATCGCCGCCGAAGTCCCGGATATTGCGCCGTACCCATTTGAGCGCGGCGATGACGTCGAGCAGCGCATAGTTGCCGCCATTGCGATCGGGCGAAACAAGCGTGCTGTCCAGGAAACCGAGCGCGCCCAGGCGGTAATTGATGGTGACGACGATGATGCCTTGGCGCGCCAGGGCCGAACCATCGAGGTCGTTGGCCGAGCCGGCCACGGCGCCGCCGCCATGAACATAGACATAGACCGGATAGGAGCCGGGTTGCGACGGGCGATAGAGGTTGAGATAGAGACAGTCCTCGCTTTCGGTACCGGCCGCGAGGCCGCTGGCGCTCTGCGGGCATTTCGGCGGCGCCTTGGAACCGTCGCGCGTGCCGTCCCAGGCCGGTGCGGGCGCCGGGGGCGCCCAGCGCAGATCCCCGACAGGCGGCGCCGCATAGGGCAGGCCCATGAAGCGGTCGATGCCGTTGTCCTGCACGCCCGTCACACGGCCCTGCTCAAGGGCGGCCATGGGTTGCGCCGTCGCGGCGCCGGCGACAAGCCAGAAAAGGGCGATAAACCACAGACGCATGGACGGACCTCCGCATCACCGGAATGCGCCGGACCTTAGGCTTCGGCCGCCCTGCGGTAAAGCTTGCCCGGCCCCCCGCGCGAAAAAAAAGGCCGCGCTTGCGCGCGGCCAAGTTTACAGGGAGGAAACGCCCAGGAATGGGCTGCCAGCGGAACAAGTTCAACGCTGACCGTCCGAAAATATGGTGCGGCGCACACAAACTCAAGTCCCAAATCATACAAATTGTTTCACATTGGGTTTCCCGATATGCGAATTTCGTGATCGGCGCCGGGCCTGCATGGATGCCGCGCCGCGACAGGCGCGCCGCCCGGAATTGCAGGACACGTCGACGTCCCACATTCCGGACTCTGCCAATGCCTTGCGTTGCAAGGATATCACATGGGTTTCCCAAGAGAACCAAGGGCGCGAAAAGCGGCATTGAACGCCGCGATCTTTACCCGCCATTAACGGTAAGCGCGTGCTCCTGTCGCAGTCAGGTTGCAGTGCAAAATCGAGGACATCATGGACGCCAGTCATCGCTTCCATCGCTTTATCGACACCGATCGCCGCGTCATCGTTTTCCGGCCGATCGGCCCTCTTGCCCCGGAGACCTTTGTCGACGAAGTTTTCGCGGCGCTGGGCGAACTTGCCGCGCCCTGGACGTACAATCGTCTGTTCGACCTTCGCCGCTGGGACGAGCGCCTGCGCCCCGAGACCGTAAAGGCCATGGCCGGCCGCTGGGCGGCATTGACGGAAGGCCAGATTTTCCACGCGCGCATCGCCGTGGTCAGCTTCGATCCAACGGTGACCATCCGCGTCCCCGCCGCGACCGGGCATTTTCCCGACGAGATCATCTGCCATTTCACCGACTATCACGAGGCCATGGACTGGCTGCTGTCGATCGACCCGGCCGGCTATCTGATCGAGGCCCGCCAGCACGCGCCCAACCGCGCCATCGACGGCCGCATTGTTATCGAATAGTTGCGTCAGGGCTTTGAATTTTCAGGACGATTTCCTATATGTCGGGCACCGGCGCCCAGGCCGGCGCCCAGGAGCCCATCATGTCCGACAGCCTTCGCGATCAGGTCCGCGCGTCCGGATTCGCCATCGTGCCGGCGGAGGAGATGCGCGGGCATCTCGGCGCGGTGTCGATGCATGATTTTTCAGCCTTCGCCGACAGCTGGAATGCGCTCGACCTCGACCGGTACATGGCCGACGGCGGGCATTATCGCCGGCGTCGGCACGCGGTGTTCAGCCTGAGAGACGGCGCGCTCGAGCGGCTGCCGCACCAGCCGCATTACCAGAGCCGCGACTACAACAGCCTGAACGGCGGCATCGAACGCTGGTTCACCGAAGTCAAGCCCGAGATCGCCGCAAGCCCGGTCCTGAAATCCGTAACGGCGGCCTGCCGCGACGTCTTCGCCCTTGATCCCGCCCTGCCTTACCGCGTCGAAATGCACCAGTTCCGCATCGAGGCGACGCCGGGCGAGGCCGGCCAGCCTACGCCCGAAGGCATGCACCGCGACGGCGTCGACTGGGTGTGCGTCATGCTGATCGACCGCGTCAACCTTGAACAGGGGGTGACTTCGATTGCCGCTCCCGACGGCACGCCGTTGGGCGCCTTTACGCTGGCGGCGCCGATGGACGCCGTCTTCGTCGACGATCATCGCGTCATGCACGGCGTCACGGCAGTGACCCCGGCCGATCCCGGCCGGCCCGGCTATCGCGATGTCCTGGTGCTGACCTTCAAGGCGGGTCAGGCGTCGTCCGACTGAAGCCGGCGGCGCTGCGAGCGCCGCGTGTCTTCCAGCGCGAAGCGGACCAGCGACTCCATCGCCCAGTGCGCGGCGCGCGGGTTCTTCGCGGCGATCGCCTCATAGACGCGGGCATGGTCGGGCCAGCTGTCGCGCGCGTCCTTGGGATCGGTCGACTTCAATCGCGTCGACCAGGCGATGGCGGCGGCGATCGAGCTGTTGAGCGACGCCAGGACCTCATTGCGCGTCGCCATCAGCAGCGTCTTGTGAAAATCGAGGTCGGCCAGCCGCCCCGTCTCGGTCGCCAGGGTCTCGCGGCCCATGACGTCCAGCGCCGTCTTCATCCGCTGCACCTGTTCCTCGGTGCGGCGCTCTGCCGCCAGCTCGGCGGCCGCGGCCGTCGCGGCAGGGCCTGGGTGTCCGAACCCGG
>CAKZJB010000118.1 GCA_936940865.1 uncultured Asticcacaulis sp. | reverse complement strand
CGCTTCGTGGTCCTGAAAGAGCGAAGCGTCAGGACAACGCTTCGCGGGCGGCGAGCCATGCGGCGTTTGCGCTGAAAAAAACGAATACCGACAGTCATTCTCTTTGACCGTCGGTATAAATGCCCTCGCTCCACCCGCGGGGGGAACGTTGCTGGTCAGGGACAGGCACATGGAACAGACGGAGTCGCCGCGAGGCCCGGTTAACGAGGATCCGGCGCAATATCATCATTTGTACAAGGCTGCGTTCGATAACAGCAATCAAGGCATTTGTGTCTTTGATCTCGTTTTCGATGATGGCGGCCGTTGCCGTGATTTCATATTTTTGATGACGAACACGGCCTTCGACCAGCAGAGCCCGCTGCGTGGAGTCATCGGAAAAAGCGTCCGAAGCCTGTTGCCCAACTTCGAGCAGTACTGGCTCGATCTGTATGCGCGCGTGGCGGAAACCGGCCGGCCGGAAAGTTACGAGAACTATGTCAAGGACCTAGATCGCTGGAGCCGCGTCCATGCGTCGAGGGTCGGCGGCGCCGGCAGCCGAACCGTCCTTGCCGCGTTCGAGAACATTACCGAGCGCAAGCGTGCTGAAGTGGCGCTTGAGGCCGGAGCACGACGCCAGGCCTTCCTTCTCGAACTGGCCGACGGCCTGAGAAGCGTTGCGAATCCCATTGTCATACAGGAGACGGCAAGCCGGTTGGTGGGCAACCATCTCGACGTCGACCGCGTCGGCTATGCCGAAATCGAAGGTGAGGGTGCCGATGCGATTGCGGTGCTGAAACGGGATTGGTGCCGGCCGGGCACGGAATCGCTGGTCGGCCGCTATCACCTGGACGCATTCGGTAAGTTTCTGGCGAAGGAATTCGGTGCGGAAAAACCCGTTGTCATTGATGATGTTTTGAACGACAGTCGAATTTCCACGACCGACCTTGCCAACTGGAAACCGCTGCACATCGGCGCCGCGATCGCGCATTCCCTGGTCAAGGAAGGGCGTTTTCTTGCCTACCTGTTCGTGCATGTCGGCCGTCCGCGCCACTGGACGGCGGAGGAAATCGCCCTGCTCGGCGAGGTCGCGGAGCGGACATGGGCTGCGGTCGAACGCGCCAAGGCCGAAGACGCGTTGCGAAAAAGCCATGAAATGCTTGAGGCAAGGGTCCGGGAAAGGACGCAACAGGTTGCCATTGCCCGCGACGACGCCGAGCGCAACGCGGCCTTGAAATCGCAATTCCTCGCCGCGACAGCGCACGATCTTCGCCAACCCCTGCAGGCCACCTTGTCCTACCTGTCCATTCTGCGCCGCCGGGCTGAAAATCCCGACGTCGAGGCCATCTGTGACCGCTGCAAGATTCAATTGCAGGCGATGGCGGACATTCTGGATACGCTGCTGGACTTGTCACGGCTTGAAGGCGGCGCCATCACGCCCCAAAAATGTGACTTCGACGTCCGGGAACTCATCGAGGCCGTCGTCACGACGCACCAGTCCATGGCCCAGGCCAAGGGCATCGGGCTCAGTCTGGCCGGCGAGGCATGCGTCGGGCACAGTGATCCGGCGCTTCTCGACCGTGTCCTTGCGAACCTGGTTTCCAACGCCATTCGCTACACCGCCCATGGCGAAGTCACTGTCAGTGGCGCCCGCAAGGCGGGCATGGTCGAGATCAGCGTCCGCGACACAGGCATCGGCATTCCCGCCGATGCGACCTCAAGGATCTTCGATCCCTTTGTCCAGATCAACAACCCGGCGCGAGACCGAACCAAAGGCCTGGGACTGGGTCTGTCCATTGTGCGGGCGATCGCCCAAAGCCTCGGGCATCGCATAGAGGTCAGTTCCGAAAGCGGGGTGGGTTCGACATTTCGCGTCTTCATCCCGGAAGCGCACCGCCCGGCCGGCGCCGACACGGGCAATGCCGCAGGGGATGTCCCGGGGCCGATCCAGCGCCGGCTGAAAGTGCTGCTTGTCGATGACGAGCCCGCGGTCGCCGACTCGATGGCGATGCTGCTGCGCATGGAGAATTGCGAAGTCGTATCGGCCGGCACCTGCGAAGCGGCGATTGCCGTCATCGATAACGGGTTCCTGCCGTCGGTGATTATTTCGGATCTGCGCTTGCCCGACGGAAATGGCCGGGATTTGATCGTCGATCTGCGGCGCCATGCCGGCGTCCGGATTCCCGCGGTCCTTTTGACGGGCGAAATCCAGGCGGCGACAACGGCATCAAGCGATTTCGAAGTCCTTTACAAGCCCGTGGACTTCGACAAGCTGATGACCGCAATCACGCAGGCAGGCGCGTCGTGAAGCCGCCGATGCCTGGGAAGCGCATGTCTTGCCAACGGCGATTGAGCTGAAAAAACGGGTATCAAGTCAGCGTCTTGCGGCTTTGGACATAACCGGCGCCATGCACCGAGCTTGTCGCCTCTCCGGATCCGGCCGCGAATAAAAGGCAGACCGGAATGGCGTTTGGCGCCGCTCCGATCCAAGGTTCCGCCGCTTAACGGGAAAAAGCGGCGTTGCTATTGCGTGGCGTCGTTCCAGCCATGGAAAAAAACGGCGCGGATGTGCCCAATGTCGGGCGTCTCCGCCCATCTTATGCCGATATCCGTGTGCGCAGCGCCGGGCCCGAACGACCCGGATTCGAAAAAGCGTGAATCCTGCGGCTGGAAACGTGCCGTCTTGGTGCCGTCGCGCGCCGTCCCGGCCATCTCGGTCCAATGATCGTTGCGGATATGCGCGTCCATGTAGCAGTCGATGAAAGAGGCCTGGCCGACCGCGTTCGGGTCGGCGTAGCGACCGTCGGGGAAGGTGGTCGTCGGATGCCACGGCCGCCCCAGCGCGACCGAGCCGTCGGGCACGCCGGCTTCCCGCGTCAGGCGCGAGCGGTAGATGACGATGCCGATCTCCTGCGACAACGGCGTCGACGGCGCTGTGATGAACGACTGAAATTCCCCTGGCACGAACGGCGTGGCGCGGCGGCGGCTTTCGATCGTGCTGTCCTCGATCAGCACCCCGCCATTTCCGAAGATGAAATCTATATTGCCCGAGATAAGGCTCTTGCGGACCAGCAAGCGCTTGCCATTGGCAAAAAGCGTGTCCTGATTGCCGATCAGCGATGCGTTCAACACCATGACGCGGTCGCTGTGGATATCGGCCAGCAACGCGACGCCCTGGGAGTTGGAGATCTTCTTCGGGTCGCCTGCCGGCAGCGCGTCGTTAGCCAGGAAATCATAGCTGTTTTCGATCGTGACGCCGGAGATGTTGACGTCTTCGGCATCGACGGTGACGGTGGCGGAGCCCGGCGTGCCCCAGTTGCTGCGGTGATAGTGTCCGGCGGTCTGCGCTACGGCGTCGAACTCGATGCGCGTCCGGTCGGCGCCATGCCCGGCCAGCTTCGTCTTCGCGCGGCTGATCGTCACCTTTTCATGATAGTGGCCGGGCGCGATATCGACGACGGCCCATTTTCCGCTGTCGTCCTTCGCCGAGGCGTCGAGTGCGGCCTGGACGCTGGTGTAACAGCGCGGGGCGGCGCCGCATTCCGGTTTTACGGTGTAGCGGATGTCGGCGGCGTGCGAGGCGCCGGCCGCCATCAGCGCCAGGACAGTCAGATATGCGGTCTTCATCAGCGGGCCTCGATCTGCAGAAAGGCGTCGACATGGTCGGCGATCTGGCTGAGCCAGGGGTCGAACAACCAGATATCATGGGGGGCATCGTGGAAGGCGAAGAATTGGTAGAGGATGCCGCGCCGTTCCAGCGCATCGCGCACTTCGTCGCTTCCGGCGGTAAAGCGTTCCAGGCCGCTGCTGAGGATCAGCGTCGGCGGGGCCTTGTCACCTATATGCGTCGCGGCGCTCGCCTCCTTCCACAGCCGGGGCGCCTGTTCGTACGATCCGCCCAGCCACCGGGCCGCCGGAGACTTCGGGCCGGCGGCGTTTTCGTAATGCAAGGCCATGGGGGTGGTAAAATCGAGCACGCCGTCGATATCGACCAGGGCGTTGACCGAGGTGTCGTTGGCCGCAGCCGACTTGAATGACGCTTCCCCGTCACTGTAAGCCAGAAGCGCGGCCATCTGTCCGCCCGACGATGCGCCGCCCAGGGCCAGCTTGTTCGGCGAAATGCCGAATTCGCCGGCGTGGACCTTCACCCAGGCGATGGCGTCGTTGACGTCGATCAGCCCCGCCGGATAGCGGGCTTCGGGCGCCAGCCGGTATTCCGGCAGGAAAACCGCATAGCCGCGCTGCGCCAACAGATTGGCCAGAGCATAAAAATGCGACTTCGAGCCCGAACGCCATGCGCCTCCATGGACGAGGACAAGGCCCTGATGTTTCGACGTCGCCGCGGCGGGCAGGAAAACATCGATGCGCAATTCGCGCGGCCCGATTGTCTTGTAGCGCCGGTCGAACAGAACCTGCTGCCCGGACTGGAAGGTGGAAACCGGCAAAGCGATGCCGGGATACCTGTCCTTGTAGCCGGCCCAGCGCTGCGAGATCGTATAGCTGTCATCGACCGCCCGCAGCCCGGGTGGAGGTGTGCTGCAGGCGCCGAGCGTCGTCAAAGCCAGGGCGAGGGGAGCAAAAGCTTTCATAATGTCACCGGGACCGTCCCTCCGCCGTCAATCGGCGGAGGGACGCCTATCCTAGTTCCGGTACCGGATACCGAACAGCCACTGGGCGCCGGTGTGGGTATATTCCCGTGTCAGGTCCATGGTCCCGGTATCGCCGGTGCCGTAGATGCGCTCGACCTCGTCGGTGATGTTTATGCCTTCGAACGTCAGGGTGATGTTCCTGTTGAGATCGTAGTGCGCGGCGAAATCGACGTGGGTCGGGCCGTACTTGCGCTCCTGGACATGGCCGTTGCCGCCGGGTTCGCTCAGAAGGTAGTCGTCGCGCTTGTTGACAGAAAAGCGGACGCCGTACTTCGGCGTGTCGTAGTAGAGGGTCGCGTTGTACGAATTCGGGGAAAGGCCCGTGGAGTCCTTGGCCGAGACGTGGGTAAAGTTCGACGCGACGCCGAGGTTCGACCAGGCCCCCGGCAGGAAGGTGAAGCCCTGGTTGTAGGTCAGTTCGAAGCCCTTGACCGTGTTGCCGGCGTCGTCGTTCACCGGGATGGTGAAGGTATAGGGGACCTTGGCCGGGTCGGCATTGTACGATGGGTCGTATTTCGGGTCGGCATAGATGGCCGGCCAGAAGGACGGGTCGATCATCTTGGTTACGACCTGGGTCTTCAGCGATCGGACGATGTTCTTGTTGAACAGGCCCACCGCCAGCAGGCCTTCCTTGCCGAAATACCATTCGACGCCGAGATCGGTGTCGTTGGACTCGTAGGGCTTGAGGGCCGGGTTGCCGATATTGCCCACCGTGCGCGTCGTATACCCGAATTGAGGGCCGGCGATGTTCAGCGAGCTCAGCCCCGGACGCGTCATGCTGCGCCCGACCGAGAAGCGGGCGACTACGTCGTCGCGCACGTCCAGCGCCAGGTTCAGCGACGGCAGATAGTTGTCGTAGCTGTTCTTCTGCTTGACCGGCGTGCCGGCGACCACGGCTTCGGAGGTCACGTTGGTCTTGACGTAGCGGATGCCCGTATTGGAGCGCAGCCGCATGCCGGCAACCGTATATTCGCTGTTGATCTCGACATAGCCGCCATAGGTTTCTTCGCCGACGCGCCAGCCGAGAGAGGGATCGATGACATAGGCCGTCGACACCAGGTTCGATTTTGCGATGGCGTCGAAGTCGATTACCGGGAAGGGCTGAAGCGTCGCGCCGCCCTTAAGTCCGCTGCCGAATTCAGAATAGGGGAAAGCCTTGAGATAGGCCGTCGGCACAACGGGAAGTTGCCGTTGCCCTGGTCGAAGGTCACTTTGCGGTCATTGTAGCTCAGGCCCGCCCTGATCGAAAAGCTTTCGTCACGCCAGGTCGCGTCGATCTTCGATGTGACGTTGTCCTTGTTGTCGTGGTTGATCTGGTTGGCCGCGGTCAGGGCGTTGACGTAGTTGCTGAAATTGTTCGGATCGTATGTGCCGAAGCTGATCACCGGAACGTACCGATTGCCGCTGGCCGTGTAGTCGTAGGCATAATAGTGCGGTATCGAGCGGCTGTAGAAGCGCAGTTCGGTGCGGTTGGCGTGGTCGGAGGCTGTACCCGCCATGGCCTCGATGGTCAGCTTGTCGGTCAGTCGGAAGCGGCCCGACAGCGCCAGCTGGTTGAAGTTCGAGTTCGACTTCTGATGCCGGCTTTCATACCACGAGGTGACGTTGTCGAAGGCCGCCGCCTCGATGGTGGTGCCGTCGGCGCCGACCGTGAAGGACAGCGGCGTCTGGCCGGTATAGTTGCCCGGCGCGCCGTGCGTCAGCAGCCATTCCATCGAGTTGGCGCTGTAGCGGTCGTTGAGCAGGTTCGAATGCAGGGCATCGAGCGTGATCAGGACGTTTTCGTTCGGCTTGTACTGGATCGAGCCGGTGAAGCCGACACGCTTCTGGTCGTTGCCGAACCAGTCGGCGCGCGGCAGGCGCGGCGCCCACAGGCAGTTCAGAGCATCGGCCGCGCCGCAGTAATCGGACGGCGTGCCCTTCACCACCGTGCCGGCGTCGTACCATGTGTCGCCGTTCTGAAAGGGCGATGTCCAGCGCACGCTGGAATAGCCCTCCTGGTGGACGGTACGGTTGGCGATGGCGGCCGAGAACAGCACGCCCAGCTTGCCGTCCAGGAAGGTGTCGCTGACCAGGAAGGCCAGGCGGGGATCGTTCTTCTTCGTCAGCGAATTATAGTCGTCCTGCGCATTGAGCGACAGGGTGAAGCCCTTATAGTCGAAGGGACGGCCGGAATAGAGGTCGACCGTGCCGGCGATACCGCCTTCCTCGGTCGAGGCCTTCTGCGTCTTCTGCACGTCAATCCGGTTGAACAGTTCGGCGGCGAACAGGTGGAAGTCAAAGGCGCGGCCGGCGTTCAGGGTTACGCCGCCCGAATCGAGGCCGTCGGAGCTGGCCGGCACTTCCATGCCGTTCAGCGTGGTGCGGGTGAAATCGGGGGAAAAGCCGCGCAGGGTTATGTTGCGGCCTTCGCCGCCTTCGCGCGTCATGGCGACGCCGGGGATGCGCTGAATTGATTCCGCCAGGTTGGTGTCGGGCATCTTGCCGATGTCTTCGGCGACGATGCTTTCGACGATATTCGACGCGCGGCGCTTGATATCGCGCGCCTTGATAAGGGCGCCGCGGGTCCCTTTGACGACCACTTCGGCTGTTTCGGGAGGAGCCGCAGGAGCGTCGGCCGCCGTCGCGGACGGCGTCGCCCGGGCGGCGTCGGCGCCGGACGCGGACTCCAGGCTGGCCTTGATCAGAATGACGGCGCCGCCTGGCTGGGTAACCGGTGTCAGGCTTGTGCCTGCCAGAAGGCGGCGCAGGCCGGTCTGCACCGGCATGGTGCCTTGCACGGCCGAGGTGGTCTGACCGACGGCCAGCTTTTCGGGGACGACGATCTGCATGTCGGCCTGCTGGGCGAATTGCGGTATTCCGGACTGCGCCGGCTGGGCCGGAATATTGAACGTCTTCACCTGGGCCTGGGCGGGCATGGCCGAAGCCAGAAGCACGGTCGTGCCGACAAGACAAAGGGGACCACCAAGGCGGCCCATATGCGGGGTTTTCACTTTTTTCCTCCTGCTGGCGATCTTGCGCCTTATAAAGAGCCTTCCGTGGCCCTCTATTTAGGAGGATGGCCGGGCGAACCGGTTCCGTAACAAAACCGTCAATTTTTTTTGCCGATATAAATTGTCTTGTCCACATGGCGGACGTCGGCATCAAACGCCGTGGCTATGGCATCGGAGAATCCTTCCGGATCGTCGGCATTGAAGCGGCCAAGAAGATGCTCTCCGGCAAGTTCCGGATCTTCGATAACGATCTTGGTCTGGTTGTAGCGGTTATATTCGGCCGCCGCGGCTCCCAGGGACTGTCCGGTGAGCGCGATCTGGCCGTCCCGCCATGCCAGCGCGTCCTCGATGGCCTGGGGTGCGTGGTTGCGGGTAACGTGTCCTTGGGGCGTCAGCACGGCGGTGTCGCCGGCATTAAGCCAGATGGGCGGCTTGTCACCGCCTTCCTGCCACGCCTTGACCGTGCCTTCAGTCACCTGCACCTCGGTTCGATCATCGAGACGCCGGACGGAGAAGGCTGTCCCGACGGCCTGAACGCGCGCCATCCCCGCGACAACAATGAAGGGCCGCTTCTTGTTTTTGGCGACCTTGAACCAGGCTTCGCCGCGAACCAGGTCGACGACGCGGCGTTCCGCCGTCATGTCGACTTGAATGGAGCTGTCCGTATTGATGGTGGCGACCGATCCGTCGCTCATCGGCAGGTGACGGATTTCGCCGATCGCGGTCGTCATTTTATCATTGTGCCGCCCGAGGAAGAAGCCGGCAAGACCCGCCGCCGAAAGGCCCGACGCGGCGCCCGACGCTATCAAAAGGTCGCGGCGCGACAACCTGACCGGAACCAACGGTTTTGGGCCTTCCCAACGCTCGCCGGGGCCCAGGGCCTGAGCCCGGTCCAGGGATGACAGGGTTGCCTGCGCGCGCAAAAGCGCCCCGCGCCGGCGCGTGTCGCCGCTCAGCCATTCCCGCAACTCCGCTTCGTCTTCCGCACTCAGGGGCCGGTCCTTCATCGCCCAAATGGCGGCGGCCGCTTCGATCTGCTCGCTAGTTTCGCTGGATGCCGGCATCGCGCCTCGCCTCCTTCCGGGAACGGGAACGTTTGTCATCCGAAGATATGGCCCGCATGATGAGTCTCAGCCCTTTGGCGGCATCGTTCTCTATGGTCGTTTCGCTAAGTCCCAGAATTCGTGCGATCTCCTTTTGGGGCAGGCCTTCGACCCTGCGCATGACGAATATGCGCCGGCAGCGGTCGGGCAGGGATGAGATAAGGGTTTGCAGGCGCGCCAGTTCTGCGCGGCCCGAAATGATTTGCTCGGGCGAGGGATCGTCGCTCAACACGTCGAAGCGCTCGATCTCGTCCATACTTTCCATGTGGACGATGCGGGCTCGCCGGAGGTGGGCCAGGGCGATGTTCTTGGCCACGGTGAGGAAATAGGCCCGGGGCGACACGATGTGATCGACGCTGGTCAGGGACGCCAGCCGGCAGTAGGCTTCCTGGATGATGTCCTCGACATCGTCGCGCGAGATGCGCGCACGGCGCAGACATGCCCGGACATGACCTTCATGCGGCAGTATCTGGGAACCGACCCAGTCGATGATATGGCGAGGTGCTGCGTCCATCATGTCTTCCTCAAAAGACAGGATGCCCGGCCGGAGCGTTTCCGTAAATATTTCCGTGAAGACCGCATTTTCCCACGCGGTCCTTTGCCGCCTCTTCGCCGCGACGGGGTACGGACGGGGATTTTCACGTCCGTACCCCTGTACGAAAGTGAAAGTCAGAACATCCAGCGGATGCCGGCGCTGACCCGCGTCTCATTGGGCTTTTCTCCGCGCGCCCGGACGTAGCCGGCCGTGGCGCCGAACTTTTGCCGGCAGGTAACATCCAGGTAGGGGGCGAACGCGCGGCGGAATTCGTAGCGGGTCTGCAAGCCCAGGCTGGCGTCGGTGATTCCGGCGCCCAGGCCCGCTGCCGGGTCCCTGCGGGTATTGAGGTTGATCTCGAGGCGCGGCTTCATGATCAGCCTCTGGGTCAGGAGCCATTCGTTCTCCTGGCGCAGACGGGCGCTGATCGCCCCGTCGTCGCGGACGAACAGATGGGCCTCGGTCTCGAAGCCATAGGGCGCCAGGCCCGTGACGCCGCCCACAAGGTAGGTGTGGGCCTTCGCGTCCGGCAGATCGGACCCGGCATCGTAGCGAACGCCGGCCTGCGCGTCCCAGTACGCCGCGATATTGCGGCTGTACAGCGCCCAGGCCTCGGCGTTCTGGGTCTTGCCGCCGGTGATCTCGCCCTCGCTTTTCAGCCAGAGCTTGTTGAGGTCGCCGCCGATCCAGCCATCCAGGTCCCATTGCGCCGTATCGGCGCCGTGGCGGCGCGACAGGTCGGTTTCCAGGACGAAGGTGTGATAGACGCCGTCCCTGTGCATGTTCGCCATGGCGTCGATGGCCGGCGGCTGGTCGGCGAAAGCGCGCCCGGCGGCAAGGGACGCCGCCAGGGCCAGCAGCGCGGAGCAGGGGGCCCTAGTGCGCATGGTCGTGCTCCTTGCTCATATCCATACCCGGCATGTCCATGCCGGGCATGGACGGGGCCGGCATCGCCTCCGCGGCGCCCGGCGGCGGTGCGCCCGGCCTCTTTACGACCAGGTCGGTCATCATGCCCGACAGCATGTGGTTCATCAGGTGGCAGTGGAAGGCCCAGGTGCCTTCGTTGCCGGCCGTCAGCAGCACCGACACGGTCTGGCCGGGCGGGACGATGACGGTGTGCTTGTTGGGCATCTTCGCGGCGGTCTGGCCGTTGTCGAGCTGGACGAACATGCCGTGCAGGTGCATCGGGTGCGCCATCATGCTGTCGTTGACATAGGTCAGGCGGACGCGCTCGCCGTAGGCGACGTGAATGCCCGCGGCCGGATCGAAGACCTTGCCGTTCATCGTCCAGATATAGCGCTCCATATTGCCGTCGAGCACGATCTTGATGTCGCGGTCGGGTTCGCGCGTATCCGCCTGCTGCCCGGCATATCGCAGGTCGCTGTAGGCAAGGATCTTCGTGCCCGCCGGAGCATGCGGATCGGCCCAGCCGGACGCCTGGTCCATCATGGACATGTCCATATTGGGGTCCTCCTTCATCATCCTGGCCATGTTCATGTCGGCCATGGTGAGGACGGCGCGCGGCCGCGGCTCGGGGATGTCTCCGTGCATGCCCGCGCGCGGGGCCAGGGTTCCCAGCGCGAAACCGGTGCGGTCGAGGCTTTCGGCGGCGATCGTATAGGCCTTGTCCTCGGCCGGTTCCACGATGACGTCATAGGTTTCGGCGTTGCCGATGCGGAACTCGTCGACCGTGACGGGCTCGACCGGCTGGCCGTCGGCGGCGACCACGGTCATCTTGAGCCCCGGGATGCGCACGTCGAACATGGTCATGGCCCCGGCGTTGACGATGCGCAGCCTGACCTTTTCCCCCCGCGTGAACAGGCCCGTCCAGTTCTGCTTCGGTGACATCCCGTTGATGTCGAAGGTGTAGCCTTCGACGTCGGCCAGGTCGGTCGGGCGCATGTTCATCTTCCCCCACATGCCGGCCGTCCTGACGGCCTTGCCCAGGCCCAGGGTGCCCACGTCATGGAAGAAATCGCCGACCGTGCGGCGATGATACTGGTAATAGTCGGCATTGGCCTTGAGGTGCGCCTGGATCTGGCTGGCGGTCTCAGCGGCCTCGTCCGACAGGACCAGCACATAGTCCTTGTCCGCCGGGGACGTCATCACCGCATCGGGCGTGCCTGGCGCCGGGTCTATCACCAGCCCGCCGAACAGGCCGTCCTGTTCCTGGCCCATCGAATGGGCGTGGTACCAGTAGGTCCCGGCCTGGCTGATATGGAAGCGGTAGGTATAGGTCTGGCCGGGGCGGATGCCGTCGAAGCCGTTGAAGCCGGGGACGCCGTCCTGGCTGCCGGGCACGATCATGCCGTGCCAGTGGACCGACGTGTCTTCCTTCAGCGTGTTGGTGACGTGGATGACGGCGTCGTCGCCTTCGGTGAAGCGTAAGGTCGGGCCCGGCAACGTCCCGTTGATGGTGATCTTCGGCGTCACGTGACCGCCGACGGAGACGTTGCGGCTGCCGATGGTAAGATTGTACTCGCGGGTTTCGGCATGGGCCAGCAGCGGAGCAACCGCTACGGTCGTCATGACGAACACTGTAAATGCCATGTGTTTCATCGTTTCTGATCCTGGAAAAAAGACAATACGGGCAGGCGCAAGGCGCGGGCCCGGGGGTCCTGGACGTCAGGATCGGGCTCTGGGCGGGCGTATCGGCGCGTCGGTATGGACAGAGGCCAGCACCGCGCTCACCGGCGGAGCCAGGACCAGGGCGCCGTCATGGACCGGCGCGGGGACGGCCTCGGCCGGCATGGGCGGCGTCGCGGGGCAGTGGCTGAGCGGGCAGCTGCAGCCGTCAGTGCAACATCCGCCGGCGTGGTCCGGCATGGATTTGTGCGGCTTTGCCCTGGCGGCATCGGCGGCCATGGCCTTGGCGCATTCGGCGCTCATCCCGTCCGTGGACGTGGATATGGCGCCGGGCGCGGCGTGTTCCAGGCTGGGCATGACCTGGGCGTGCAGGGGCGAGGATATCGTCGCGAAGACGAATATCAGTCCCATCAGAATGCGTGCCCAGAACCTTGCCATGGCGGTCGTCTAATCTCCAGGACGTCAAAATGAAATGCGGCTTTCGGTCCCTCCCGGCATACCCGCGCAGGGGTATGCCGGGCAATGCCTTTACAGGCGCGTGGAGCGGATACGCAGGCTGTTGCCGATGACGCTGACCGAGGACAGGGCCATGGCCAGGGAGCCGATGACGGGCGACAGCAAAAGGCCGAAGGCCGGATAGAGCACGCCCGCCGCGATGGGTACGCCGATCAGGTTGTAGCCGAAGGCGAAGACCAGGTTCTGGCGGATATTGCGCATGACGGCCCGGCTAAGGGCCCGGGCCTTGACGATGCCGCCCAGGTCGCCCTTGATCAGGGTGATGCCGGCGCTTTCCATGGCGATATCGGTGCCGTTGCCCATGGCGATGCCGACCTTGGCGGCGGCCAGCGCCGGCGCATCGTTGACACCATCCCCGGCCATGGCGACCTTGCGGCCCTGGCGCGTCAGCGCTTCGACGACCTCGGCCTTGTCGTTCGGCAGGACATTGGCCCGCACCTCGTCGATGCCCAGCGATGCCGCCACCGCCCTGGCGGTGACCTCGTGGTCCCCCGTGAGCATGACCAGCTTCAGCCCCTCGGCCTTGAGCGCCGTCAGCGCCGCGGCTGTGGACGGCTTGACCGGATCGGCGACCGAAATCACACCGGCCGGATGGCCGTCGGCGTGGGCGAAGATCACGGTCTGGCCCTGGCCGCGCAAGGGCGCCGCCAGTTTCTCAAGTGTGCCGTCGTCACCGGCCAGCGTGGCGTTGCCAAGCGCCAGCCGGACGCCGTCGACGGTGCCGGTGACGCCCTTGCCGGCGGGTGCGTCGAAGTCCGCCGCGGCAAGGAGAGGGGTATTGCGATCGCGCGCGCCGTCGACGATGGCGCGGGCGATCGGGTGTTCGCTTGCGGCCTCCAGCGAGGCAGCCAGGGCCAGCAGGCGCGTCGCGTCGAAGCCAGGCACCGTCTTGACCTCGATCAGCTTCGGGCGTCCCTCGGTCAGGGTCCCGGTCTTGTCGAGCACCAGCGTGTCGACGCTTTCGAGCGCCTCCAGCACGGCGGCGTCGCGGACCAGGATTCCCGCCCGCGCCGCCCGCCCGGTTCCCGCCATGATCGACATGGGGGTCGCCAGGCCGAGCGCGCACGGACATGCGATGATCAGCACGGCGATGGCGTTCAGAATGGCGTGGTCGAGCCGCGGGTCAGGCCCCCAGGCCATCCAGGCGGCGAAGGTGGCGACGGCCGCCAGCACGACGCCCGGCACGAAATAGCCGGACACGATGTCGGCGACGCGCTGCACCGGCGCGCGCGACCGCTGCGCCTGGCCGACGCGGGCGACGATCTGCGCCAGCAGGGTATCGTTGCCGACGCGCAGCGCCTTCATGACGAAGCTGCCCGACTGATTGAGCGTGGCGCCGGTGACCTTGTCGCCCACGGCCTTCTTCACGGGCATGGGTTCGCCGGTGATCATCGACTCGTCGACTGAACTGCGGCCCTCAATGAGCGTGCCGTCCACGGGAACCTTCTCGCCGGGACGGACCCGAAGCCTGTCTCCGACCGACACTTCCTCAAGGGGAGTGTCGGCCTCCGACCCGTCAGCTGCCACGCGCCGCGCCATTTTCGGCGCGAGGTCGAGAAGCGCACGGATCGCACCTCCGGACTGCTCGCGCGCCCTGAGCTCGAGGACCTGCCCGAGGAGC
>CAKZJB010000117.1 GCA_936940865.1 uncultured Asticcacaulis sp. | reverse complement strand
GCGGGCTTCCAAGGTGTTGAAGCCGATGGGGTAGACGAGTTGTTCCGGCCGCTCGACATTCCAGATGGCCAGGTCGCAGGCCTTGCCGGCTTCGAGCGTGCCGACGGTATCGAGATGGCCAAGTGCCCGGGCGGCGTGCCGCGTCACGCCCAGCAGGCATTCGTCGACCGTCAGCCGGAAGAGCGTGGCGGCCATGTTGAGCGCCAAAAGCAGCGAGGTCAGCGGCGAGGTGCCGGGATTGCAGTCGGTGGCCAGCGCCATGGGGACGCCGGCGGCGCGCAACCCGGCCACCGGGGGCAGCCTGGTCTCGCGCGTGAAGTAAAAGGCGCCGGGCAAGAGCGTCGCGACCGTTCCGGCATCGGCCAAGGCGCGGACGCCATCGGCGTCGAGATGTTCGAGATGATCAGCCGACACGGCTCCGAAACCGGCGGCCAACGCCGCCCCGTGGCTGTTGGACAGCTGTTCGGCGTGCACCTTGACCTTCAGGCCATGCGCGCGGGCGGTCTCGAAGACGCGGCGCGTCTGCCCGTGCGAAAACCCGATGCCTTCGCAGAAGACATCGACCGCCTCGGCCAGACGATCGGCGGCGACGGCCGGGATCATGGCGTCGCAGACCTGGTCGATATAGGCGTCCGGCCGGTCCTTGAATTCCGGCGGCAGCGCGTGGGCGCCGAGGAAGGTGGTGACGACGCGGACCGGGCGCAGGGCCTCAAGCCGCCGTGCGGCACGCAGCATCTTGAGTTCGTCCTCGACGCTCAGGCCATAGCCCGACTTGACTTCGACCGTGGTCACCCCGTCGCGCAGGAGGGCATCGAGGCGCGGCAGGCTCTGGCGGATCAGTTCATCCTCGGACGCCGCGCGGGTCTCGCGCATGGTCGAAACGATGCCGCCCCCGGCGCGCGCGATGTCCTCATAGGTTGCACCCTCGAGGCGCAGGCGGAATTCGTGGGCACGGTCGCCGGCATGGACCAGGTGCGTATGAGGATCGATCAGGCCGGGCGTGACCAGGCGGCCGCCGATATCGATCGTCTCTTCCGCCGTCAGGGCCGGGGCGGCGGCGGCGGGCCCGGCATGGACGATGCGGCCGTCGCGCGCGGCAATGACGGCGCCGGCCATGACAGAGGCGTCCACGATCATGGGAGCCAGGCGGGCATTCGTCCAGATTCGGTCGCAGTGCATGGCGGCGGCTCGGCGGATGATATGTATAGACATATCGATAATGTATATACATAATGGCTGGCAAGAGGCTTTTTGACGGAGAGCGGATGGAGCGGCACCTGTGGTTCGAAACGGCCTGGCTCGACGGGGGATGGGGCCGGCGGGTCCGCTTGCGCATAAGCGGCGGCCTGATCGCGGCGATTGAACGGGACGTCGCGCCGAATCCTGCGGACGAACGTCATGCGATCGCCATTCCCGGCCTCCCCAACGTTCACAGCCATGCCTTCCAGCGCGCCATGGCCGGCCTGACCGAGCGGGCAGGGGAAACGCCCGACAGCTTCTGGAGCTGGCGCGATTTGATGTATCGCTTCCTGGCCCGCATCGGCCCGGACCAGATGCGCGCTATTGCCGGCCTGACCTATATGGAGATGCTGGAGCACGGCTTTACGCGCGTCGGTGAATTCCATTACCTGCATCACGACGTCGACGGGACGCCGTTTGCCGAACCCGCCGAAATGGCGGCGGCCCTGTGCGCGGCTGCCGCCGATACGGGGCTGGGCATGACCCTGCTGCCGGTCTTTTATGCCCATTCGGGCTTTGGCGGACTGCCGCCGAACGAAGGCCAGAAGCGCTTCGTCACCTCGGTGGATGGCTTCGCTGTCCTGATGGCGGCGGCGCACCGCCACGTGGCGTGCCTCGACGACGGCGTGCTGGGCATCGCCCCCCATTCGTTGCGCGCCGTCACCGGAAGCGAACTCGGCGTCCTCGCCGCGGCGCACGCGGGTCCTGTCCATATCCACATCGCCGAACAGGTTCGTGAGGTCGAGGACTGCATGGCCGCGACCGGGCAGCGGCCGGTGGCCTGGCTGTTCGACCACGTTCCGGTCGATGGACGCTGGTGCCTGGTCCATGCGACCCACGTCGATGATATCGAGGTGCGGCGCCTGGCCGCCTCGGGCGCGGTCGCCGGCCTGTGTCCGATCACCGAAGCCAATCTTGGCGACGGTGTCTTTCCGGCGAAAGCCTTCCTGGACCAAGGCGGACGTTTCGCCATCGGCTCCGATTCGAATGTGCTGATCGGCGCGGCCGAGGAATTGCGCCTGTTGGAATACAGCCAGCGCCTGACCTTGCGTGGCCGTAACTGCCTGGCGCGGCCGGGCGGCAGTTCGGGCCGGACCCTTTTCGAAGGCGCGCTGGCCGGCGGCGGCCAGGCCCTGGGGGCGCAGGCGCGGCTTGCGCCGGGGATGTCGGCCGATATAGTCAGCCTCGATGCGGCCCATCCGTCGTTGGCGGGCCGTCAGGGAGACGACATCTTGGACGGCTACGTGTTTGCCTCTTCAGGCAGGGCTATCGACTGCGTCTGGCGCCGGGGCGTGAAGCGCGTCGCCGGCGGCGTTCATGTCGACCGCGCGCGCATCGTCGCCGACTATGTCGGGGTTCTCAAGGCGCTGCGGGCGTGACGCTTCCGCTGTACCAGGTCATTCGCGACGATATCGACCGCCGCATCCGTTCCGGCGAATTGCGGCCGGGCGACCGCATTCCCTTCGAGCACGATCTGATGCGGCAGTACGGATGCGCGCGCATGACCGTGAACAAGGCCATCGGCGCCCTGGTCGCCGACGGCCTGATCGAGCGGCGCAAGAAGGTCGGCTCGTTCGTCCGAATGCCGCAACTGGTGACGCCGATTGTCGACATCCCCGATATCGAAGTCGAAGTCACGGCGCGCGGAGAAGCTTATCTGTTCAAGCTGTTGTCGCGGACGGTGGAAGAGGGCGGCTCCGTCCTGGCGCTCACCGGCATCCATTACGCGGCCGATCGTCCGCTGGCCTATGAGGAGCGGCGGATAAATCTCATGGCAATTCCCGAAGCGGAAAGCGCCGATTTCGAAACCCGTTCGCCGGGCCATTGGCTTCTGGTGACCGTGCCGTGGACGCATGTCGAAACCCAGATCGGCGCCGAACCCGCGCCGGCGTCGCTCAGCAGGCGCGTCGGTTGGGACAAGGACACGGCCTGTCTTGTCGTAACGCGCCAGACCTGGCGCGGTGAGGCCTGGGTCACACGGGTTCGCCAGGCTTTCGACGGCAAGATTTATCGGGTGACCGCATCCCTCGATGAGGCACGGTAATCATCCGGTGACCGCCAGGAAGCACGCTGCGCGTTTGGCAAGCTCGATGGGAGACAACTTCTCTCCTGACTTTTGTATGGCTGCGGCAGGCGCGGTGCGCGGGAGTAGGGGGCGCAGGTAATCACTTTTTACCGCCCAATTGATATTCTGGGGCAGGCTGTGGACATTCTGATAAAATGAAGCAACAGCAGCAGTTGACGTTACGACGCCAACGACATGACCCTCGCTGTCAATTAACGCGCCTCCGGAATTGCCGGGCTGAATGGGCGTCGTCATCTGCAGAAGGTTGGCGGCGCCATGAATACCGCTAAGGGCACTCACCACACCTTCCGAATACTTCGCTTCAAGTCCCAGAAGATCGGGAACCGGGAAACCTACGGTGAATACCTTGTCGCCCAGTTGCAGACTGCCGCTGTTTGCCAATGTCAGATGGTATGCTATCGGCAGCTCGACTTTTAACAGAGCGATGTCATTTGCGGGATCAGTTGCAATTACTGATGCCGACCTGACGGTGTCAGCCCCACATTTAGCGGAAATGTCCTTGCCACCCTCGATGACGTGGTTGGCGGTGACGATATAGGTACCATCCAGAACGGCGAAGCCTGTTCCCGAGACATCGGGCCCACCCTTCGGTGTCTTTTCGGCTCCGCCGGCCACCGTCGTCTCGGTAACGCGGATGCGCGAAAGCGCCACAGCGTATTGCTTGCTGTTAAGTTCGAAAGCGTGGCGGACCCGTCCCATGAAGGCAAGGTGAATTAGACGTCCGGTCAGGAACGAGGTGCCCCGGCTGTGGGTTTCAAATCTGACGCCGTGAATAACCTTGTCAGGCATCAGATTGAAATCGACCGCTTCGATAAAGATGTCCGTATCCCAGCCGTCAAGGAGAACCTGGCTATGAACAGATACGCCCGGCCTTGAAGATATCAGTTGGACGTTGTCGGCTTCGAAGGTTTGAACCGCAAGCTTGGTGAGCATTTCCAACGCCTGAGACGTCGTCATTTCGTAAACGTCGACAGTTTCGTCGGCGCGGGCGGGGCCGACCTGGGACACCATGACGACCGCGGCCAAACCGACCAGCGTCAGCAGGCGACGCACACGCCGCATAACGTAAAAGCCGTGCATGGAATCCCCCAGGATACAAAAGCCCGTATCGATATGCCGTCGCCGTCCGCATTGTGTCAATCTTAACTCTAAAAACGGCCGTGCTTTGCCAAACGCAAGAATCCCCGCAGTCTTAATCCCGCATTAACCCTGCAGCAGGCAAATTCCGCCGGGAGTACCGGCAGATTTTGCCGGGTAGCATGCAACGGATTAACGAGATGGACGGCACTGAGGTTCTGGCTTTCGGACGCGACGCCATTTGGCTGGCTATTCAGCTTGCGACGCCGATCCTGCTTGTCGGCCTTGTCGTCGGCGTGGCCATCGGCCTGTTCCAGGCGCTGACCCAGATCCAGGAACAGACCCTGATCTACGCGCCCAAGATCATCGCCATCTTCGTTGCCCTGTTGCTCTTCCTGCCGCTGATGGGTTCCCTGCTGGCGGGCTTCATGCACGAGGTCGCCGGCAAGATCGCGGCCATGTGATGATCATGTCGGCCGCACCCGCATTGCGGTTGGCGCCGATCGCCGCGGCCCCGGGCAGCGACGTCAGCTCCTTCTTCGGCACGTCGGCGGAGCTGTGGGCCGTGGGCCTGATCTTCCTGCGCCTGGCCAGCCTGGTCATGCTGGTTCCGGGCCTGGGCGACCAGGCGGTGCCGGCGCGCTATCGCCTGAGCTTCGCGCTCGCCTTCGCCTTCGTCGTCACGCCCATCGTCCGCGACACCATTCCGCCCCTGCCGCCGACGCTTGGCGCCGTGACGGGCCAGGTCCTGCATGAGGTGATCATCGGCCTGATGCTGGGCACGCTGATGCGGGTCCTGCTGTTCACCCTGGTGACCAGCGGGGAAATCATGTCGCTGCAGACCGGCCTGTCCTTCGCCCAGACGGCCAACCCGGCTCAGGCCCAGCCATCCACCAGCATGGGCACCTTCCTGGCCATGATGGGTCTGGTCATGATCTACGCCACCAACATGCACCACCTGTTCATCCGCGCCATGGTCGACAGCTTTCATATTTTCCCGGCGGCGAAGCCGGTCATGATCGGCGACGCCGTGACGCTGATGGCGCGCACCATCCAGCAGAGCTTCGTCCTGGCGCTGCAGATGGCCGCGCCGCTGATCGTCTTCGGCCTGGTGTTCAACATCTCCACCGGTTTCATCGGCCGCATCATGCCGAACTTCCCGATCTTCTTCGCCGCGACCCCGCTCAGCCTGCTGCTGGGCCTGGCCCTGTTCGCGCTGGGCCTCGGCGCCACCGGCATGGTCTTCATCGACCACTATCAGGACATGCTGTCCGTCTTCATAAGGCAGGGCAATGGCTGAGGTAGCGTCTTTTTGCATCTCCCCGTTTCCGAAGGAAATGGGGAGGGGGACCGCTCGAGCCGCAAAGCGGCGAGGTGCGGTGGAGGGGATTCTTGCTTTCTTTGGACCAATGGCTGCCAAAAAAGTAAGCAAGAACCCCCACCACCACATCTCACTCCCCATGCTTGGCACGGGGAGGGGCAAGATTGTCCGCTGTTCCAGCGCGGGGGTAACCCATGGCTGACGAGTCGGATGGTGAAGACCGGACAGAAGAGGCCTCGGCCCGAAAACTCCAGCAGGCGCGCGAGGAGGGCAATGTCCCCAAGTCCGCGGACTTGCCGCAAGCCCTGTCGCTGATCGGTGTCTGCGCCGTCGTCGCCCTGCAGGGGCCGTCGATCTGCCAGACCCTGGCGGGCGACCTGCTGCCCTTCCTGGCGCACCCCGAACAGCTCCTGGGTTCGCTGGAAGGCGACGGCGGCGTCACCATCTTCGGCGACCTGCTGCTCAAGATCCTGCCGCCGATTATCATGATCATGGGGGCGGCCCTGGTCCTGGGCGTCGCCGGCAACGTGCTGCAGACCGGGCTGATGTTCACGCCCAAGAAGCTGGCGCCCGACTTCTCGAAGCTCAATCCCATCCAGGGCTTCCAGCGGCTGTTCGCCGTCGACGGCATGATCCAGTTCGCCAAGACGCTGCTCAAGCTGATCGTAACGGGCGCCATCGTCTGGGCGGTGCTCAAGGACAGGGTGGCCGGCATCGTCAACCTGACCGGCGCCTCGCCGGTCGTCATCCTGCCCTATGCCCGCGAACTGCTGATGGCGCTGGCCATGGCGGTCTGCCTGTTCCTGTTCGTCGGCGCCGGCGCCGACTACATGATCGTCCGCTTCCGCTTCATGCAGAAGATGAAGATGTCCAAGCAGGAACAGAAGGAAGAATACAAGCAGACCGAAGGCGACCCGCACATCAAGGCCAAGCTGCGCCACCTGCGTATCGAAAAGTCGCGGCGCCGCATGATGGCCAATGTCGCCAAGGCGACCGTGGTGGTCACCAACCCGACCCACTATGCCGTGGCGCTGCAGTACGTGGCCGGCGAAACGCCCGCGCCGATCTGCGTCGCCAAGGGCATGGACGCGATCGCTCTGAAGATCCGGGAAGAGGCCGGCAAGCACGATGTGCCGATCGTCGAAGACCCGCCATTGGCCCGGGCGCTCTATGCGGCCATCGACATCGACCAGGAAATTCCCGAGGAACATTTCGCCGCCGTGGCGAAACTCATCAGCTTCATCCTGACGAAAAAGCGGCGCGGATTCTGACAGGTGCAGGGTAAAGGCATGAAATCCCTGACATTATCTTGAGAAGCGCCATTTCGCCAAATGCGTTAATATCAACCGGTGATTCGTGCCGGCCCACCCGTGGGAGCGGGGAAAGCCGGACTTGAAAAGTGAAGGTGTTCGTCTTGGCTGCACGTAAGTTTCAATCGATCGCGGAACCCGCCCCGGCCGCGCCGGAGGCGGACGCCGGAACCGAGACCCGCGGCCTGGCCGCCCGTTTTTCGCTCAGCCGCCTGCGCGAGACCGTAAATCCCTGGACGCTCGGCATCGTCGCCGCCATCGTGCTGTGCGCCTGCACGGCCGTCTGGCTGGTCGCGGGCCAGCTGCCGATCGGTCTGATGCTGGCCATCATCCTCATCACCTTCGCCGTCGTCATCTTCCTTGGCATGTTCGCCTTCTCGACCGACGAAGAGATTCTCTCCGCCGAAGGCTTCCGCGCCAACGACATCGTCGGGGCCCTGTCCGAAGCGGCCGCCGTGGCCGGCTTCGACGGCCATGTCCTGGCGGCCAACGCCGCATGGAAGGACGCCGGCGGTTCGACGCGCCGCCTGCCGCAGGGCGACGACGCGCCGGGCCTGTTCGTGGCGTTGCGTGAAGCCAGGGCGCAAGGCCATGGCCGTGCCCTGGTCAAGCTCGGCGGTTTCGATTTCGAGATGATCGTGTCGCGCCTGGGCGAGGACCTGGTGCTGGTGCGCGCGGGCTCTCAAGGGGTCCTCGGCCAGAACGTCATGCTGCATCACGAGGACGGAAAGCTGGCGGGCGAATTCCTGCCGGACAGCCCGGACGGCGAGTCCGAGGCTGCGCCGGCCCTGCCGGCGGCCGAGCTCGACGCCTTCGCCGGCGCTGCTCCGTTCGGCGCGGCTTTGCTGCTGGGCAGCGACCTGTTTTCGGCGCGCATCCAGGAGCACAACCCGGTGTTCGCGGCCCTGGTCGAAAAGCCGCACGATCCGCTGGCCGGCATGACCTTCGGCGACCTGGTCCACGACAATTCGCGCGCCGACCTGACCGAGCGCCTGGGCTCGGGCAAGGCGGGGCCGTTCGACATTTCGCTGCGCACCAAGGCCGACCGCCCGGTGCAGATCTATGTCTCGCCGGTGGCGGGCGGGTTCACCGTCTACCTGTTCGACGTGTCCGAGCAGCGCAAGCTGGAGCAGACCCTGATCCAGGCGCAGAAGATGCAGGCGATCGGCCAGGTGGCCGGTGGCATGGCGCACGATTTCAACAACCTCCTGACGGGGTTCAAGTTCCGCAACGACCAGCTGTTGTTGAACCATCCGCTGGGCGATCCGTCGTACGAGGACCTGAACGGCATCCGCCAGATCATCGCCCGCGCCGAGGACCTGGTGCGCAACCTCCTGGCCTTCGCCCGCAAGCAGACGGTCAAGCGCGTCACGCTCAATGCCGGCGAGATGGTCAGTGAGGCCGAGGTCCTGCTGCGCCGCCTGGTGCGCGAGGACGTCAAGCTCGAGACCGAATACGGCCGCAACCTGCCCAATGTCCACGTCGACAAGGGGCAGATGGAAATGGTCATGATGAACCTGGTCGTCAATGCGCGCGACGCCATGCGCGCCCAGGGCGGCGGCAAGGTCAATATCCGCACAGCGGCCCTCACCCAGGACGAGGCCAAGGCGCGCGGCTGGGCCGATGCTCCGGCTCAAGGGGCGGCCCTGATCGAGGTCAGCGACACCGGTCCGGGAATCCCGCCGGAAATCGTCGGCCAGGTGTTCGAGCCGTTCTTTACCACCAAGCCGCTGGGTGAAGGCACGGGGCTTGGCCTGTCGACCGTGCACGGCATCATCAACCAGGCCGGCGGCCATATCCTGATCGATTCCAAGATGGGGCAGGGCGCGACCTTCCGCATCTTCCTGCCGGTGTGGATCGAGCAGGACAAGCCCGGCGAAGCGTCGCCGAAGCCGGTGGTCGAGGCCAAGCCGGTGCCCAAGGACCTGTCGGGGGTTGGCCGCATCCTGTTCGTCGAGGACGAGCAGATCGTGCGCGGCATCGCGGCGCACCTGCTGCGCCAGCGCGGTTACGAGGTGATCGAGGCCGAGGACGGCGAAGAGGCCCTGGCCATCATCGAGTCCGAGGAGCACAAGTTCGACCTGCTGATCTCGGACGTGATCATGCCGGGTCTGGACGGGCCGTCGATGCTCAAGCGCGCGCGGCCGCTGATCGGAAACGTGCCGGTGATGTTCATTTCGGGCTATGCCGAGTCGGAGTTCTCGGACCTGCTGGAAGAAGAGCAGAACGTGTCGTTCCTGCCGAAGCCGCTGGATATCAAGACGCTGGCGGAGCGCGTAAAGGAGCAACTCGCCGCTTGAGTTTCGGGGTTTGGGGCCCGTGGCCCCAAGACTTTAACCAACAAATAAGCCCTCGCCTTTCGGCGGGGGCTTTTTTGTTGATCGAAGGTTTTGTGGGGG
>CAKZJB010000116.1 GCA_936940865.1 uncultured Asticcacaulis sp. | reverse complement strand
ATCACCGCTGCGTCAGTCCCTGAGGCCACTTAAACCCGGTTCTTCACGGACGACTAAAAAAAGAGAGATTTTCAATATCTTAAGCTAACCGCATAGCGAAGTGGCACGGCTATAAAGGTTTGCGCTTTTCCAGCCGCTCCAATGCAATCAAAATCGCACCGTCCGCTGCGCCATCGGCATCAGCGAATACGTCTGCCGCTGATATACGGTAGACCTCAATCCCTCGCTCTGCCAGCCAGGCGTCACGAATGGCATCGGCCTCCATCCGGGCGTCTTGGTAATGCTGAGCGCCATCGACCTCCACGGCCAGCTTGGCACGGACGCAATAGACGTCGAGAATATATGGTCCCAGAGCATATTGCCGTCGGAAGATCGGGAATCCTTATCGCGGACATTGAGCCGCTCCCACAGGAGATACTCCGGAGGAGTCAGCTTCCGTCTCATACTTCTGGCAAGAGCGTATTTCGGCTTCACACTGGGGCGTCGGCAAAGGAAAAGCCGCCTCTTTCGAGGCGGCTTTCCGTCAGTCATTATCCATCTTGAGCGCGGCGATGAAGGCCTCCTGCGGGATTTCGACCTTGCCGAATTGCCGCATCTTCTTCTTGCCTTCCTTCTGCTTTTCCAGAAGTTTCTTCTTGCGCGTGGCGTCGCCGCCGTAACATTTGGCCGTCACGTCCTTGCGCAGGGCGCGCACGGTTTCGCGCGCGATGATGCGCCCGCCGATCGCCGCCTGGATCGGGATGACGAACAGGTGCTGCGGGATCAGGTCCTTCATCTTCTCGCACATGCCCCGGCCGCGCGCCTCGGCGCGGTCGCGGTGAACCAGCATCGACAGGGCGTCAACCGGCTCGGCATTGACCAGAATCGACATCTTGACCAGGTCGCCTTCGCGATAGCCCTCGATCGTATAGTCGAAGCTGGCATAGCCCTTCGACACGGACTTGAGCCGATCGTAGAAGTCGAAGACGACTTCGTTGAGCGGCAGGTGATAAACGACCATGGCGCGGGTGCCGACATAGCTAAGATCGACCTGTTCGCCGCGGCGGTCCTGGCACAGCTTGATGATGGCGCCGAGATAGTCGTCGGGGCAGAAGATGGTCGCCTTGATCCACGGCTCTTCGATATGGTCGATTTTTACGGGATCCGGCATGTCGGCCGGATTGTGCAGGTCGATCACGTCGCCGTTGTTCATGTAGATCTTGTAGACGACCGACGGCGCCGTCGCGATCAGGTCCAGGTTGAATTCGCGCGACAAACGCTCCTGGATGATTTCGAGATGCAGCAGGCCCAGGAAGCCGCAGCGGAAGCCGAAGCCCAGTGCGGCGGACGTTTCCATTTCGAACGTAAAGCTGGCGTCGTTGAGGCGCAGCTTGCCCATGGCGGCGCGCAGGTCCTCGAAATCGGCGGCGTCGACCGGGAAAATGCCGCAGAACACGACCGGCTGGACTTCCTTGAAGCCCGTCAGCGGCGACGATGTCGGCTTGCGTTCGTCGGTGATGGTGTCGCCGACGGCGGCGTCGGACACTTCCTTGATCTGGGCGGTCAGGAAGCCGACCTCGCCCGGTCCCAATTCATCCACATCGGTGGCCTTGGGCATGAAGACACCCAGCTTGTCGACCTTGTAGGTCGCGCCGGCGTTCATCAGCTTGACCTGCTGGCCGGGTTTCAGCACGCCGTCGAAGATGCGCACCAGGACGACGACGCCGAGATAGGGGTCGTACCAGGCGTCGACCAGCAGGGCTTTCAGCGGCGCGTTGCGGTCGCCCTTGGGGGCGGGCAGGCGGGCGACGACGGCTTCCAGCACGTCCTCGATACCCAGGCCCGACTTGGCCGAGGCCAGGACCGCGTCCGACGCGTCGATGCCGATGACGTCCTCAATCTGGGCGCGCACGCGGTCGGGCTCGGCCGCCGGCAGGTCGATCTTGTTGAGGACGGGGACGATCTCGTGGTTATTGTCGATGGCCTGGTAGACATTGGCCAGGGTCTGGGCTTCGACGCCTTGTGACGCGTCGACCACCAGGATCGAGCCTTCGCAGGCGGCCAGCGAGCGCGACACTTCGTAGGCAAAGTCAACGTGGCCCGGCGTGTCCATCAGGTTCAGGACGTAGGTCTTGCCGTCGTGGGCCTTGTAGTTGAGGCGGACGGTCTGGGCCTTGATGGTGATGCCGCGTTCGCGCTCGATCTCCATATTGTCGAGCACCTGTTCCTTCATTTCACGCGCGGACAGGCCGCCGGTGAACTGGATAAGGCGGTCGGACAGGGTACTCTTGCCGTGGTCGATGTGGGCGACGATGGAGAAGTTGCGGATCAGGGACAAATCGGTGCTCATGCGCCGGGCGATAGCATGATGCGCCGTAATAAGCAAAGGGCTGCGATAGAAAGGAAGTGGTCCACAGATGACACAGATTGCACAGATTATTCCGAGGCTGGGCTGCGGTCGTAAAGATTGGCCACGGATGACACGGATACGGCGCTTACGCGCCGACACGGATATTCTGAGCCGGTGACGCCGCCCGAAGGTCGATGGAAGGAAGATGCGCTTCGCGCGTTTCTTATCCGTGTTGGCGCGTGGCGCCCATCCGTGTCATCCGTGGCAAAATTCTAATCTGCGCAATCTGTGTAATCTGTGGATCACTTCCTGCTTTACTGCGGTGGGACCGGCCGCTGCCGGTAGCATATCAATACGCGCCGGATCGTGTAATATTCCCCTGAAAGGTGGCATCAATCCACCTGCATCACGGGAGGCTGACCATGTATTCCAACAAGGCTAAGCTGTTGCTTTCTGTTGTGTTTTCGGTTGTGTGTTTCGCGCCCTGCGTCGCCTTTGCCCAGGTCCACCTTACGCCCCAGGCGTCCAATGCCATGCGGATGAATGCTGCCGCCGCCGGCCCCCAGCAACGGGACGGCTATTTCGTCTACAGCGACGGCACCAAGGTCCGCGCCACCGATCCGTCGGGGCAGACCGGCAAGGTCAATCCCGACCACTCGATTTCGTTCAGCGACGGCACCCACGTCAGCCACGACACCAAGACCGGAGTCACCATCGTCGACCATCCCGACGGCACGCGCACCATCACCGACCCCAATGCGCCCAAGGCGACGCCAGACGGCAATATCACCTGGTCCGACGGCTACCGCGTGCGCGGCAGCGACCCCAGCGGCAATGCCGGCCACGTCAATGGCGACGGCTCGGTCTCCTACTCAGACGGCACACGCGTCAGCCACGACGTCAATTCCGGCGAGACCAAGATCGTCGGCGCCGACGGCAGCGTCACCGTCACCGACAAGACGTCGCCGGCGCTGGGCGGGGGCGCCTATACCTACAGCGACGGCTATCGCGTGCCGAGCAGCGACCCGAACGGCGAGGCGGGGCATCTCAATCGCGACAATTCGATCACCTATGCCGACGGCACGCGCGTCAGCCACGATCCCGTATCGACCGACACCAAGATCTTCCATCCGGACGGTACGGTAACGCTGTTGCCGGGCGGGACCGGCGGTGGCCATACCAGCGGCGCCACCGGCGTCGACAGCGACGGCAACCTGATGTGGAGCGACGGCTTCGGCGTGCCCGCGCACGACCCCAATGGCGGCGAAGGCCACGAGATCGGCAATGGCTGGATCGGCTATCCCGACGGCACCATGGTCAGCCACGACACCAACAGCGGCGACACCAAGATCGTCCATCCCGACGGCAGCGTTACCTTCAACAATGCCCGCACCGGCGCGCATTCGGAAACCAGCGCCGGCCAGAACGGCAAGCCCGCCGCCAATAACAACAACGCCAATACGAACAATAATAGCAACAACGGCGCCAATACCGACAAGACCAAGGACAAGCCGGCTTCGAATACCGACAAACCCGACAAGGGCGAAAAACCGGACAAGGGGGATAAGCCCGACAAGGGCGGCAAGGGCATGGTCGTCAATGGCGACGGTCCCGGCGGCAATGGCGGCACGGGATCTTCGATGGGGGTGTCGAATCCGTGGGCCCGTTTCGGCGGCAAGCCCGGCGGGCTGGATGACAGCCCGAGCAAGGGCGGCAGCCAGCCATCGTCTCCGCCGAAAAAGATCGCCGGGGGCTTCGGCCCCGGCGGGAGACCTTTCAATCAGAGCAATGCCCGGCAGGGCAATGGCCCGCGCGTGCAGATCAATCCGGGCAGTCTGGTCGTCAATCCCGATCCCAATGCCATGCGCGGCGCGGGCGGCGCCAAGGTGATCGACCCCTACGGCGGCAGGCGCTGACCGCCCTTGGTACTGGGGGAGCACGCAGGACGCAGGCGTGCTTCTGGCGTCATGCGGCTCCCCCCTTCCGTCTGCTTCGCAGCCACCTTCCCCGTAAACGGGGAAGGAAGGGTTTGTATTTGCTTAATTCCTTCCCTTTTTACGCGGAAGCATCAAGGCCGCTTCCGGCGGCAGATAACGGAAAGGGCATTTTTTGAAGGCTCGTGCTACCTTATGTCGCAACGCATTGGCGGGCTATCCAATGACGCCCGCTACCCTTTCGGTGTGAACACGGTATCGACCTTGTAGATCATGGCGTTGCCACGGCGGATGCGGCCGTGCGTCAGGGTCGAGGACACGCCGTTCTGGTCGGTCAGCGTCACCACATTGTGCACCTGGGTTGCCGTCAGCACGCAGCCGCCCTGGGTCACGATCGGAAGTGAGCCGCCGTTCTGCTTGATGACGCTTGACAGCGTATGGGGTTCCAGGTCCGCCGGCAGGACGTGGCAGCCGATCACCTGCGCCAGATGCGCGCGGTCGTTCATGACATTGCTGGTGTCCGCCAGCTTCTGCAGGGCAGCGTTGGTGGGGGCGAACACGGTCACCGGGCCGTCGCCGTCCAGTTCGCGCGACGCGCCCGAAGCCTGGGCGGCGCCGGCAAAGCGGCTGACGGACTTGTCGGACGCCAGGGTCACGGCCACGGGCGCGCGATGCGGCCAGACGTGAACCGATGTCGTGATATTGCTGGCTTCAGGCTTCTGCGCGCCCAAGGCGCAGGCCGACAGCAGCACGGCCGCGAAGGCCGAGGTCGTAAGGCGAAGCAGGGTCCGCATGACCGATCTCCTGTACCGCTCGAACAGCCCGGATCAAGCCTAGTCAGCCAGGGAAATGCGGGGAATTCGCAAATGCGGCCGCTCCGCTAAGAATCCCGTTAACGGATAAAAAGAGACCCCGGGGTCTTGGGCTAGAAGACATCCGGGGCCGAGTTACCGATGAGCTAGGAGCCATAGGCCAGAAGTCGCATGGATGAGAGGGCATGGCGGCTTCTGTAATAACGATATGGGTTTCAGAATTAATTTATCAAGACTTTGAGAGGTAAATATTTTTGACTTTATTTTAACACGGGTAAGTCACGTTTTTGCGGTGCTGCTGACATGTTTTTGACATTATAGAATTTTGACGTTTACAAGATTTTGTGCCGTAAAGACTTAAGAATGAGTCCGCTCTTATTCAAGGGCGGGATGTAAGGGCGGCGTCGGCTTGACAGGTCGCCGGGCGGCTCTAGTGTCCATTGAAACCTTTGGAGACTCGTATGCTGAAACGCGCCCTTGTTGCCTCCGCCGCCGTCCTGCTGGCGGTTTCGCCGGCCATGGCGAAAGCGCCCGTCAAACCGCTCATCGGCGCGGCGCGCATTTCCCAGGACGTGAAGGTGATCTCCGGCGACGACTACGAAGGCCGCGGCATCGCAACCCGCGCCGAACCCAAGGTCATCGACTATGTCTCAAAAGGCTTTGCCGCGGCGGGATTGAAGCCCGGCGGCGAAGATGGCGGCTGGACCCAGGCCGTGCACCTGCGCCGCTTCAGCGTTTCGAACGCACAATTGTCGTTCGACACCCCGGCGGGACCGGTGGCGCTGAAGCAGGGCGAAGATATCGTGACCTCGACGCGTGGCGCGATCGGCGACGTCGCCTTCGGCGACGTCGCCTTCGACCACGCGCCGCTGGTCTTCGTCGGGTACGGTGTCTCGGCGCCAGAGCGCAACTGGGACGACTTCAAAGGCATGGACGTAAAAGGCAAGATCCTGGTCGAGCTGGTCAACGACCCCGATTTCGCTGAACCGCAATTGATGACCTTCAACGGCAAGGCCATGACCTATTACGGCCGCTGGACCTACAAGTACGAGGAGGCGGCGCGGAAGGGCGCGGCCGGCGTGCTGATCATTCACGACGCCGATGCGGCCTCCTATGGCTGGGATACGGTGCGGAATTCCTGGACCGGCGACCAGTTCGATATCGTGCGCCCCGATCCCTCGGCGGTCAGCCCGAAGCTGGAAAGCTGGATCAGCCACGAAACCGCCGACAGACTGTTCAAGGCGGCGGGGCTGGACCTGGCGGACCTGCGCCAAAAGGCCCGGTCGCGCGATTTCCAGCCGGTGGCGATGAACGTGTCCTTGAGCGGCGGGTACAAGGTCGACTCGTCCGAGATCGTGACGCACAACATTATCGGCCGCCTGCCGGGCGCGGGGCATCCCGACGAAACCGTCGTCTACACGGCGCACTGGGATCACCTGGGCATCTGTGCGCCGGACGCGAAGGACAAGATCTGCAACGGCGCGGTCGACAACGGCACCGGCGTCGGTACGCTGATGGAACTGGCCCGCGCCTTCGGGAAAACGAAGCCGGACCGCTCTGTGGTGTTTATCGCCTTCACCGCCGAGGAAAGCGGACTGCTCGGCTCGGAATACTATTCGTCGAACCCGCTCTATCCCCTGTCGAAGACGGTCGCAGGCATCAATATGGATGCGCTGAACGTCAACGGCGCCACGCACGATATCGAGGTCATCGGTTCGGGGCAGTCGTCGCTTGAGGATATGTTGGCCAGATATGCGAAAAAGCAGGGCCGTGTGCTGGTGGCCGACCAGATGCCGGAGGCCGGCAGCTTCTTCCGTTCCGACCATTTTACCCTGGTCAAGCGCGGCGTGCCGATGCTCAACGCCGGCTCGGGCCAGGACCTGGTCAAGGGCGGGGTACGCGCCGGACGCGCCGCGGCGGACGACTATATCCGCAACCGCTATCATCAGCCGGGCGACGAATGGTCGGCGACATGGGACCTGTCGGGCCTGGTGCAGGACGCGACGCTCTATTACGAGATCGGCAAGGAACTGGCCAATTCGCGCGAGTGGCCGGTATGGCGCGATACGTCGGAATTCAAGGCCGCGCGCGATGCCTCGGCGGCGGATCGGAAATAATTGTACCTCCCCATTTTCTTCGAAAACGGGGAGGTACAAGAGGTGCAAACAGTTGAAATTCCCGCCTGACCTTCACGCGGCGTAATAGCCGATAGACGGGGCTGCGCGCTCGTTCCGAACGCGTAGAGGTGGACAACGACACGCTATACCGTCAGACAGCTTGCCGATCTGGCCCGGGTTTCACGTTTTCGCGGCATGCTCTGGCGGCGGCCAGAGGACGAAAAGACCGGCGCCTACTTTTTCGCCGGCTTTGCGATCATGGCCTGCACGACCTTGTTCATGTCGACGTATTTGATGAAGTTCTGAGCCGCTTCCATGACCGCCGGTTCGCTTTGCAGGTTTCCGAAGGCCTTCTCGAACAATATGCCGAAGGCGTCGCCCATGGCGTCGTTCTTGTCTTCGGCCATGGCGGCCCGGGTTTCCTCGGCGCAATCCTTGGATAGCAGGCGCTCGAAAATCGCGCCCATCTGGCGGTCGATCTGATCCTGCTGCTGCGGACTGACGGCCGCCAGATCCGCCACCTTCGGGTGCCTGGCGATCATGACGAACACCCAGCGCACCAGGACGATGTCGTCCTCAGCGGTGGTCGATTTGGCCATGCACTGGCCCAGAGCGTTGGTGACCGGGCTGGCCAGCGACGGCATGGCGGCCGGCAGGCCGAGCGCGAGAACAGTGGCGACGGCGAGTGATTTTACGGAAAGTTTCATGAAAGCCCCCTGAAGACAGCCTCATGGTATCGACGGCGTCAGGATCGGTCAACCATGGCGAAAATTTCCCTGCCCCTTCACGCTTTGCAATAGCACAGCCGTCCGGTTGCGCGGTCCATTCCGACGCGGCATGGCGGCGGGCTTTGCGCCCGGCGGCAGAGGGCGTATCATCGGGTATGATCTCGCAACTCGACATGTTCGATTCGCCTAAGGCTCCCGAGCCGGTGGTGAGGGCGCGCCCGAAAGCCAAAAGCGGCCTTTCCCACGAGGAGATGGCCGCGAAGCTGGTCGCGACGGGCGACTATCGTATCCTGCGCCGGCTGCCGGTGCGTGACGTCGTGGCCAATCCGCGGCCGGGGTTCCCGCGCATCGGCCTGCTGGTCGATACGGAAACCACAGGGCTGGACCACCGCGTGGCCGAGGTCATCGAAATCGGCATGGTCGCCTTTACCTATAACGAAGACGGCGCCTTCGGCGACGTCATCGGCGTCTTCGGCGGCATGCAGCAGCCGTCGAAGCCGATCCCGCCCGAGATCACCGAACTGACCGGCATTACCGACGAGATGGTCGCCGGCCAGGCGATCGATATCCGCGCCATGGAAGATTGGCTTCGGCCGGCCGATCTGGTGATCGCGCACAATGCCGGCTTCGACCGCACCTTCTGCGAAAAGCTCTCCGACCTGTTCCGCGCCAAGGCCTGGGCGTGTTCGCATCTCGAGGTCGACTGGAAGGGCAGGGGGTTCGAAGGCTCGAAGCTCGGCTACCTGCTGGGCCAGTGCGGCTATTTCCACGACGGCCACCGCGCGGTCGACGATTGCCTGGCGTTGCTGGAGGTGCTGCTGCAGGGGGCGGAGGCGGCGTTGCCGGGATTGATCCGCTCAAGCCAGCGCACCATGGCGCGCATCTGGGCGGAATACGCGCCGTTCGACCAGAAGGACAAACTAAAGGCCAGGGGGTACCGCTGGGCCGACGGGTCGAACGGCACGGCCAAGGCGTGGTGGTGCGAGGTCGCGGCGGACGATCTGGAGGCCGAGCTGCACTGGCTGCGGACGCAGGTTTATCTCAGGGCCGAGGCCGATCCGCCGGTGCAGATGATTTCGGCGGTGGATCGTTACAGAAGGTGATGCCATGCTGACGGCCGAGCGGTTGCAGGATATCGCCCTGGAATTGCCGGGTACCGAACTTGGCACGGCGTGGGGCCAGCCGGTCGTCAAGGTCGGCAAAAAGTCGCTCTATTTCTGGAATCCGAAATGGGGGCCGGTTTTCGGCATGGATTTCGACACGCGCGACTTCTGGATCGAGGCGGATCCGGAAACCTTCTTCACCACGGATCACCACCGCAACTATCCGTGCGTGCTGGCGCGGCCTGAACGCGTCGAGGAGGATTGGGTGCGGGAACGTCTGCGCGAAAGCTGGCTCAGGCTGGCGCCGAAAAAGCTGCTGAAAGCGACAGGAACGATTTAGGCGTTCACCGCCGCGTAACCAATAAGGCGAAATGCGGCCAAAGTCAGCCTCATTCGCGACACAGGCGCATTGCACGGTGCCTCAGCCGGGGACGTTGCGATGAAGACCATGTTCAGGTCCTGTTAACCACAGTCTCCCTAAAACGAACCTATTGTTTCACAAGGAGTTGCCCCATGGAACGCCGGACCTTCATCCTGTCGAGCCTTGCCACGACCGCCGCGGCGACGGTTCCTGGTCTTGCCCTGGCCCAGCAATCGGGGGGCGGCGCCCCGAATACGGGCGCGTCAAGTTCTTCGGCAACGCCAGGCACCAACTATTACGATCGCGATGAGGTCATTGCCGCCGGCTCGAACTTCCTGGGCGTGACGGTCGAAGCGCTCGGCGGCGCGCTTGAAAAGATCTTCGCCGACTACGGCGACCATCCGACGGCCTATATCGCCGGCGAGGAGGCCTCGGGTGCCGTGGGCGTCGGCCTGCGCTACGGCAAGGGCAACCTGTTCATGAAGAGCGAGGCCCAGCCCACGCATATCTTCTGGCAGGGGCCGTCGATCGGCTTCGATACCGGGGCCAATGCGTCGCGCGTCTTTTCGCTGGTCTATAACCTCAAGGAGCCGGCGTTGATCTATCGCCGCTATCCGGGCGTCGAAGGTTCGGCCTATTTCGTGGGCGGCCTCGGCGTGACGTACCAGCGGGCCGAAGGCATCGTGCTGACGCCGGTGCGCGCGGGCGTGGGCCTGCGTCTGGGCGCCAGCGTCGGCTATATGAACATCTCGAAGAAGCGCCGGATCCTGCCGTTGTAAAAAAGGAAGGGCAGATCCACAGATTACACAGATTTTTCAGCGTGTTATCGGTGCTTAACGGCGGCTCGGTCGAAACAGTGATTGCGTTTCGTGCGAAGCGCAGTCATCGAACGGCAACGGATACTGGCCGGTGCCATTAAGACACCGATAAATCTGTGTAATCTGTGGATTCCCTTTTCGCCTACATCCGGCAGGGCAACCGGTGGCCCTTCATGGCGCTTTCGAAACCCAGCGCCAGAATCCGCATCACTTTCAACGCATCTTCAGCCGGCACGGGATTGTCTTCGCCCTGCGCTACGGCACGCGCCAACTGCTCGTAATAGCCGAGATAATTGCCGGGCGTGGCCGTGATATGTTCGGCCGCGCCCACGGCCTCGCCGTCGGTGGCGGTAAAGGTCGCCGCGACAGGATCGGCGCCCCAGCCGGGTGAGCCGGGCACGATTTGCGCCTTAAGCTGCTCTTCCTGCACGTCCATGCCGTATTTGACCAAGCTGCCGGTCGAGCCTTGCGCCTCGATGCAGGCGCCGGGCTGGGACGTCATCATCGACGAATGCAGGATGACGCGGAGCGGCCCGTACCCCAGCACTACGTGGAAATAGTCGTCGGTCTGCGCGCCTTCGCGCTGGCCGGCGATATCTGCGCTGATCCAGTCGGGCCAGCCGAACTGCGACAAGGCCTGATCGACCAGGTGCGAGCCGAGGTCGAACCAGATGCCCGACCCCGGGCCCTTGCGCTCGCGCCAGCGGTCGCGCACGACCGGCCGCCAGCGGTCGTAGCGCAGGTTTACCTGATACAACGTGCCCAGGCGCGGCCTGATTGCGGTCAGGGTCAGGTTGTTGCTGTCCCAGCGCCGCGAATGAAAGACCGACAGCAGCCGCTCGGCGCGTTTGGCGTGGGCGATAAGCGCTTCGGCTTCACGCACATTGAGCGCGAACGGCTTGTCGATTACGACATGTTTGCTGGCCTCGAGCGCGGCGTGGGCCTGGGGCGCGTGCAGGTCGTTGGGCGTGGCGATGACCACGACGTCGAGGCCGGGAAGTTCCAGCACCTCTTCGAAGGGCAGGACGCGCATGGGCGGGATGTCGGCGTGAACGGCCTCGGGCCGGCTCGACACGATGGCGGACAACTCCAGCCCTTCGGCGGCGCGGATCAGGGGAGCATGGATGACGCGGCCGGCATAGCCGTAGCCGACGAGGGCGACCTTGACGCTCATGTATTCAATTCCAGGCGGCGGCCGGTGGCGGCGCTTTCGATGGCGAGGTCGAGGATGTCCATGACGATGAGGGTTTCGTCAAGCGGCACGGGGGCAGGGGCGCCGGTCGCGATCGCGGCCGCCAGTCCGGCATAGAAGGCCGGGTAGTCGCCGGGGAGGCCGGCGACGGTGACAGGTGTCCCGCGCGTCTCGCCCTCGGCCGGGGTGAAGGTGCCGGGATGGGGATCGGCGCCCCAGCCGGGCCTGCCCGGCACGGCGCGAACCTTGAGGCCGTCTTCCTGGCTGTCCTCGCCCCATTTGACGAAGGCGCCTCTGCTGCCCTGGATTTCGATCACCGGACCGGGGGCGGGGCTGATGACACAGGAATGGAGCGTGACGCGGAAACGGTCATACCCCAGGATGACGTTGAAATAGTCGATGGTTTTCGCGCCCGGGCGCTGGGCCTGGAAATCGGCATAGACGGTGAGGGGCTTGCCGAACAGGTGGACGGCCTGGTCGGCCAGGTGTGAGCCGAGATTGAACCACAGGCCCGAGCCCGGGCGGTCCTCGTCGCTCCAGCGGCCCGGCACGATGGCGCGCAGGCGGTCATAGCGCAGGGCGACATCGGAAACATCGCCGAAGCTTTTCTTTTGCAAGAGATCGCGCGCCGTCAGGATATGCGTGTCCCAGCGCCGGTTCTGGAAGGCCTGGACGATCCGGCTGTTGCTTTTCGCGGCGTCGGCGATGGCGCGGGCCTCGGCCCGCGAGGTGGCGAAAGGCTTGTCGATGACAACGTGCTTGCCCGCGTTCAAGGCCGCGATGGCTTGCGCGCCGTGATGTTCGTTGGGGGTGGCGATGACCACCGCATCGATCGTCGGGTCTTTCAACACGGTGTCGAGGTCCGGGATGACGGTGACGTCAGGCCAGTCGGCGAGGACGGCGTCCGGCCGCGACGACACGATCCCGGCCAGGTCCAGGGCGGGGCAGGCCGTAATCAGCGGCGCATGGATGATCCGCCCGGCCATGCCGTAACCGATTACAACGATGCGGGGTTTGGGGTTTGGCATAGTGCCTCCGGGAAGGGAACGGTTGTCCTTGCATCTCCCCGTGCGAAGCATTGGGAGGGGGACCGCACGAGGAGCCTTTAGGCGACGAGATGTGGTGGAGGGGTTTCTTGCTTCCCTTGGACGCATCGGCGAGGTGAAAGATAGCAAGAAACCCCTCCACCACATCTCCTTCGTTATCGCTGCGGCGACAACTCAGTCGTGCGGTCCCCCTCCCCATTTTCTGCGAAAACGGGGAGGTGCCAGCCAGTGTTACGCGTAGTTGAAACTGACCGAAATGCGCACGTCCTCGGCCAGGTTGATCGGCACTTCGTGGCGCAACCAGCTTTCCCACAAAAGCAGGGTGCCGGCGGCGGGCGCGACGGGCACGAAGCTCAGGTGATTCTGACCCGCATTGGCTTTGCGGGCCGGAGCATTCATCATGAAGCCGAGCCGCGGATCTTCGAACCGCAGGGCGCTTGAGCCATCAGGGACCGCGACGTAGAAGGTGCCGGAAATGACGCTGTGCGGATGGATATGCCCGGAATGGGTGCCCATCGGCTCCAGCACGTTGATCCACATATTGTCGAGCTTGGGTTTGTGGTCGTAGTCGAGCTTTTCGATGAAGGCCGCGACGTGCCCGTCGATGAATTTTTTCAGGTCGGCGAAGATCGGCGCGCGCTGTGGCAGGTCGTTGAGCGAGGCGTAGGACGTGTAGCCAAGATAAGCTTTTGTTTGCGACCAGGTCTGCCCGGCCTCGTCCTCGTCGGCGATGGCGCGGCAGGTGTCGTCGAGCTCTTCCAGGAAGGCGGTCGCCTCCGGCATTTCGGCGCGGTAGATTTCGGTGACGAAGAGGGGGGTGATCTGGCCGGTTTTCATGCCGCCTGATTAAGCTGTACCGGGACGTCGGGCAAGGTCAGAATGCGTCGGCGACGTGTGGCGTCGGTCTTTGCCATTGCCATCCCCCTCGGCTGCCAGCATAGGCAAAAGAAAACGGGGCGGCAATCGCTTGCCGCCCCTGGGGGAGTGTTTCGATTTGCCCCGCGATTAGCGGAACAGGCTGAGCACCGTGCCCGTCGACTGGTTGGCGATGGACAGGGCCTGGACACCGAGCTGCTGCTTGGTTTGCAGAGCCTGGAGCTTGGCGCTTTCCTTGGCCATGTCGGCGTCGA
>CAKZJB010000115.1 GCA_936940865.1 uncultured Asticcacaulis sp. | reverse complement strand
GATCAATCGGAACCAGAGCCTACGCACAGGTCATTACTTAATGCCGTTGGTATAATGCCTGGCGGCGCCCATCTTGCTGAGGGCGTCGAGGTCGAGCGTGCCGGTCTTCTTTTGCGGGGCGGCCTTCTTTTTCGGCGCGGGCCTGGGCTTGGCAGTCCTGGCAGCCTTGGCCTTTGCGGCTTTGCTCTTCGCAACCTTGCCCTGGACCGCCTTTGACGCCCTGGCCGTCTTTTTGGCCGTTGCCTTCGCCTTTTCGGCCCTGGCCGGTGCCTTTTTCGCGACAGGTCCGGGCGCGGGCTTGTCCGCCGGCTTTTCGGCAGCCGGCTCGGGGGCGGCGGCGATGCTCGTGGCCGGCGGCGGCGTCTGCGGCGCGGCTTGCTGAACCGGCGCCGGCAGGACCGAAGCGGGAGGCGCGACGACGGCTTTCGGCTCGATGCGCAGGGCCGGAGGTTCCGCTTTCTGTTCGGGCGTGTGCTTGCCGTTCAGGCTCATGGCGATGGCGCCTATGGCTACGACATGCACGGCTGCGGCAATAAGCAGAGGCACGGTGTAGCTCTTGCGCTTTTCAGGCTTGTTCAGTTTGACGCTGAGGCTGTCTTCGGACGACGGGTCAGGCTTGACGAGCTGTGGCTTCATGACGGGGAGCAAAACAATGCGAACGAAGGCCCCATCATTGCATGATTTCACGGTAATCCAAGCCCAAAAGGGCGGGCGCCCGTCGCGGCGGCGCCCCTGAAGCCGGGCAGGACGAAGGTTCGTCCGGCCGCCACTACACGCCGGATCGTGCCGGCCGCCGCATCTGCATGTAGGGGCCGTGCCGTTCCCCCGTATCGGCAAAGCCCAGGCGGGTATACAGGCGCTGGGCGGGATTGGCAGTGTCGACGTGCAGGCTCACGTCACGGCCGGTTTGCGCCGCCTCGTCCAGCACGGCCTTCAACAGGGCCGTGCCGAGGCCACGACCGCGCCACTGCCGCAACAGCGATATGTCGACGACGCGGACCTCTTCGCCATAGTCCACCAGAAGCCGGCCGGCCGGCCGGCCGGCCATGGTGACGATCGCGAAGCGCGACGAGTCGTAATGCGTGGCGTAGTGATGGGCCTGGAGCCGGTACTGCCCGGCCAGGAAGGCTGTCATCTGGGATTCGGACCAGCCCATGACGGCGAATTCCGGTGCACGCACCGAAACGTACAGGGACAACAGAAAGGCGTCGTCGTCCGCGTTCACGGGGCGCAAGGCCAGGCCGGGATTGTCCGGCGGGCGTTTGCCAAGGTCGGGAGCCGTCAGGGTCATGCCACTATCTTACCGGGAAGGCTATGCGCTTAATACAATTTTAAAGAGTTTTTATTCTAAATGAGCAACCCTTGCGCGTTGTCAGTGACGCTCAAGGTGCAGTATTCCAGTAAAAGTATCAAGTCCAAACAGGTGTGTCCCGTCGCGATCATGCCCCGTCAAGGGCGTGGCGGCAGCACCGAATGCGGAGGAACCCGTGGCAGAACCCTTTCTTGGAGAGATAAAGCTTTTCTCCTATTCCAGAATCCCCACAGGCTGGCACGTCTGTGACGGCTCGACCCTGAACATCCAGCAGAATGCGGCCCTGTATTCGCTGATCGGCGTAACGTACGGCGGCGACGCCAGGACGACGTTCAAGCTGCCCGACCTGCGTGGCCGCGTCGTGGTGGGCGCCTACGGGGCCCCGACGAAGGCGCCTTATGGTCTGGGCTATGCCGACGGCAGCAACGCGGTCGCCTTGACCATGGCGAACATGCCGCTGCACGACCATGAGATCCAGGTCTCGTCCGCCCCCGGTACGGATGGCCCGGTGACGGATACCATCTACGCCCAGGTGGCCCACCCGTCCCCGGTCAATCTTTACGGGCCGATGTCCAACCCGCCGGTGCCGATCGATCCATCGACGGTGCAGTCGACCGGTGCGGGCGCGGCGCACGACAATATGCAGCCCTTTCAGGCCCTGGTCTACTGCATCGCGACAAGCGGCGACTATCCGCCGCGCCCCTGAGCCGACCCCTCAATTTTCAGGAGAATACATATGGATGCCTATACCGGCGAAATTCGCCTCTTCGCGGGCGGCTATGCACCCGAAGGCTGGCACTTCTGCGACGGCAGCCTGGTCTCGACAAACACCTATCCGGCGCTTTACAGCCTGATCGGCACGACCTACGGCAGCGGCAACGGAACGTTCGGCCTGCCCAATCTCAAGGGGCGGCTGCCGGTCGGAACCGGGCAGGGGCCGAACCTGCCTGTCTACACCCTCGGGCAAACCGGTGGTGAGGAATCGGTTATGCTGCAGCCGGCGAACCTGCCGGCACACAGCCACGCCATCAGCGCGTCCAGCCAGGCGGCCACCACGCCCACACCGGGGCCGTCGGTGACGTTCGCCACTGTCGGCGCCAACGACCGCTTCTATGTCGATACCAGCCAGGGAACGGTCACGGGGACGGTCAATTTCAGCGTCTCCGCCGTCTCGACGGTCGGCGGAAGCCAGCCGCATGTCAACATCATGCCCTGTACCCCCATCAATTACATCATCTGCCTCAACGGCCTCTATCCGGAACAGGCCTGATCCGTACTATCGAAAGACGAGAATAGATCATGAGCGATCCCTTTATCGGCGAAGTTCGAGTCTTCGCAAACACCTATATCCCCGGGGACGGTTGGCTCCCTTGCGACGGACGCACGCTTCAAATCGCGCAATATCAGGCACTGGCGGCGATCATCGGCACAACCTACGGCGGCGACGGCATACATACCTTTGCCCTGCCCAACCTCAACGGCATGGCGGCGGTCGGCCCCGGAACGGCGCCGGGCGGCTTTACCAACTATCAAAGGGGGCACACCTACGGCCAGCCCAATGTGGTCATCACGGCGTCGACCATGGCGGCGCATACGCACCAGCTCCAGAAGAAGAAGACCAACGCTCCCATATCCATTGCCAAGACGGCGGCGCCTTCGGCATCATCGGATCTCGGCAATCTGACCGACACTTCGGGTGTCACCTACCTGTCCGGCTCGGTGTCCGCGACGCCCAATACCGATCTCAACCCGTCCACCCTTACGGCGTCAGGAACGGCTTCCCCCACGCCGCACGAGAATCGCCAGCCCTTTCTGGCCATGTATTACGCCATCGCCTATCTGGGCGACTGGCCGCAAAACCCCAACTGATCCGGGACGCCGGAAACAGCTCGAACCATACAGGCCCGCCATCGCGGCGGGCCTGTACTGGTGTGGGCAATCGTGATGCCGTCGCGACTCGGCGATGGACCTTTGCCGGGCTGCCGCGCTGGCTCGCGGCGACCCGCCCGGGGATCGAGCGCTTTTATCCCGGCTTATTGCCATCGGTCATAACGAATGACCGTCGGTATTCGTTTTTTCAGCTCAAACGCCGCATGGCTCGCCGCCCACGAAGCGTTGTCCTGACGTTTCGCTCCTTGAGGACCACGAAGCGTTGTCCTGACGCTTCGCTCCTTGAGGACAAGGCGGCGGGCGGTCGCCCTTGCCAACGGCGATCGAGTAAGTCAAGGCCAATCGCCGTTGGTATAACACCGCGACAAAACAGAAATTTAGAGCATGGATTTGAGCAAGGCCAAAGTCATCCTGCTCCAGAAGCGTCGCCCGGGCCCTTCCAGGGCGCGTCCCAGAAGTCGTAATCCAGTCCGGCGGCATCCAGGACATCGGCCACCGCTGCGTGGTCGGCTTCGGGACGCAGTACGGCCTCCAGCAGGGGGGACAGTGCACCATGACGTTTCAGTACCTGGGCAAGATCGTGTCCGTGAGGCAGTGCGAAAATACCGTCCCGCGCGCCCATGCATCCATGGATCAGCCGGGCATGGGCCATGTCGGCGTTGTGGCCGCCCCCGGCGAGAACAAGCCTGCGGACGGTTTCGGATCGCGGCTCCGGCAGGCAGGTCGTGTGGCGAATGACAGGGATGGCGGTGGCAAAATCGCGCCAGCGGGTTTCGAACGGCACCAGCGCGCCGACGATCGAGTATTGCGGGCAGATGGCCAGCGTTGCGAACGCTCCAAGGCGATCGCCGAACAGAAGGGCGCCGAAGCCGCCCATGCTGTTACCCAGAGTTACGATCCGCCGGCGGGCCAGTTGCCCGCGCAGAACGGCGTCGATGTTCGCCGACGTCTGGTTGTACCATCCCTGCGTCTTGTCGATGACGAAGTAGGCGTCATGCGGCGTCGTGGCGCGGCCGAGACTTGACGCAAACTCCTCAACCGGAATGCCGCCGAAGGCGCCCTGGACACCCGCGAAGGCGACGACGGCCAGGTCCGTGTCCCCAGGGGCGCGCCGGCAGGCGATGCGCAGGGTGTCATCGTCAAAAAGGACATCAATGTCGCCGGCGGGGGAGGGACGTGTCATGCAACTTAAAGCAAAAAGATTGAAATACACCTATTGGATGTGCGAATCGCGTCATGGACCGGCGCGGCAGGCAAACGGGGCGAATTCTTTTCATGCAACGACCGAAAATGGAAGATGGGACGCGGCGGCTGGCCCTGGTGGTGCTGGGCATGCATCGCAGCGGCACGTCCGCCATGGCTGGATGCCTGGCCCATCTCGGTGCGCGGCGCCCAAGGACAGAGATCGCCCCGACGGTCAACAATCCCAGGGGGTACTGCGAATCCGAGCCGGTCATGGTGTTCAACGACCGCCTGCTGGAGCTTATGGGATCGGTGTGGCACGATTGGCGCCGGCTTGATCCCGGCCTCATCTCCGCCGCGACCCGGCGCGACCTGGCGAAGGACGCCGCCGTGCTGTTGGCCGGGGAATTCGGCGATGCCGATGTCATCGTTCTCAAGGACCCGCGCCTGTGCCGCCTGATGCCGTTGTGGGAAGAGTTTCTCGACCTGGCGGGGTATGAGGCGCGCTACGTCCTGCCCGTGCGCCATCCCCTTCAGTCGGCCCTGTCCCTGCGCGTACGCAACGCATTCAGCCTCGAAACCGGACGGTTGTTGTGGTTGCGCCATGTTCTGGAGGCCGAACGCCGGACACGTGGGCAAAGGCGCCATATCCTGGCTGCGGAAACCCTCGTTGCCGCGCCGCAGGCGACCTTGGCGGCCATTGCCCGCGAACTGGGACTTGCGGCGCGCCAGGCGGATATGGAGGGCGTCGCCGCCTTTATCGAGCCGGCGCTGTTTCATTGCGCCTTTCCGGCGGAGCTTCCATCCGAAAACCGCTGGATCGCGGGGCTGTCCGAACGCGTCCACGCGGTTTTCCAGGCATGGGAAACCGAGGCGGCACCCTCGTTGCTGGATGCCTTCTATGCGGAATTCGACGCGATAACGGGCTCTGTCGCCAAGCCGGCGGCCGGCCTGTTTCCGGCAATCCGCGCGTCGGCCGTCGACGGGAATTGCGCCGCCGAATGAAGCGGTATCAGGGCGAGGGCGCGCGAAAATTCGGCGATCCAGGCCTGGCGGAAACGCTCGTATCCATATTTCTCCGCCGTACGCCGCCCGGCGTCGGACAGGGTCTGGCCGATATGGGGCGAGCGCATCGCCGCGATCAGGCGGTCGGCGGCGGTGTCGAGATCCGGATAAGATGCCGTTGCGCAATTCTGTCCCGGGCGCATGTAGTGGCGGCCGCCGAAACCGTCGAGCCCCAGGACCACCACGCCTTGCGCCATGGCCTCGAGCGGGACAAGACCAAACCCCTCGGAGACCGACAAGGTAAGGAGATAACGCGCCTGACCGATGGCCGCCAGGAAGTCCGCATGGGGCCGCGCACCTTCGGATGACAGGGCGCCGCCTTCCCAATCGATGGCGGCGGCCACTTCGGGCGCGCGGCGACGGACAAGGTCTCGCAAGCGGGCCAGCAGGAGCGGCTGGTCGCCATTTTCACCTTTCAGATGGATGGCCACCGAGTATTCGGGGCGCTCGCTCCATGCCGTGGCCGGAGGAGGAACATCGATGAACGGCGGAATGACAGGGCAGTCCAGACCGTAGCCCCCCAGGATGAAGTCCCTGACGAAATCGCTGACGGTGACATAGTGATCGAAGAAGCCGTCAAGCACCTTGAAGGTGTTGAATCCCTGTATGTACATCAGCTTCCGGCAGGGCAGCCGCAGTCCGAAATGGCGGTTCGAGAAAGACGGATTGCAGATCAGCAGGTCGTCCGGACCTATGGTCTCCTCCATGGTCTGCACGGAGACCGAGGGAAATTCAGGATCGTATCGGAAGAGACCGCTTGAGGGGGTCTCGTCGCCGACGGTGACAGCGGTCACCGGCAGGCCGAAATCCTGCTGCAGAATGCGCCCCAGATGGTAAGCCATGTGAGTGCCGCCATGGGGCACGTAGGCGCCGACCACGAAGACCCTATTCAGGGGGGGAACAGGGCTGGATGGAGACTGCATCTTGAGCACCGCATTTAGGCTGAGCTGCACTTTACCGCGAGTCGGGCCTTAATCCATAGGCCTGGGTTGCGGGAGCGAAGACAAGCTGTATGGGGGCGGATACTGCGTCCTGAATCCGGAGGCTTTTTCAGCGAACGGCTAAATCCGTTCGATCATCGCCATGGCGGCCGACGGGTTCAGCACCTTGTGGCCGCTGATGACGTAGGCGAAGACGTCGCGCGGGCGCTTCTCGTGGCTCTTGCGATCCACCGCTTCAAGGTCGTCGGGCAGGTCGCCCGCGGCCAGGCGTTTGAGGCGTTCCGCCCAGGCGTCGAGCGCCTTTTCCGAATAGCCGAGGGGATGGTCCTCGCTGGATCCCATCAGGCGCAGATAGGCGAAGTCGGCCGTCTGGTCGGCGATCACCGGGAATTCGCTGTCGGTGCCCGTGATGATGCCGACCTTGTGTTTGCGCGCCAGGCCGATAAAGGCGGGGTCGCGGAAGGTTTCGCTGCGCACCTCGACGGCGTGGCGAAGAGCGACGCCCTCGATCGAGGCGGGCAAGAGGTTCAGGAAGTTTTCGAAGTCTTCGAGGTCGAACTTCTTGGTCGCCATGAACTGCCAGTTGATCGGGCCGAGCTTGGATTTCAGCTCGGTGATGCCGCTTGAAAGAAAGCGTTCGACCGAGTCCTTCGACTGCGACAGGTCCTTGCGGTTGGTGGCGAAGCGGGTGCCCTTCAGCGTGAAGACGAAGCCGTCGGGCGTTTCGTCGTGCCACTTGCGGAAGGATTCAGGCTTCTGCGCGCCGTAATAGGTGCCGTTGATCTCGATAGAGGTCAGTTTGGACGATGCGTATTCGAGCTCGCGCTTTTGCGACAGCTTTTCGGGATAGAAAACGCCGCGCCACGGCTCGTAGGTCCAGCCGCCGATGCCGATATAGATCTTGCCGCTCATAGTTCTGGTCTCCCGAAAGTCGCGCGATTTATGCTTAGTTTTCGGGCACGGTCCAGCCCGGAACTGTCAGGAGTGGTTTTGGAAAAGAAAGGGGATCCACAGATTACACAGATTTCACAGATTATTCCGAGTGTTAGCCATCATTCCGTACACGCTGGCATATTGTGAATGCGCTTCGCGCGAAGCGCTTTTAAAGCACCAGCACGCGCTCGCTGGGTTCAGTCAAGTCTCTGAATAATCTGTGAAATCTGTGTAATCTGTGGATCCTCTACCTAAATCAGCCACCGAGTGCGATCTGGTCCAGGGTTTTCGCCGGCGTGATCGCCTGCGGATCGAGGAAGCAGTGCAGGATGGCAGGCAGGCCTGAAGCTCGCGCGCGCTGGAAAGCGGGCATGAACTCCTCTGTCGTACGTACTGTCTCGCCATGGCCGCCGAAAGCTTTCGCATAGGCTGCGAAATCGGGATTGCTTAAGCCCGTGCCGACGACGCGGTGCGGGTAGTCGCGCTCCTGGTGCATGCGGATCGTGCCGTACATGCCGTTGTCGACGACGATGACGATGACGGGCACGCCGTACTGCACGGCCGTGGCGAATTCGTTGCCGTGCATCAGGAAGCAGCCGTCGCCGGCAAAGACGACGACGGTGCGGTCGGGGAACAGGCGCTTGGCCATAACGCCGGCGGGGACGCTGTAGCCGACGCTGCCAGAGGTCGGCGCGGCCTGGGTGCCCGGCAGCGTGTGACGCCAGTAGCGGTGGACCCAGATGGCGTAGTTGGGTCGCCCATGCGCCGGTACATCTGCTGCTTGCCGCTTTCCCAATAGGCGGGCACGGCGGCGAGCAGTTGCCGCACCGCGTCGCCGTACTGGAAATCGCCCGGGATGCGCGGCGGCGCGCCTGTCCAGGTGAGGTAATCCATATGGGCGTTCTCGGTCGCGGTCGCCCACGGAATATCGAGCGGCGCCTTCATCCAGTTCAGCGACCCCGCAAACGACGACGGATCGCAGACGATGCCGAGCGTCGGTGGATAGACCCGGCCGATCTCGGCGGCGTCCGGGAAGACGTGGACGATCTTCTGTTTCGGAGTTGGGCAATCGATCAGGGTGTAGCCGGCCGACGGCACCTCGGCCATGCGTGCGCCGAGCAGGATCAGCAGGTCGGCCGACTTCAAGCGCTCGGCCAGTTTGGGGTTCTGGCCGAAGCCGAGATCGCCGGCATAGGACGGGTGTGTGGCGGGGAACAGCGCGGTACGGCGGAACTCGGTCGCCACCGGAATTTTGAAGCGCGCGGCGAAATCGGCGATGGCAGAACACCCGTCGGCACTCCAGCAACTGCCGCCCAGGATGATCATCGGGCGTTGGGCTGCCTGTAGCAACGCCTCCAGTTGCTGGAACTGGACGATCGACATTTCGGGTTTGACGGGTGTGATAACCGGGGCATCGGCCACATCGGCGATATCGGTCAGCACGTCTTCGGGCAGCGAGACGACGACCGGGCCGGGGCGGCCCTGTGTGGCCACCGCAAAGGCGCGGGCGACGATTTCGGGGATGCGTTTGACGTCATCGATCTCGACGACCCATTTGGCGACACTGCCGAACACGGCTTCGTAGTCCATCTCCTGGAAGGCGCCACGGCCGCGGAAGGCGCGCTCGACCTGGCCGATGAAGAGGATCATCGGCGACGAATCGTGCTGGGCAATGTGCACGCCATGGGCGGCGTTCATGGCGCCCGGGCCGCGCGTGACGAAGCAGATACCGGGCTTCCCCGTCAGCTTGCCGGCGGTTTCGGCCATGATCGCCGCGCCGCCTTCGTGGCGGCAGACCAGAACGTCGATATCGGCGTCGTGCATGGCGTCGAGCGCCGCCAGGAAGCTTTCGCCCGGCACGCAGGTGACGCGATCGACACCCTGGATCAACAGTTGATCTATGAGGATTTTGCCGCCGTTTCTAGACGTCATGACCGGTCTTTCCAATGATTTTGTCCCGTGCCGAGCATCGGGCTTGGGGTATCCGCCGCCATGCGCACACCGTCGATGACGATCGGCGAGGCGATGCCGGAAACGCGCGATCCGTCGGCGGCCTTGAGTTCGAGCTTCATGCCGCGATGGACGATTTGCGGATCGTTGAACACGTCCTCGACGCGGTTGATCGGCCCCGCAGGGACACCGGCTGTCTCGAGTCGCGCCAGAAGATCGGCGCGCGTCCAGGCCCTTAGGCGCGGTTGAAGCTCCGCTTCAAGGGCTGTTCGATGGGCGACACGCGCGCTGTTCGTGCGGTAGAGGTCGGAGGCCAAAAGATGATTCGCGTCAAGCACCTCGCACAATGTCCTGAACTGCGAATCGTTGCCGACGGCGACGATGACGTGACCGTCGGAAACCGCGAAAACCTGATAGGGCGCGATATTGGGATGGGCGTTGCCCAAGCGGGACGGGGACTTTCCCGACGCCAGGTAGTTCATGCCCTGGTTGGCCAGGATGGCGGCGGCCGTGTCGAACAGCGCCATGTCGATATGACAGCCTTCGCCAGTGGTCGCGCGTCCATGAAGCGCCGCCAGGATGGCGTTGGCCGTATAAAGTCCGGTGAAGATGTCGACGACGGCGACCCCGACCTTCTGCGGTTCGCCGTCGGGTTCGCCCGTAATGTCCATCAGCCCGCCCATACCCTGCAGGATATAGTCGTATCCGGCGCGCTGGGCGTAGGGACCGTCCTGGCCGAATCCGGTGATCGAGGCGTATATCAACCGTTGATTTATTCCCCGGAGCGACGAATAGTCGAGGCCGTATTTCGCCAGTCCGCCGACCTTGAAGTTCTCGATCAGCACGTCGGCTTCGGACGCCAGTTGCCGGATGGCGGCCTGGCCTTCGGGCGTGTCGAGCTCGATGGCGACCGACGACTTGCCACGGTTGCAGCTGTGAAAATAGGCGGCGCCCCAGGCATTCCCATCGGCATCGGTGATGAAGGGCGGGCCCCAGGTTCGGGTATCGTCGCCCGCGCCCGGGCGCTCGACCTTGATGACCTCGGCGCCGAGGTCGGCCAGCAACTGCCCGCACCACGGCCCCGCCAGGATGCGCGCCAGTTCGAGAACGCGGACACCGGAAAGGGGCTTCATCGCGCAACCGTCGTAATATTGAGAAACTTTGGCCCTCCCCATTTATGGGGAGGGGGGACCACGCGAAGCGTGGTGGGCGGGGCCTCTTTCTGGACGTGGAAATGGACAGTGAGCGCGTTCTTATTGGCGTACAACCGGCGTCCAATTGCGTTTAATGATGTCGAGGGTATACCCCGCCCACCGCCTAACGGCGGTCCCCCCTCCCCATAAATGGGGAGGGCCAAATATCTGCAGACGCATCGTCTGCTCATCAGAAAAACGCCTGCAGACCCGTCTGAGCACGGCCGAGGATCAGGGCGTGGACGTCGTGCGTACCTTCGTAGGTATTGACCGTCTCCAGGTTCTGGGCGTGGCGCATGACGTGGAACTCTTCGTGGATGCCGTTGCCGCCGTGCATGTCGCGCGCCATGCGAGCGATGTCGAGCGCCTTGCCGCAATTGTTGCGCTTGATCAGGCTGATCATCTCGGGCTGGACCTGGCCGGCGTCGAAAAGTTGCCCGACGCGGAGGGCGGCGTGCAGGCCCAGCGTGATTTCGGTCTGCATATCGGCCAGCTTCTTCTGGAAGAGCTGGGTCTGGGCCAGCGGCCGGCCGAACTGGTGGCGGTCGAGGCCGTATTGCCGGGCGCGGTGCCAGCAGTCCTCGGCCGCACCCATGGCGCCCCAGGCGATGCCGTAGCGCGCGCGGTTGAGGCAGCCGAACGGTCCTTTCAGCCCGGTGGCGTTGGGCAGCAAATGGTCTTCGGACACCTCTACGCCGTCCATGACGATCTCGCCGGTGATCGAGGCGCGAAGCGACAGCTTGCCGTGAATCTTGGGCGCCGACAGGCCTTTCATGCCTTTCTCAAGCACGAAGCCCTTGATCTGGCCGTCATGCGCGTCGGACTTAGCCCAGACGACGAAGACGTCGGCGATCGGCGAATTCGATATCCACATCTTGCTGCCGGTCAGGCGGTAGCCGCCGTCTATCTTCTCGGCGCGGGTCCGCATCGATCCCGGATCGGAGCCGGCGTCGGGCTCGGTCAGGCCGAAGCAGCCGACCCATTCGCCGCTGGCGAGCTTCGGCAGGTACTTCATGCGCTGCGCTTCGGAGCCATAGGCATGAATCGGATACATGACCAGCGACGACTGCACGCTCATCATCGAACGGTAGCCGCTGTCGACGCGCTCGACCTCGCGCGCGATCAGGCCGTAGGCGACGTAGGACGCGCCGGCGCCGCCATACTGTTCCGGCAGGGTGGCGCCGAGGAGGCCGAGACTGCCCATCTCGTTGAAGATGGCGCGGTCGGTGTCTTCTTCGGCATAGGCCTTGATGACGCGCGGCATCAGCGCGGATTGTGCATAGTCGCGCGCCGCCTCGGAGATGGCGCGTTCCTCGTCGTTCAGGAGGCCTGACAGCAGCAGCGGGTCATCCCAAGCGAAGGTGGGCCAGGCAAGGGCGGCTTTTTGTGTATCAGACATCGAAGGTCACGCCCTGGGCCAGCGGCAGGGTGCTGCCGTAATTGATGGTGTTGGTGGCGCGGCGCATATAGGCCTTCCACGAATCGGAGCCCGATTCACGGCCGCCGCCGGTTTCCTTTTCGCCGCCGAAGGCGCCGCCGATTTCCGCGCCCGACGTGCCGATATTGACATTGGCGATGCCGCAGTCCGAGCCCGCCGCCGACATGAACAGTTCGGCTTCGCGCACGTCGTTGGTGAAGATCGACGACGACAGGCCGGCCCCGACGCCGTTCTGCCAGGCGATCGCCTGGTCGAGCGAGGAATAGCGCATGACGTACAGGATCGGCGCGAAGGTTTCGCGCAGCATCGGGCCGGCATGGTCCTTCATTTCGACGATGGCCGGGCGGACGTAGTAGCTGTCGTTGCCCGCGACCATGACGCGCTCGCCGCCCGTGACGATTCCGCCGGCGGCGCGCGCTTCGTCCAAGGCTTTGTTGAAGCCGTCGAAGGCCGCCTTGTCGATCAGCGGCCCGACCAGGGTGCCGTCTTCCAGCGGATGGCCGACCTTGACCGACGCATAGGCGGCTTTCAGGCGCGGCAACAGGGTGTCGTGGATGCTGTCGTGCAGGAAAAGACGGCGCAGCGTCGTACAGCGCTGACCGGCCGTGCCCATGGCGGCGAAGGCGATGCCGCGAAGCGCCAGGTCGAGGTCGGCGGTCGGGGCGACGATGACGGCGTTGTTGCCGCCGAGTTCGAGGATCGAACGGGCGAAGCGTGCCGCCAGCTTGGGACCGACGGCGCGGCCCATGGCGGTCGAGCCGGTGGCCGAGACCAGGCGGACGTCTTCGTGGTCGACCAGGGCTTCGCCGGTTTCGCGGCCGCCGATCAGCAGGGCCGACAGGCCTTCGGGTGCGTCATGGCCGTCATTAACGTAGCGCTTGAGCGCGCGTTCGAAGATGGCATGGGTGGCGAGCGCCGTCAGCGGCGACTTTTCCGACGGCTTCCACACGATGGCATTGCCGCAGACCAGCGCGAGCGCCGCGTTCCACGCCCAGACGGCGACCGGGAAGTTGAACGCCGAAATGATGCCGACGACGCCCAGCGGATGCCAGGTTTCCATCATGCGGTGCTGCGACCGCTCGGTCGCGATGGTCAGGCCGTAGATCTGCCGCGACAGGCCGACGGCGAAGTCGCAGATATCGATCATCTCCTGGACTTCGCCCAGGCCCTCCGGCGTCACCTTGCCGACTTCCAGCGAGACGAGACGGCCGAGTTCGGCCTTGTGGGCGCGCAGTTCTTCGCCGAACAGGCGGACCAGTTCGCCGCGCTTGGGCGCGGGCACGGTGCGCCATTGCAGGAAGGCTTGTTGCGCCTGGTCGATTTGCGCCCCGGCGTCGGTGGTCTCGTGCGCCTCGGCGATGACGTCGCCCGTATTGGGCGAGCGCACGACAAGCGTGCCGCCGGTATGGGCGCGGGCGTCGACGCCGAGCGCCTTGAGTAGGGTTTCGACGTCCTGGCGGGTGCGGGTGGTGTCAAGAATCATGATCAGCCTCGGGTGTGGCAAGGAAGAGGACCCCTCCACCGCTTCGCGGTCCCCCTCCCCATCAAAGATGGGGAGGAGAAAAGCTCTCCTCCCTGCGCGCAGCGTGGGGAGGGGGACCGCGAAGCGGTGGAGGGGTAATTATGGACCGATTCAGAGGCGCGCACTTTCAAAACCTCGCATCGGTGAGATGGACGGCCTGGGCGCCGACCTCGTAGAAAACTTCCTTCACCGCGCGCATCTTCGCTTCGTGCGGCGCGGTTACAGGCAGCGGCAGGGCGTCCTCGGGACGCTCGCCGGAGATGTGTTCCGCCAGGGTCCGGCCCATGACGG
>CAKZJB010000114.1 GCA_936940865.1 uncultured Asticcacaulis sp. | reverse complement strand
TCATCTCGCCACGCTTCGGCGGAACCACCTTGCCGTCGATCGATGAGACCGGGCCGGTCTTGGCATCCGAAAGCAGGCGGTTGACGCACTGCTTCATGATCTTCACCGATTCCTGCATCTCGATCATCCGGATCAGGTAACGGTCGTAGCAGTCGCCGTTCTTGCCGATGGCGATGTCGAAGTCGAGGTCGGCATAGCATTCGTAGGGCTGCGACTTGCGCAGGTCCCACTTGGCGCCGGAGCCGCGGACCATGACGCCGGAGAAACCCCAGGCCCAGGCGTCTTCGAGCTTGACGACGCCGATATCGACGTTGCGCTGCTTGAAGATGCGGTTGTCGGTGATGAGCCCGTGAATGTCATCGAGCTTTTCCGGGAACTGGTCGCACCACTTGCCGATATCCTCGACAAGCTCGACCGGCAGGTCCTGGTGGACGCCGCCCGGACGGAAGTAGTTGGCGTGCAGGCGCGCGCCCGAGGCGCGCTCATAGAACACCATCAGCTTCTCGCGCTCCTCGAAGCCCCACAGCGGCGGGGTCAGGGCGCCGACGTCCATGGCCTGGGTCGTGACGTTGAGGATGTGCGACAGGATGCGGCCGATTTCCGAGAAGATGACGCGGATATACTGGGCGCGCTTGGGCACCTCGATGCCTAGCAGCTTTTCGATCGCCAGGCAGTAGGCGTGCTCCTGGTTCATCGGCGCCACATAGTCGAGGCGGTCGAAATACGGCACGTTCTGCAGATAGGTGCGGTACTCCATCAGCTTCTCGGTGCCGCGATGGAGCAGGCCGATATGCGGATCGACGCGCTCGACGATTTCGCCGTCGAGGTCGAGCACAAGGCGCAGAACCCCGTGCGCGGCCGGGTGCTGCGGACCGAAGTTGATCGTGAACTTGCGATCGTCCTCGCCCTTGTGCCCGGCTTCAATCTTCACATCATCAGCCATGGATAAAACCCTTATCCGTCAGTCACTTTACAGAACCGCCGAAGCGGCCAAATTCATTCATCGGCATTCGACTCGGCCTTTCGCACGAAGGCGATCAGCAGGCCGAAGCCGAGCGTCAGGAAACCGAAGGCCGAGACGACTACCGTGGAAAAGGTCCAGGTGTTGCTCAGCACGGCGGTCGCCACCGGGGTTGCCAGAAGCACGGCGGCGGCGCCCAGAAGCGCCGACTGCATCTCCGCGGCCGTCAGGCGCCGGATGCCTGCCCCGACAATCAGTATGGCCACGCCGATGATGATCGACAGGCCCACCGACTGCAGTCCTTCCGGCGGCACCTCGGGAGCCCGAGTAAATCCGCCGGTCAGCCTTACCCCGATGGTGAAGAGGTAGGCCGTTGAAAAAGTCATCAGGAAAAACGCTATCGCCGAACGTACCGCTTTAATGTCCTTTTTCATCGCCCTACCCCCTCGGTCTGGATGATCAGGTCTTGGGCGCCGCCGGCGCCGGAGCCTGAACCGCTTTTTCGTCTCCGGGGAGGACGTATTCAGCCCCTTCCCACGGCGACAGGAAATCGAACCGCCGGAACTCCTGCACAAGCTTGACGGGCTCGTAGACGACCCGCTTTTGCTCTTCGTCGTAACGGACCTCGACATGGCCCGTCATCGGGAAGTCCTTGCGCAGCGGATAGCCTTCGAAACCATAGTCCGTCAGCAGGCGGCGCAGGTCCGGATGGTTGGAAAACAGGATGCCGTACATGTCGAACGCCTCGCGCTCATACCAGTCGGCATTGGGATAGACGGTGCGGATCGATGGAACCGGCACGGTCTCGTCGGTCTGGACCTTGACGCGCAAACGGATGTTCTGGGTCAGGGACAGGAGATGGTAGACGACGTCGAAGCGGCGCGCGCGCGCAGGGTAATCGGCGCCGCAAACGTCGATAAGCTGGTGAAACCGGTACGGTTCCTGCCGGAGCTTCGCCATGATCTCGACGATCCGTTCACGCTCGACCGTCAGGGTCAGTTCGCCGAAGGCGAACTTCACGTCGAGGATCGCCTCCTTGAAATCGGCTTGGGCACGGTCGGCGACGGCCTGGAGCTTTTCGATGGACATGGTTGCCGCCTCCCTTAGCGCCGGATGCCGCCGGTGCGGCGGATCTTCTTCTGGAGTTGCAGAAGCCCGTAAAGCAGCGCCTCGGCCGACGGCGGGCAGCCCGGAACATAGACATCCACGGGAACCACGCGGTCGCAGCCACGCACCACACTATAGCTATAGTGATAATAGCCGCCGCCGTTGGCGCAGGACCCCATCGACAAGACGTAGCGCGGATCGGGCATCTGGTCGTAGACCTTGCGCAGGGCCGGCGCCATCTTGTTCGTCAGGGTGCCCGCGACGATCATCAGGTCCGACTGGCGCGGACTGGCGCGCGGGGCCATGCCGAAACGTTCCATGTCGTAGCGCGGCATCGAAGCCTGCATCATTTCGACGGCGCAGCACGCCAGGCCGAAGGTCATCCACATCAGCGAGCCCGTGCGGGCCCAGGTGATGACGTCGTCGACCGACGACACCAGGAAGCCCTTTTCGTCCAGCTCGGCCGACACGGCTTCGAAAAACTTGTCATGGACATCGGGGTTGTAGCCTTCAACGGTGCTACGGCCCGCCATGCCATAAGCCTTGGATTCGGGCGGCAAGATCACTCCCATTCCAGGGCTCCCTTCTTCCACACATAGATATAGCCAAGCCCCAGTTCGACCAGGAAGATGACCATCGACCAGAAGGCCTGGATCATGGCCGATTTCGGCAGGTCGAACATCGAGACCGCCCACGGGAACAGGAAAGACGCTTCCAGGTCGAAGACGATGAACAGGATCGACACCAGATAGAAGCGCACGTCGAATTTCTGGCGTGCGCTGTCGAAGGCGTTGAAACCGCATTCATAGGCCGACAGCTTTTCCGTATCCGGGGCCTTCGGCGCCAGGACCAGCGCGGCGATCATGAAGCCCAGCCCCAGGACGGTGGCGATGGCGATAAAGATGATGACCGGCAGATAGGTGAGCAGCAACCGGGTCAGGTCGGCATTCATTGAGACATCCTCGAACGCAGAGGCGGCCAGGCATATTAACCCTGTCCGCGGACTTGAGGACTCAGCTTCTAGACCAGTCCGGGGCGCGCTTCAAACATTTGCAGTGCAAAAAAATGAAGTTTTTTTCGGTTCTGTTGGATTTTCAGGCACCTGGCCACGAATGCGGACACGCATAACGCAATACCCTGTTGTTTATGCAAATCGTTCGCACGTCAGAGGCCATGGAGAATGGTCTTTTATATGCTTTTTCAGCTCAAGCGCCGCAGGGCTCCTCGCATCGGCTCGGGCGGGCGGTCGCCCTTGCCAACAGAGATCGAAGAAAAAGGCGATCTCCGTTGGAATATTTCGCTCAAGCGCCGCAGGGCTCGCCGCACCGCCGGTGGCAGGCAATCGCCGCTGAACTTCCTCAAAACCCCGCAATTGCAAAATTACTCACAGGTTTCGGCATATGGCGCTTGACACCCGCCGCGCCCCGCATTACTCAGCGCACCTCTCGACGACGGCGGCGCCGCCGAAGAGACAAGGGAATGCGGGTGTAGCTCAGTTGGTTAGAGTGTCGGCCTGTCACGCCGAAGGTCGCGGGTTCGAGCCCCGTCACTCGCGCCACCCCTGCCGGTAACGGTTTTCGGGTGGCCTCGCATTTCCCTCTTTCTTTTTTTTCGACATGGTTATGACACGGAAAAGCGCGCAAGGCCTTGTGGCCTATGCGCTAAATGTCGTTTTTGGCCATGTGCCGACATAATTACGCCCTCTTTGTTTTCGAGTTTGGCCCGATTGCCACAAAACCCTGTTTGTGACGTGCGCTCTTCCGCACGCCAGCAAATGCGGTTAAGAGGTGGCAGACCTGACACAAACCGCGGACGCCGGACGGGACCGGTGCATCCGCGACCAAGGCGTCGCGTACCGAAAATTCCGCAAGACACGGGGAAACCGAACAGCATGCGTAAACACCACCTCCTGACCGCCACCGCTATCGGCCTGGCCCTGTCGGCCTTTGCCGGAATGGCATCCGCGGCCACGACCATCTCGACGGCGACGACGAGCGCGGTGTCCACGTCAACCACCGGTGACCTGACGGTCGACACGAACGGCACGATCACCCTGACCAGCGGCAACGCGATCACGGTCGATTCGGACAATACCGTCACGATGAACGGCAAGATCGACATGTCGTCGTCGGCCGACAATTCGACCGCCATCCTCGTCAACGGCGGCCACACCTCGGGCCTGACGGTGGGCGGTACGATCATCGTCACCGACAACTATACGGCCAGCGACACGGTCAACAGCGACGCGGTTGCCGACGGGCCGTTCGCGCAGGGCACCGGCCGCTACGGTATCCACTCGACCGGCGCGACGCCGTTCATCGGCAATGTCAACCTGGCTTCGGGCAGCGTCCTGCAGGTCGAAGGCAACCAGTCCTACGGCGTCGTCTTCGACAACAACATCAACGGGACCTTTACGTCCAAGGCCGCCATCACCCAGCAGGGCGACGATACGGTCGGCATCTGGTTGAAGAACGGCGCCACCGGCAACACCTATCTCAGCGGATCGATCGCCGGTCATGGCCAGAATGCCCGCGGCGTCGTTCTCAACGGCACCTATGCCGGCCTGGTCAACATCGACGGCTCCTACTCCACGACGGGCTACGCCACGACCTCGACCTCGGGCCTGACCGCCGCCCAGGTCACGGCCATCCTGGCAACGCCGTCCGACATGTACCAGTCCGGCGCCGCCGTGACGCTGGCCGGCACCTTCTCGCAGGGCGTGCGTTTCTCGACCTCGGTGACCGACAGCGACACGACCAATACCGACGAGGATGGCAACGGCATTACGGATACCAACCAGCAGGCCTCGTCCATCTCGGTGTTCGGCACCGCGCCGGCCCTGCTGATTGGATCGGCGACGGACACGACGACGCTCAGCCCCCTCACCTACACCTCGACCGGCATTCAGGCGCCGACGGTCAAATACGGGCTGCTGCTCCAGGGCTCGGTCTCGGCCGGCGGCGGCTTTTCGGGCTTTACCTCGAACGCCATCAAGATCGGCGGACTGGGCCAGCCGGTTAACATTACAAACGGCATGGGCGTGACCGGCTCCGTGACGTCATCGTCTTCGGCCGCCAATTCGACCGCCTTGTCGATCGGCAGCCAAGCGACCGTCCCGGCTATCGATGTCCTGGGCGGCACCATCACGTCGGTCGCAACGTCGGTGACGACCTCGACGACCACCAACGGCACGACGACCTACAATACCGTCGGCCAGGGCTCGACGGCCACCACGATCGACATCGGCGCCGGCGCCACGGTCAACGCCATCAACATCACCAAGTCGTCGGGCGGCATCTACGCCAATTCCACAGGCTCCACGACCAGGGCGATCGCCATCGTCGACCATTCGGGCACGCTCGGCACCATCGTCAACGACAATGCCATCAGCGCCGTTATCACGGCCAGCGACGACAATGGCGACGGCAAGGCCGATGCGCTGGTCAACCGCCCGGTCGCCATCGACGTCAGCGCCAATACCACGGGCGTCAGCATCACGCAGAACGACCTGGCGCCCAGTGACGACACGATCGCGGCGCCGCTGATCTACGGCGACATCCTGCTGGGCTCGGGCAACGATTCGATCGCCATCAAGGGCGGTACGATCACCGGGAATATCGATTTCGGCGCCGGCGCCAACAGCTTCACCATGACCGGCAGTTCGGCCTATCTCGGCAAGATGACCGGCACGGGCACTGTCGCACTCGACTTCGGTACGGGCACGGCGGCGCTGCTGGCCGGAACGAAGCTGAACGTGACCACGCTCCATGTCGGCAGCACCGGCACGCTGGGCCTGGTGCTCGACACCACAAATCCCACCCAGCCCATCTTCACCGGCTCGGGCGCGGCGACCTTCGACAACGGCGCGACGCTCAAGCTGGCGCTCAATGACATCATCCTGACGCCGCAGTCCTACACGGTCCTGACGGCGTCAAGCATCAATCTCGGCAGCATCTCGACCTCGCTCGACGGCAAGGTGCCCTATATTTACACCGCGACGCTCAGCACCAACAGCGGCAATACGGTCCTGTCGGCGAACTTCCGGCTCAAGACCCAGGCCGAGGGCCAGTTCTCGGGCAATGAATACGCGGGGCTGATTCCCGTCCTGACGGCTGCGCGCCAGGACACGGGCGCCACGACGGCGCTGATGGCCGCCACCGACAAGACGACCTTCGATTCGGTCTACAACCAGTACCTGCCCGACTATTCGGGGGAAAGCCTCCTGACCCTGTCGCGCGGCGCCGAAGCCCTGACCCAGGGGTTGGGCGCATTGACCCTGGTGCCCGACAATAACGGCGGCCAGTACTGGCTGCAGGAGTACGGCTTCAAGACCAAGCGTCCGCGCGGCGACACGGCCGGCTTCGATTCGACCGGCTTCGCCTTCTCGGGCGGCCGCGAGACGGCCATGGGCCCGCACAGCATGCTGGGCGTCTATATCTCATATACCTCGGCCACGCCGGCCGACACCTTTGCCATTGCCCGGGAACAACTGGTCAATTCGGACCTGACCATCGGCGGCTACTGGCGGATGAATAACGGCGCCTTCAAAGGCTGGGCCCATGCCGGCGCCGGGTATGCCCAATTCGATTCGACGCGCGAGTTGCTGACCTCATACGTCTCGCACGTCGCCACCGCCAAGTGGAACGGCTTCTCATACAGCGCCGGCGCCGGAGCCTCGTACGATTACAAGGCTGGCCGCTTTACCTTCACGCCGCAGGTGATAGCCAGCCTTTACGGCCTCAAGGAGCAGAAGTACGCGGAAACCGGCGGCGGCGACTACTTCAACCTCAGCGTCGCCGATCGCGACTCCAATATCGCCACGACCTCGGCGCTGCTGAACCTCAGCTATCACCGCTGGTTCGTCGTTCCCGAACTCTGGGTCGGCTACAAGCAGAACGTCTCGGCCAAGATCGCCGACACCGTGGCGAACTTCACCGGCGGCACGCCGTTCACGCTCAACGGCGGCGACGTGACGGGCGGCGGGCCGGTCGCCGGCTTCCGCATCTCGAGCGACAACCAGTACAGCTACTTCTCGCTGGAAGGCGACTATGAGAAGCTGAATGGCTATACCGACTATTCGGTCAGCCTGCGCACGCGCTTCCAGTTCTAAAAGTTCGAAAGACGTGTCGAGTCTCGACCGCCAGCCCTCACCGGCTGGCGGTTTTGTTTTGGGGAGGGACGGATGCGCATTATGCGGATTTTGGCGGCTGCCGGCCTGGTCGCGGTGCTGGGGGTCGGCTTGGCGGGATATTTTTCCGGCTGGCCGTTGCGGCACTGATCCCGAACGCCCTTCCGATGGCCGTACGGACGCTGCAGCGCCCGGTCCTGCCCGCCCACCTGGCCGACGGGCGCACGGTCAGCCTCGTCTTCTCCAACGTGCTCTGCGACAATCGCGACTTTGGCCGCGTCGTGGCGTTGGCCAACGCGCAGGATGCCGACATTTTCGCGGCGGCCGAGACACCCCCGGAGTGGATAAGCCACCTCGACGCGCTGAAGGCCCGCTACCCCTACAGTTTCACGCCCGGGCAACTGGGCGTATTCGGCGTGGCGCTATATGCCAAAAGGCCGTTCAGGGCGGAGATCTATCACCCGGGGCAGCGGGGCATGCCTCTGTTGCGGGCCGACTTCGGCGATATGGTCGTCTATGTGGCGCATCCCATGCCGCCCGCGAATGCACGTCTTGCCGCCGACAACGAAGCCTATATCGGCAACGTGGCCGAGCTTGTAAATAACGAGACGCGACAAGGGGCGCCATTGCTGGCCGCTACCGCGGGCTCGACGACGTCGGTTCCGACCACTACCCGGTTCGCGCCGATCTGATGTTTGGAAATGTTGGCTCCGGACCGGAGCAACGGACACCGTAGCGTGTCCGGGTCCAGGGGACTTGCTCCCTGGTGGGCGATGACGGGATCGAACCGCCGACCTACTCGGTGTAAACGAGCCGCTCTGCCAGCTGAGCTAATCGCCCCTAATCCAGGGTATCCAGGGAGGCCGAGGCTTTGCCAATCCGGCCCGTAAAAGTCAAGAGGCGTTTCCGGGTTTACCGGAAACGCCTCCTCTGGTCTTGCGACAGAAGCTTAGTTCAGCGCGCCCTTCAGGCCTTCGCCGACGCGGAAACGCGCCGTGACGCTGGCCGGACGATTCACCGTTTCGCCGGTGCGCGGATTGCGGGCCGTGCCCGCTTCGCGCTTCACCGCCAGGAAGGTGCCGAAGCCGACGAGACGGACGTCGTCACCCTTTTTCAGGGCGGCCACGACGCTGTCGGTGAAAGCGTCGAGCGCCTTCTTGGCTTGATCCTTGGTCAGTCCGGCCGAGTCGGCCATGGCGGCGACGAGTTCAGCTTTGGTCATATCTGTCTCTCTCCCTTACCCGGTACCCGGGCGGTTGCTAAGCGACCTGTTTCAGGACCCCGCAATGTCCGATACCGGACCACCGAGTCGCCTACAGGTGAGCCCGATAGAGACTACAAAAATTAATAGAGGTCAAAACAGAAATGGCGATTGCTGCACCGCAAACCGTGTTTTTTTAAGGGTTTGCGGGGTTTTTACCCTGTTTTTGAAATTTTATAACACTTCAGGGGCCGGAATTGACACCGTCTGTCGCCCTTCCGGCGCAAACCGTTGCCAGGCAAGGAAGTGATTCGATTCGGCCCGATGGTGCTCCTGAAGATACGAAAAAGCCCGCTGCCGGGATCGGCAGCGGGCTCATTCATCGGTGTATAGACGGTTTCAGTGGGCCGTCGCGCCATCGGCGTCGTCGACGTCGGCCACGGGGCTGACGGCGGCGCCCGAAGTGATGATCGGCTCGATCCACTCGACCGGGGTCAGCGGCTTGACCAGGGCCAGGCGCAGGACCTCGTCGGCCTGGCTGACCGGAATGATCTCAAGGCCCGACTTGACGTTGGCCGGGATGTCGACCAGATCCTTTTCGTTCTCCTTCGGGATCAGCACCGTCTTGATGCCGGAGCGCAGGGCCGCCAGCAGCTTTTCCTTCAGGCCGCCGATCGGCAGGACGCGCCCGCGCAGGGTGATTTCGCCGGTCATGGCGATGTCCTTGCGCACCGGTATGCCGGTCAGGACCGACACCATGGCGGTGACCATGGCGACGCCGGCCGACGGGCCGTCCTTGGGCGTGGCGCCTTCGGGGACGTGGACGTGAACGTCGGTCTTGTCGAAGACCGGCGGCAGGATGCCGAACTTGGGCGCCAGGGCCTTGACGTAGGAATTGGCGGCGGACACCGACTCCTTCATCACTTCCTTGAGGTTGCCGGTGACCTTCATTCCGCCCTTGCCAGGCATCTTGATGGCTTCGATCGTCAGGATATCGCCGCCGAATTCGGTCCACGCCAGGCCGGTGACGATGCCGACCTGGTCGGTCTCGTCGGTGGCGCCGTAATGGTACTTCTTGACGCCGGCGTACTTGGCCAGACGCTCTTCGTCGATGGTGATCGACTTGACGTTCTCGCGCACCAGGTCGCGGATCGTCTTGCGCGCCAGGTTGCCCAACTCGCGCTCCAGCGACCGTACGCCCGCTTCACGGGTATAGTAGCGGATGATGTCGCGGATGGCCTGTTCCGGCACCACGAATTCTTCCGCCGTCAGGCCGTGTTCCTTCATCAGGTTCGGCAGGACGTGACGCTTGGCGATCTCGACCTTTTCGTCCTCGGTATAGCCGGGGATGCGGATGATCTCCATACGGTCCAGCAGAGGCTGGGGCATGTTGAGCGAGTTGGCCGTCGTGACGAACATGATCTTCGACAGGTCGTAGTCGACTTCGAGGTAGTGGTCGCCGAAGGTCGAGTTCTGCGCCGGGTCCAGCACCTCGAGCAGGGCGGACGCGGGGTCGCCGCGCCAGTCCGAGCCCATCTTGTCGATTTCGTCGAGCAGGAAGAAGGCGTTGGTCGACTTCACCTTCTTCATCGACTGGATGATCTTGCCAGGCATGGAGCCGATATAGGTGCGGCGGTGACCGCGGATTTCCGATTCATCGCGCACGCCGCCCAGGCTGATGCGCACGAATTCGCGGCCCGTGGCCTTGGCGATCGACTTGCCGAGGCTGGTCTTGCCGACGCCCGGAGGGCCGACGAGGCACAGGATCGGCCCCTTGAGACTGCCGGTGCGCGCCTGCACGGCCAGGTGTTCCAGGATGCGTTCCTTGACCTTTTCGAGGCCGTAATGGTCGGCTTCCAGGATGCCTTCGGCTTTGTTGAGATCGATCGGCTTGGGCTTGACCGCGCCCCAGGGGATCGACAGCAACCAGTCGAGATAGTTGCGCACGACGGTGCTTTCGGCCGACATGGGCGACATGTGGCGCAGCTTGTTGAGCTCGGCCATCGCCTTGGTGCGGGCCTCCTTCGACAGCTTGGTGCCCTTGATCTTCTTCTCGAGCTCGGCCAGTTCGTCCTTGCCGTCGTCGTGCTCGCCCAGCTCGCGCTGGATCGCCTTCATCTGCTCGTTGAGATAGTACTCGCGCTGAGTCTTTTCCATCTGGCGCTTGACGCGCGAACGGATTTTCTTCTCGACCTGCAGGACCGAAATTTCGCCCTCCATCAGGGCATAGATCTTTTCCAGCCGCTTGGTGACCGACAGCTGTTCCAGAAGGGCCTGTTTGTCGGAAATCTTGACGACGAGGTGCGCGGCGATCGAGTCGGCCAGCACATCCGGATCGGAGATTTCCGCGATGGCGTTGAGGCTTTCGGGCGGAATCTTCTTGTTGAGCTTGATGTAGTTTTCGAACTGCTCCGACACCGCGCGCACCAGCGCTTCGGTGTCCGGCCCCTCCGCCTGGCCGGCGTCCAGCACATAGGCCTCGGCTTCGTAATAGCGTTCTGTCGCCACGAAGCGCTTGATGCGCGCGCGCGACTTGCCTTCGACCAGGACCTTCACCGTGCCGTCGGGCAGCTTCAAGAGTTGCAGGACATTGGCCAGCACGCCGATCTCATAGATGGCGTCGGCAGCAGGGTCGTCATCCGAGGAATTCTTCTGGGTCGCCAAAAGGATCTGTTTGTCGCCCTTCATCACCTCGTCGAGCGCCTGCACGGACTTTTCACGGCCGACAAACAGCGGCACGACCATGTGCGGAAAGACCACAATGTCGCGCAAGGGCAGGACGGGGATGGTAACGAGGTCTAACATGGATACTCCTATGCGGTTTCCCGCGTCACGGACTCTGCCTTCGCCCTCTGGTTAACGAGTGTGAACCCGAGGTCTGAAGCGAGTCTTAATACGAATAGCACGCGGCAACGGGTTAGTGCACATCACGAATCCATGGCCTTGCCTTCACTTCGAAATGTGGGGAAATTTCGCTGCACTTCAAGATGGAGCGGCAAAACCCGGCCATGCGACTGGGGACAACCGTGTTCTGAAAACGCAAACGCGGCCCGGAGGGTGTCCGGGCCGCGCTGTAAATTATGGTCGCGCAGGTCGCCATGACGCGGCGAAAAGCCGGTCAGTGCAGACCTAGGCCGCGCCGCCGGAACGCTTTTCCGAGTAGATCATCAAAGGCGTACCGCGCTCTTCGACCACTTCGCCGTTGATCACGACTTCCTCGACGCCCTGCATGTTCGGCAGTTCGTACATGGTGTCGAGCAGGATGGCCTCCAGGATCGAGCGCAGGCCGCGCGCGCCGGTCTTGCGGACGATGGCCTTGCGGGCGACCGCCAGCAGGGCTTCGTCGGTGAAGGTCAGCGAGACGTTTTCCATCTCGAACAGGCGCTGATACTGCTTGATCAGGGCGTTCTTCGGCTCGGTCAGGATCTTGACCAAAGTCAGTTCATCCAGGTCTTCCAGCGTCGCCAGGACGGGCAGACGGCCGATGAATTCCGGAATCAGGCCGAACTTCATCAGGTCGTCGGGCTCGACCTCGCGCAGGACTTCGCCGGTGCGCCGGTCTTCCGGGTCCTTGACCTGGGCGCCGAAGCCAATCGAGGTGCCCTTGCCGCGGCCGGAAATGATCTTTTCCAGGCCGGCGAAGGCGCCGCCGCAGATGAACAGGATGTTGGTCGTGTCGACCTGCAAGAATTCCTGCTGCGGGTGTTTGCGGCCGCCCTGGGGCGGAACGCTGGCGACCGTGCCTTCCATGATCTTGAGCAGGGCCTGCTGAACGCCCTCGCCCGACACGTCGCGGGTGATCGAGGGGTTGTCGGACTTGCGCGAGATCTTGTCGACTTCGTCGATATAGACGATGCCGCGCTGAGCGCGTTCGACATTGTAGTCGGCGGCCTGCAGCAGCTTCAGAATGATGTTTTCGACGTCTTCACCGACATAACCGGCTTCGGTCAGGGTCGTGGCGTCGGCCATGGTGAACGGCACGTCGATGATGCGGGCCAGGGTCTGGGCCAGCAGGGTCTTGCCCGAACCGGTCGGACCGATCAGCAGGATGTTCGACTTGGCCAGTTCGACGTCGTTGCCCTTTTGCGCGTGATTCAGGCGCTTGTAGTGGTTGTGGACCGCCACCGACAGGACCTTCTTGGCCTGGGCCTGACCGATCACGTAGTCATCGAGGACCTCACGGATTTCCTTGGGCGTGGGCACGCCGTCCTTCGACTTGACGAAGGCGATCTTGTGCTCCTCGCGGATGATGTCCATGCACAGCTCGACGCATTCATCGCAGATGAAAACGGTCGGCCCGGCGATGAGTTTGCGCACTTCGTGCTGGCTCTTTCCACAGAACGAGCAGTAGAGGGTGCTTTTGCTGTCGCCTGTCGCGGCTTTGGTCATTTCTGTCTTTCACCTTCAAGTGCGGGCCACGGCTCGCGTCTTTCATCGCGACCGTATCCGCTCACCAATCGGCAGGATAGCCCGGCAAGCCTTAACAAAGCCTGATTCCGGCGCCGATTACGATTTACAATGCGCCCACCGGCGCGCATTTATGCACAGTTTCGGGGCTGTCTCAACCCGCCCCGGCCGCTTAATATGGGATAAAAGCCGCGGAATGAAAGTCACAAATCCGCTTGAACGCAAACGCTCGCCGAAAACAAAGCCGGGTCCGGAACCGGAGGCGCCGCGCAAGGTCGTGGCCTTCGATTTCGACGGCACGCTGACCGACCGCGACAGCTTTGTCGCCTTCCTGGATTTCGCCAAGGGCAAGGCCGGCATGGCAAAGGCCTTCCTGACACAGCCGTCGCTGCTGACGAATTACCTTGTAACGAAAGATCGGGGAGCACTGAAATCCGGACTTTTATACAAGCTATTAGGGCCAATTCCTCAGAATGAGCTTGAAATTCTGATCAAGGCCTTTTCGACCACGACCGGCATGGGCCTGTTCCGCATGGATGCACTGGATGCCTGGGACCGGCACAACCTGCCCGATCGCCAGCGCGTCATCGTCACCGCCTCGCCGCAGTTGCTGGTGGCGCCGTTCGGCCGCATGATCGGGGCCGACCGCGTCATAGGCACCAGGCTGGGCTTCGACGCGCAAGGCCGCCTGAAACCCGACCTCGATGGTTCGAACTGCCGGGGCGAGGAAAAGATGCGCCGCCTGCGCGAAACCTATGGCGAAACGCTCGATCTCGAAGCCGCCTACGGCGACACCGCCGGCGACCGCGAGATGCTGGCGGCGGCGCGACATGGGCACTATCGCGTGTTCAAGGGTTAGATTAGAGCGTCGGGCGCTTAAGCGGAATCGCGGGGGGATTCCGTTATGTGGCGAG
>CAKZJB010000113.1 GCA_936940865.1 uncultured Asticcacaulis sp. | reverse complement strand
GTATCCCTCCGGCGTGACGCGCCTTGCGGAAAATGATGCGGGCGCGATGCTGCGCAGCTAAGTCGGCTTTATGAGCGAGGTTAGCTGCACAGCATGGCACGAATGACGTTGATATCGGGCGCTGAGCGCCGTCGGCGGTGGAGCGATGAAGATCGGGCGCGGATTCTCGCGGCCATTTCGGAGCCAGGCGCGGTGATTGCCGACGTGGCGCGGCGCGAAGACATTTGCACCAGCCTTGTCTTCAAGTGGCGCCGGGAGCTTCGCGAAGCCGTAGAAGCGAATGCTGGCGGATTTGCGCCAGTTGTCATTGAGCCGTCGTCGCAGTCGACGCCTTGCTTCTCCGCGCCATCGAGTGGTTCGGCTTCCGCCGTGATCGAGGTGGAGCTGAAGGACGCGCATGTGCGCATCCACCCCGGTGCGCCGTCGTCGACGATCGCGGCGGCGTTGAAGGCGCTGCGGCGATGATCCCGATACCTTCGGGATGCCGCGTGTGGATTGCGATGGGGCACACGGACATGCGACGAGGTATGCAAGGCTTGGCGCTTCAGGTCCAGGAGCAGTTGAAGCGCGATCCCCATGCCGGCGACCTCTACATTTTCAGGGGACGGCGGGGCGATCTGGCCAAGATTCTTTGGCACGACGGCGTCGGCTTGTCGCTTTACGCCAAGCGGTTGGACCGAGGAAAGTTCATCTGGCCTTCAGCGCGGGACGGTGTCGTTTCGATCTCGGCGTCGCAAATGGCCTGCATGCTTGAGGGCGTCGATTGGCGCAATCCTCAACTGACCTGGCGTCCGTCCAGCGCGGGGTAAAAATCTTACTCGGCGCGCATTTTGTGGTCTCAAATCGTGCGATTTGTGATTCACTGCTCGACATGGACGCCGCCAGCCTCGCCCTTGCCGAAGAAAACGCCGTGCTGAAAGCGGAACTGGCGGTAGCGCAGGCGAAAGCTTCGGAAGACACGGCGCTGATCGCGCAGCAAAAGCTTCGGATCGCCATGCTGGAGCGCCAGGTTTACGGGCAAAGGTCGGAGCGTTCAGAGCGCCTGGTTGACCAGCTGGCACTGGTGTTCGAAGAGGCGGAGGCCAGCGCCACGGAGGACGAACTGGCGGCGGAAAAGGCTGTCGCCAATACAACGGCGGTGCGTGAATTTACGCGCAAGCGTCCCGACCGCAATACGTTTCCTGAGCACCTTCTCCGCGAGCGCGTGGTGATCGAAGCCCCAACGACGTGCGCATGCTGCGGCGGCAACAGGTTGCGCAAGCTTGGCGAGGACGTGACGCGGACGCTGGAGTCGCAGCCGCGTCGGTGGAAGGTGGTCGAGACCGTACGCGAGAAGTTCACGTGCCGCGATTGTGAGAAGATCACCCAGGCGCCCGCGCCCTTCCATGCCGTCGCCAGGGGATGGGCGGGGCCAAGCCTTTTAGCGATGATCATGTTCGAGAAGTTCGGCCAGCACCAGCCGCTGAACCGGCAAGCCGAGCGCTATGCCCTGGAAGGCGTGCCGATCGCGCTATCGACCATGGCGGACGCCGTGGGGTCAGTCTGCGCCGCGCTCGCCCCGGTCTTGCGGCTGGTTGAGGCCCACGTGATGGCGGCCGAGCGGTTGCACGGCGATGATACGACCGTGCCGGTTCTGGCCGCGGGCAAGACCGACACCGGCCGCTGTTGGATCTATGTTCGCGACGACAAGCCCTTCGGCGGCGCAGGCCCGCCAGCGGCGATGTTCTATTATTCGCGCAACCGTCGGGGCGAGCATCCGCAGACGCATCTGGCCGCCTATAGCGGCATCCTTCAAGCCGACGCCTATGATGGCTATAGCAAGCTTTATCAGGGCGACCGGAAACCCGGCCCGATCCGGGAAGCGGCGTGTTGGGTCCATGCGCGGCGCCCGTTCTTCGCCATGGCCGACATCGAGGAAAACGCCCGCCGCAAAGCTGCCGGCAAGAAGGAAATCGCGCTGTCGCCCATCGCGATCGAGATCGTGCGCCGCATCGACGCGCTGTTCGAGATCGAGCGGACCATCAACGGCAAGAGCGCCGCGGAACGCGTGATGGTGCGACAAAACTTAAGCCGGCCGCTGGTCGAAGGCCTGCAGGCCTACCTGCGCGAGCAGCTCACCCGGCTGTCGCGCGGGCATGATCTCGCTAAGGCGATCAACTACATCCTCAAGCGCTGGCCGGCCTTTACGCTCTTCCTGGACGACGGTCGTGTCTGCCTCTCCAACAATGCTGCCGAGCGTGGCCTGAGAGGGATCGCTCTGGGCCGAAAATCATGGCTGTTCTGCGGTTCGGATCGCGGAGGCGAGCGGGCCGCAGCAATGTACAGTCTCATCGTCACCTGCAAAATGAACGGCGTCGATCCGCAGGCGTGGCTGGCGGACGTCCTCGCCCGAATCGCAGGCCACCCCGCGCATCGGCTCGAGGAGCTGACCCCGTGGAACTGGAAGCCACACATCTCAACGAACTCCGCTCGAGCTGCCTGATCATGCACATCAACAAAGTCCATCACGTCAAGACGATCAGCCGCGTTGCCGAGGAACTCGGCGAGGACCAGGATTGGCTGTTCGACGTCGCCACGGAAATGGAAGCAGAGGACGGCGTGATCTGGGTTTATGGGACGGATAAAGACGGCGAGATGGCGTTCACCGACTTCGGTATCGAAAACCTGATCGATCTCATCAAGATCCACAAGGACGACCCGACCATCCTGGCGCGGCGATCGACCTGAATCCAGACGGCCTGCGGCCTACAGCGGATGCATAC
>CAKZJB010000112.1 GCA_936940865.1 uncultured Asticcacaulis sp. | reverse complement strand
CAGAAGATCGGTATAGCCCATGATCGAGGTCAGCGGCGTGCGGATTTCATGGCCCATGCTGGCCAGGAATTCCGATTTCGACTGCAGGCCGGCCTCAAGGGCGTCCTTGGCGGCGCGCAGGTCGGCCTTGCGCCGCCGCAACTCGACTTCCTGCTGTTTCATGACCACAAGATCCGATGCCGTGGCCGCGATGCGCTCAAGACGCCGCACGTCTTCTTCGCCGAAATCGCGTTCGGCCATGTCGAAGATGCTGACCGTTCCCCCGCAAGGCAGCGCGGTGGAGGCGCAGAATCCAAAGGACGTACCGCAAAATCGCGGATCGCGGACGATCCGGGCCTCGCGCGTCACCAGCTCAGAGGGGATGCGCGCGTCCGCGGGATAAGGGTGGCAACTGCCGTCGGTCAGCGCGACGGCCGCAAAGGGCGCGGCAAACAGGTCGGCCGCCAGCGCCGCGATCCGCATCAGACCGGCGTCCGCATCGGGCACGTCAGACGTTTTCACGACGCTCATTGGCGTCTCCACCCGTACTTTATCTGTCATGGATACTCGGTATACGCACGCTGAACTGGTGTGACCCTACGGGAGCCCCCCTAAATTCCGTTGAACAGAGATGGTGAACCAGCCTTAACGCTTGGCGCTTCGGCTCGGGAACGTCTAATCTGCCGCCATGCCCGATCTTCTCTCGCCCGAATCGTCAAACGCCGCGCCTTACACCGTCTCGGAACTGTCGGGCGCCCTGAAACGGACCATCGAGGCCGCCTACGACCATGTCCGCCTGCGCGGCGAGATTTCCAAGGTCACGCGTCATGCCTCGGGCCATGTCTACCTGACGCTGAAGGACGACCGCGCGGCGATCGACGGCGTCGTGTGGAAGGGCCAGGTGCCGCGGCTGCAGACCCAGCCCGACTATGGACTGGAGGTCATCGTCACCGGCCGCATCACTACCTTTCCGGCCTCGTCCAAGTACCAGATCGTCATCGAGCAGATGGAGGTCGCGGGCGTCGGCGCGCTGCTGGCGCAGCTCGAACGCCTCAAGCAGAAGCTGCACGCGGAGGGGCTGTTCGCGCCCGAACGCAAGCGCCCCCTGCCCTTCGCGCCGCGCACCATCGGGGTCGTCACGTCGCCGACCGGCGCGGTCATCCGCGACATCCTGCACCGTATCCGCGACCGCTGGCCGTGCCGCGTCGTCGTCTGGCCCGTTGTCGTCCAGGGCGAACAGGCGCCGCCGCAGGTCATCGCCGCACTGAGGGGTTTCGAAGCCGGGGTGAACGTGCCGCGTCCGGACGTCATCATCGTGGCGCGCGGCGGCGGCAGCGTCGAGGATTTGTGGCCGTTCAACGACGAAGGCCTGGCGCGCGCCGTCGCAGGACTGACCGTCCCGGTGATTTCTGCCGTCGGGCACGAGACCGACACGACGCTGATCGACTATGTGTCCGACCGCCGGGCGCCGACGCCGACGGGCGCCGCCGAAATAGCCACGCCGGTCCTCGGCGAACTGCGCGCCTTCACCGCCGACCTGGAACGCCGCCGCCAGGGCGTGATGAGCCGTCTTCTGGAGGTCCGCCGCGAGCGCATCGCGCTCCTGGCGCGCGCCTTGCCGAAACCGCAGGACTTGCTGAATACGGCTCAGCAGCGGCTCGACTACGCGGCCCATCGTCTGGCCGGCGGATTGATGGCCAATCTCAACGCCCACGACAATGCTTTCGGCCGCACCGCTGCCCGTTTCCGTCCGGGCCTGCTGGAGCGCCCGAGCCGTCTCAAGGCGGACCAGCTGGCGCAGTTGGCGGAGCGCCTGGACCGCGCCGCGGAGCGCAAACTGGCCCTGACCGGACAGCATGCCCGCCTGCCGGCCCTGGAATCGCGCCTCGGCGAGGCCCTGAACCGGATCGCCGCCAAGAAGGGCGAGCGCCTGCCCGAATTCACCGCGCGGATGTCCCAGGCGTTCGGCCGCCTGGCCGCGAAGAAGGGGGAGCGCCTGCCGGAATTCGACCGCCGCCTGGAGGAAGCCATGGCGCGAACCCTGGCGCATAAGGCGGAACGCCTGCGCGCACTGGATCAGGTGCGCGTCTCGCTCAATCCCGACAGGCCGCTCGACCTGGGCTTCGCGCGCGTCAACCGCAAGGACGGCCACCTGGTGACATCGCCCGACGGCGTGGCGGAGGGCGATACCCTGGAACTCACCTTCAAGGGTGACAAAAAGCTCGACGTCACCGCGGGCCATTCCGCCGGCCCGAAACCCTTTGCCGCCCCAAGACCGCCAAAGCCCGAACAGGGCAGCCTGTTCTGAAAACAGGCTCTCTTGATTGCAGCCTCGCGGAGGCCTATGTTCAAGGCATGAACATGCATTCCCCCTCGCCTCTGCTGCCTGGCCAGGCTGTCCTCCATTACGGTGACGGCGATTACTCCATCATGCGCCCGGGCAAGTTCGTGATCTGCGCCGTGTCCGGCAAGCAGATTCCGCTCGAGGCTCTGAAGTACTGGGATCCCCGCACACAGGAAGCCTATGCTGGCCCTGAGGAAGCGACGGCGCGATGGAAAAGCCGGAAGGCTTGAAGCGCATCTCAAAAAGTGTGACGCACTATTTGGATCAAGATGCGCGCGGAAACAAAAATTCAGAGCGCCGATCCGATTCATTCGGATCGAATCGCGCTTTGAGCCGCCGACAGATTTTCGCCCTTTCCGGCGGGGCGATTGCGTCCGCCGCTCTCCCCGCATTCGCCCAGCCCGCCCCGCCTTCGTCGAAGCTGGACTCTGAACTGCCCTTCGGTCTGACTGGCCGATTCTGCCAGGGCGGCTTTGCCGCCGGCCGCGGCACGCCCGGCGCCGATATCGTGGTCGACGGCCAGTCGCGCGGCCCGGTCGGTCCTTCGGGCTGGTTCTATGTCGGCTTCGACCGCGACGCCGGCCCGACCTGCCATATCACGCTCAGGACAGCGAAATCCCAGGACAGCGCCATAGTCGGAATCCTGCCGGTCACCTACGACGTCCAGCGCGTCGACGGGCTGCCGCAGGACACGGTCACGCCCCAGGACCCGGCGCTGCTGGAACGCATCAAGCGCGAGGCCGCGCTCAAGGCCGAGGCCTTTGCCAGCCGCATCGATTCGGATGCCTTTCACCGAGGCTTCGACTGGCCGCTCAACAGGTTCGTCGTTTCCGGCCACTTCGGCAACCAGCGCATCCTGAACGGCACGCCGTCGAGCCCGCACATGGGCTTCGACATGGCGGCGCCGGTGGGCACGCCGATCCATGCGCCGCAGGACGGCCTTGTCGTCCTGGCTGAGCCCGATCTCTTTTACGAAGGCGGCCTGGTGCTGATCGACCACGGCCAGGGCCTGATCTCCATGTACCTGCATCAGTCCCAGGTGTTCGTGCAAAAGGGACAGTGGGTGCGCCAGGCCCAGCCGATCGGACGCGTCGGGGCGAAGGGACGCGCCACGGGTCCCCACCTGTGCTGGCGCCTGAAGTGGAGCGACCGGCACATGGATCCCAGCCTCATGGTTGTTAACCGCACGGCGTAAGCGAAGTGCCTTCGCACATGCACCCTATTTTTCGTCGGGGTGAAAATATTCGCTTGAAAGCGTAAGATGTTTCAGAATAACAGGATTACGCGTACCCCGATCATACTCAAAAAAAAACGCGTACGAAGCGATGGCCGATTACAGCAGTCTGAAAATCCTGCTGGTTGAAGACAACCAGCACATGCGTTCCATCGTCGGCGCGATCCTCAAGGGATCAGGAATCCGTAACGTGCGCGAGGCCCGCGACGGTGCCGAAGCGCTCGATATGCTGCGCCAGTACCCGGCCGATATCGCGCTGGTCGATTTCAACATGGACCCGATCGACGGCGTCGAGTTCACCAAGATGCTGCGCAACGCGCCGGACAGCTCGAACCCGTACCTGCCGATCATCATGATCACCGGCCATTCCGAGCGTTCCCGCGTCATCCAGGCGCGCGACGCCGGCATCAACGAATTCGTCGTCAAGCCGCTGACGGCGCGCGCCCTGCTCGGCCGGCTCGATTCGGTCATCATGCGGCCGCGCCCCTTCATCCGCTGCAAGACCTATTTCGGCCCGGACCGCCGCCGCACCGACGACAAGGCCTATGCCGGCCCGTTCCGCCGCAGCACGGATGGTATGCTTTAAGCCGCTCAAGCGCTGGCCATGGCTCGCCGCCCCCCCTAGAAGCGTTGCTCTAACGCTTCGCTCCTTGAGAGCAAGCGTCGCTCTAACGCTTCGCTCCTTGAGAGCAAACGTCCCGGTTAATAAAGCTTAACAATGCCCTTTGCGCCGCTTTAAAATCGCCCCATAGTATCGCGATGATTCTCTTTTCGCGTGCCCGGACCCGTTGATGCGCAAACTCACGCCCTTCCTGCTGATGGCCACCTATGTCCTGCTGTCCGGCAGCCTGGCGGCCGCTCTTTACCGCAACGCGTCCGACATCGGCACCTGCGTCGCCGCCCTGGTCGGCATGCTCGGCGTCTGCGTCGCCTTCCACGTCTTCTTCGGCCAGCGCTTCATGGAAGCCCGCCTGACCAAGGATATCGAACTGGTCCGCGACGCCCACCGCCTGATGGTCGACGCGATCGATTCGACGCAGAAGGACATGATCGAGCTGGCCGACCGCGTGCAGAGCCAGAAATCGACCCGCTCGGAGGAACTGACCTCCGAGGTGCGCATGCTCGAAGACCTGGTGCGCAAGCTTGGGGAAAGCATCGAGGACCGGCTGGCCGACTGGCAGGCGGCCCCGGCCATCGCCGCCGCGCCCGCCCCGCGCAACAGCCGCGAGGCCCAGCACATCGCGCTGATCGAGACCATCCGCGAAGCCCTGGTGCAGAACCGGGTCGACCTGTACCTGCAGCCGGTCGTCAGCCTGCCGCAGCGCAAGACCATCTTCTACGAAAGCTTTTCGCGCCTGCGCGACATGTCGGGCCGCGTGCTGATGCCGGCCGAATACCTGTCGGTGGCCGAACCGGAAGGCCTGGTGCCGTCGATCGACAACCTGCTGCTGTTCCGCTGCGTGCAGATCGTGCGCCGCCTCGCCAAGCAGGACCGGCGCATCGGCATCTTCTGCAATATCTCGCTGACCTCCCTGCGCGACGAGACCTTCTTTCCGCAATTCCTGGAATTCCTCAGCGAAAACCGCGACCTGGGCGGCGCGCTGATCTTCGAACTGGGGCAGGACGCCTTTGCGACACGGGGCTCCGTCGAGGCGCGCAACATGGCCAAGCTGGCGGATCTCGGCTTCCGCTTCTCGATCGACAAGGTCACAAGTATCGATTTCGACCTGCAGGACCTGCACCGTTCCGACGTCCGTTTCGTCAAGATCGGCGCCAACCTGTTGCTGGAACAGCTGCTCAATATCGAGGGAAAGCCGGCGCTGAAGTTCCTCAAGGACATCCATGCCGGCGACTATGCGGCGCTGCTGGCGCGCTACGGCATCGAGGTCATTGCCGAGAAGATCGAGAACGAACGCCAGGTCGTCGACGTGCTGGATATCGAGATCGGCTACGGCCAGGGCCACCTGTTCGGTGAGCCGCGCGCCATCAAGGAACAGGTGTTGGCCGAGACCGATCCCCCGGCCGGCTTCATCAAGTCGACCCTGCCCCAGATGCGCCGCCGGGCTTAAGGGGTTTACCACGGATCGCACGGATACGCCGCTTCGCGGGACACGATCGCTTCGCAAACCTATCAACCCGATTTCGTCTGCTTTGACAAATTAACCTGGAGCTCAAGGCGGCCTCGGGCATCGCTCCTGCGCACCGCGCCCAAACAATCAACTATCTCAAGGCGACAGGTTTCCGATTAGGCTTAATTATCAACTTCGGTACACACCCAAAGCTTCAAGTCGAGAGACTGGCTTTGTAAGTTGCGCCTTATCCGTGTCATGATCCGCGAAGCGGATCATATCCGTGCTACCCGTGGCCGAAAACGGTCTTTCCTCGGCCACAACCGACCTATTCTTGTCAAAATCCGCTTTGCACTCTGAGCCGCTTGCTGTTAAAGGCGAAACGACCCATTTTTCATGAACAGGGACGCGCGCTCAGACGCGCCGTCGTCCAGAGCGAGCCGAATGCGCCACTACCTCGAATTCGAGCGTCCGATCGCGGACCTGGAAGCCAAGATCGATGAACTGTCCGCCCTGTCGCAGAGCGGAACCAATCTCGACGACGAAGTGAAGGCCCTGCGCGACCGCGCCCAGCGCCTGCGCAAGGACGTCTACAGCAAGCTCGAGCCCTGGCAGAAGACCATGGTGGCGCGCCACCCCGAGCGCCCGCACCTTGTCGACTACATCAATGGGCTGATCGAAGACTTCGTCGAACTGCGCGGCGACCGCAAGTTCGGCGACGACCAGGCGATCGTGGGCGGCTTGGGCCGCTTCCGCGGCCAGGCGGTCGTGGTCATGGGCCATGAAAAGGGCCACGACACCAATACGCGCCTCAAGCACAATTTCGGCATGGCGCGCCCCGAAGGCTATCGCAAGGCCGTGCGCCTGATGGACATGGCCGAGCAGTTCGGCCTGCCCGTCCTGACCTTCGTCGACACGGCCGGCGCCTATCCGGGCATCGGCGCCGAGGAACGCGGCCAGGCCGAGGCGATTGCGCGCTCGACCGAAAAGGGCCTGATTCTCAAGACGCCTATGGTGGCGACCGTCACCGGTGAGGGCGGCTCGGGCGGCGCCATCGCCCTGGCCGCGGCCAACCGCGTACTGATTCTGGAACATTCGATCTACAGCGTGATTTCGCCGGAAGGCGCCGCCTCGATCCTGTGGCGCGACGACAAGTCGGGCACGCGCGCCAAGGACGCCGCCGACCAGATGAAGATCACGGCGACCGACCTTCTCAAGATGGGCATTGTCGACCGTATCGTGCCGGAACCCGCCGGCGGCGCGCACGCCGACAAGGAACAGATGATCAACACGCTGGGCAACGTGCTTGAAGAAGAACTCAAGGCGCTCAGCTTCCTGACGCCCGAGCAACTGGTCGCCCAGCGCGCCGAACGCTTCTACGATATCGGCCGCAAGGGTTTGGGCTGATTTATCGGGGGCTTATTTTTTCGCCCTGATTTCGCTTTGTTTCCGGACGCGTCTTAAAGGATTTTCCGCACTACCTTACCTTGCGGAGATTCTGCCATGCGTCGCGCTCTCGTCTTCATTACCGCCCTCGCCGCCCTTACGCCGCTGGCCGCCCATGCCGAAGGGCCGGAAGTCGTTGGCGCCCGCATCTCGACGCTCGGCGTCGGCGCGGAATTCGGCTACCGCATCGCGCCCAACTGGTCGATCCGGGCCATCGCCAACGGCTATAACCAGAACTACCACACGACCTCGGACAATATCGATTATCGCGGCGAGCTGAAGCTGGGCTCATTCGGCATCCAGGCCGACTATCACCTGAGCGAGACCAACCCGTTCTACCTGACGGTCGGCCTTTACGGTAACGGCAACAAGATCGACGCGACCGCGACACCGACGACCACGACCAATATCGGCGGCGTGCCGTTCACGCCGGAACAGATCGGCACCCTGACCGGACGCGCCAAGTACAAGTCGACCGCCCCCTATCTTGGCCTCGGCTGGCGCTGGACCACCGGCGCCGTATCGTGGAATCTCGAAGCCGGCGCCTACTTCCAGGGCTCGCCCAATGTCACCCTGACTTCAAATGGCACCTACGCCTCCAATCCGACCTATCAGCAGGCGCTTGAGCAGGAACGCCAGACGCTGAAAAGCGATCTCGACGACCTGAAGACGTGGCCGGTCGTGGCCTTCGGCGTGGGATATCATTTTTAAGCGCCGCTTACGCAGATACGGCTTTCTCGATCGCGACCTGGTGGGGATAAGGGATATCGACCCCGGCCCCATCGAGGGCGCGCTTCACATCGATCATCCAGCGCGAGCGGGCATTGAGGGCATGGGCCGGCACGACCCATATCCACATGCGCACCGTGATGCCGCTAGCGGCGAATTCGTGAAGGCCCACCCAGACCTCGTGCGACTGGATATGATCAGGCTGGGCACGGGCGACATCGGTCAGCAGGCTCAGCGTCGCGTCGAGATCGGCCTCATAGCCGATGTCAACCTTGAGCTCGAGCTTGAGCGCGCCGTTGGTCGAGATATTGGCGATCTCGTTCGAAAAGATTTTCGTGTTCGGCACATAGACGCGAATGTTCTCGACATTGTCGATTTCGGTGTTGAACAGACCCAGGCGATGCACCCGGCCGCTGGTGTCGCCGATGCGCACCGAGTCGCCGATGCGGTAGGGTTTGGTGAACAGGATCATCAGGCCCGAGGCGACATTGCCGAGCGTCCCCTGCAAGGCAAGGCCGATCGACAGCGAAGCCGCCCCCAGCACGGTAACGAACGAGGCCGTCTCGACCCCCAGCCGGTTCATCACCGCGACGAAGCCGACGGTCAAGAGCATCCAGCGCACCACCTGCGACAGGAATTCCGGTAGCGTCCGGTCGGCATCGGTCTGGGCCATGCGCCGCGCCACCTTGCGCACGGCGTCGGCCACCAGCCGCGATATGATGACCGTCGCCAGGAGAATGATCAGGGCCGTCGCGACATTGGCCAGCAGGTCGGGGTGGGTAACGGCGCGCTGCCACAGGGTGTGCGAGCTAAGGTCGATACCGAAGGCTTTCTGGGTCATGGCGCGACCATACGCGATTCGGCGGCCCGCAGCATTTCACGCCAAGGTCGACGCCGGTTTGGCGTTGGAAAAGGCCACGAAACAAAACCCTACGGCGCCTTGACCGTATCTCCGAAATAGCGTCGCGCGCCCTTGCGCCACAGCGGCCCTAGGTCGGCCCAGGGCACGCGGAAATAGTCGCCGAAACAGTCGGCCACCGGATTCGTTCCGTCGTCCTGGCCATGACGGCCGAAGACAAGGCCCTGGTCGTCCAGCCAGGCGTCGTAATAGGCGGGACCGTCGGACGGCAGCAGACATTCGGCCCTGGCGGCTGCCGGCAGGGCGTAGGGCGACGCCGCCGTGAACCCGGCGGCAAGCGCCCGGTAGGCCGCCGACGGCGTGACCTTGCCCGCCTTGTCGACGGCATAGAGGTTGAAGAGGGTGTTCAGGTCCAGCCGCTTGCCCGTCGTGAGATCGTAGGCGCGATGGCGGTAGAACCGGCTGCGGTGCGGCCCGCCGCAATAGCTTTCGCCCTGGTCGGTAACCTGAAACACCGTGGCTGAGGCATAGGACACCTTCACGTCGTATCGCGGCGTGCCCCAGTCGTTGTCGGCCAGGTTTTTACCGTACCGGAAGCCGGCGCGTTTGCATTCGAGGTGGCTCACCGTCATCTGGATCAGCCCGCGCCGCAAACCGGTATTGGCGACGGCCATGGCGGCGGCATCGGGCGCCGCGGCGAGATACGGGGCCTTCAAACCGCTGTCGTCGCTCATCATCCGGTAACTGACCGGGCCGTCCGCCGCGACGGCGCCGGCCCGGACGTGGCGGTCGAGTTTCGGATCGTCGTAGGAATCGACGGGCTGGGCGCGCCAGAGGGCATGGCCCAATGGGGAATCGTCATCGAGTTCGCCATTGTCGGCGAAATCGCGGCTGTCGATCTGGCGCAGCGTGATCCTGCGGTCGCCCTCGCTCGGCAGGACACCGCGCCAGGTGCCGGAGAGGACGCCGTCACCATTGGCCTTCAGCGTGACATAGGCATCGATGGGGCATAGCGGCGGCTGGGCATAGGAGAAGGCCTGCTTGCACATCAGCGCTTCGACGCGCAGGCTGATGCCGCGCCTCGAGTCCTTGCGCACGAACATGCGCTCCATGCGGTTGAGGTGGAAATAGAGCCGCCCGCCCTTTTCGGTGCGGCCTGTCGCCGGATTGGTGTAGGTCACCATCTCGACCATGATGGCGCGATCGCCGACCTTGCCGCTGTAGATATCGGCATGGATGGTCCGCTCGGCCGCGGCGGCCGATCCCGCCCACAGGCAGGCCATCCCCAGAACGAAGGCTTTGAAAATCCCCATGATTCGAGACTGGCCTACCCCGCGTAAGCGGGCAAGCGGATTCACGTTTTGCGACGTTCCCGGAAAAAGCCCTTCAACAGGCTACCGCTGTCTCCGGCCAGGACGCCGCCTTCGACCTCAGGACGCCAGTGGCAGGTCGGCTGCGCAAAGAATCGCGGACCATGGGCGACCGCTCCCCCCTTGGGGTCGTCGGCGCCATAGATCAACCGGGACAGACGCGCATGGCTGATAGCGCCGGCGCACATGGCGCACGGTTCAAGCGTGACATAGAGCCACAATCCACCAAGTCGATAATTACCCACCGCCTGTCCAGCGGCGCGAATCGCCAGAATTTCAGCATGGGCGCACGGGTCGTTAAGCTTGATAGGCGAATTTCTTGCGGCTGAAACAACAGTTTTACTTGACGGATCGACGATTAAGGCGCCAATCGGCACCTCGCCGTCCAGGGCCGCCTCGCGCGCCTGGTCCAACGCCTGCCGCATCCATGTTTCGTCTTCGAAAGTCATGACTTTTCCTGGACGGACGGCGCGCGGCGCGTCAAGCAAAAAGGCAGATGCCTCAGTTTAGAAAGAGTTCCCCGTGAGCGAAGACCGTAACGCTGGAGAGCGTGACACCCCGTCGATGGATGCCGAAAACACCGAAAACGCGAAGGCCGTCAAGAAAGGCAAGGGCGACAAGAAGCCCGGCAAGGCGGCGCCTAAGGCTTTGGGCAAGAACTCCGGCGAGCGCATCGCCAAGGTGCTGGCGCGTGCCGGCCTGGCCTCGCGCCGCGAAGTCGAGCGCCTGATCGGCCTGGGCCAGATCGCCGTCAACGGCCGCATTCTCGACACGCCGGCCGTCCTCGTCTCGCAAAGCGACGTCATCACGGTCGACGGCAAGCCGATCGGCAAGGCCGAGCCCACGCGCCTGTGGCGCTATCACAAGCCGGTCGGCCTGATGACGACGCATAAGGATCCGCAGGGCCGCCCGACCGTTTTCGAAAAGCTGCCCCAGCCCCTGCCCCGCGTCATCAGCGTCGGCCGCCTCGACCTCAATTCCGAAGGCCTGCTTCTGCTCACCAACGACGGCGAACTGGCGCGCGCGCTGGAAATGCCGTCGACGGCGTGGATTCGCGTCTATCGGGTCCGCGCGCTCGGCCATGCCACCCAGGCCGATCTCGATCGCCTCAAGGCCGGCACGACGGTCGAAGGCGTCGTCTACGGCCCGATGGAGGCCACGCTCGACAAGCGCCAGGACAAGGCCGACGGCCGCGCCAACATCTGGCTGACCGTGTCGATCACCGAAGGCAAGAACCGCGAAGTCCGCAAGGTGCTGGAATCGATCGGCCTCAAGGTCAACCGCCTGATCCGCCTGGCCTACGGACCGTTCCTGCTGGGGAATCTCGAATCGGGCGAGGTCGAGGAGGTCGGCCCCCGCGTCGTCCGCGAACAGCTGGCGCACCTGATCGATCCGCGCAACCTGCCGCCCGAAGGCGCCACGCAGACGCGCGACGCACCGCGCGCACGATCGACAGCGGCTCCCGAAGGCCGCCGCGGCGGTGGCGATCGCTTCCGCAAGACGGACGCCCGCCCGGTCTATAAGACCGACGACAAGCCGCGCTTCAAGCGCAATGCGGCCGCCCAGTTCGACGAGAAACGTGAATTCAAGGACCGCGACTTCGATGAGCGTCCGCGCTTCGAAGGCGACGGTGAAGTCCGCGACCGCCGTCCCGCCCCGCGTTTCAAGGCGCGCGAAGGCGGCTACGACAAGAAGGCCTATGGCGACAAGAAGGCTTATGGTGACAAGAAGCCTTGGACGCCGCGCCCCGAACGATCCGGCGACGATGCGCCGCGCCGCGAATGGAAGCCGCGCGCCGAAGGCCAGGATCGCGGCGAACGCCCGGCCCGCTTCAAGCCGCGCGCCGAGGGATCGTCCGACAAGAAGCCCTGGACGCCGCGGCCCGAACGTTCGGGCGAGGCCGCGCCGCGCCGCGAATGGAAGCCGCGCCCGGAAGGAGCGGACCGAGGCGACCGCCCTGCCCGTTTCAAGCCCCGCAGCGAAGGCGGCTATGAGAAAAAGCCGTGGACGCCGCGGCCCGAACGATCGGGCGACGACCAGACGCGACGCGAATGGAAGCCGCGCGCCGAAAGCCGTGCCCGGGACGAAGGCCGCCCGGCCCGTTTCAAACCGCGCGACGACAGAAGCGGCGGTGAAAAGCGCGAGTGGAAGCCGCGTCCCGAGGGGCGCGAACGTCGCGACCTTGACGAGGCCGGCGCCTACGAGCGCGCCAAGCGTGAATTCGGCGGCGAGAAGAGTTTTAAGCCCCGCGCCGATGGCGGCAAGCCGTTCCGCGGTAAACCGGACGGCAGACCGGGCGGTAAACCCGGCGGCAGACCCTTCGGTGACAAGCCGGGCGGCTTCGGCAAGGGCGGCAAGCCCGGCTTCAAGCCGCGGCGACCGACCGACGCCTGATGCGCATCGTCGGGGGACAGTTCAAGGGCCGGCCGATCGCGACGCCGGACGGGCGCAACACGCGCCCGACGTCCGACCGAGCGCGTGAGGCCGTATTCAACGTGCTGGCCCACGCCGAATGGGCGCCCGACCTTGAGGGCGCGCGCGTCATGGACGTGTTCGCCGGCTCCGGCGCCCTTGGATTCGAAGCCCTGTCGCGCGGCGCGGCCTTTTGCCTGTTCGTCGAAACCGACGATAAGGCGCGCGGCGCCATCCGCGACAATGTCGAATCCCTGGGCCTGTTTGGAAACACGCGCGTGCACCGCCGTGATGCGACCCAATTAGGCACACGACCGGGCAGCCAGGCGGAAGCCTTCGACCTTGTTTTCCTTGATCCGCCCTACCGAAAGGGTCTGGGCGAGGCCGCGCTTGACTGTCTCATTAAGGGGAACTGGCTGTCCGAAAACGCCACAATCGTCTTTGAACGCGCCGCCGATGAGGACGATTTTGCAACAGATATGTGGGAAATAATCAACACAAAAACCTACGGCGCGGCGCAGGTTTTATTCCTTAAACAAAAAATTTACATTAAATAAATCTTTGATTTAAAAGAAAAAATGCCAACGCATTGATCGTAGCGTGGTAAAATTGGCGCAGCCCTCAACTTTTTCTATTGACGGGTCGCGGCTCTTATCCACAATATGTCCTTAACAAGGCGTAAACATAAACACGGCATAAAAATTGCCGGTCCAGCCTTGGGTTAAAACTGTTGCAGACCAGGGGTTTAAGTGATGGACAATCAATTCGTACAGCCGACACGCGTGCGCTCCGCCAAGGGCCGCCAGGATGCGCTCAAACTCCTGCTGGTTGCGGGGCTGAGCGTCCAGGCCTGGGGCCTGGTCATGGGTCTCGGCCTTATCATTCTCAATCTGACGCACTGATCCTTGTTCGCCTGTGGCTTCGCCGCAGGTTTTTTTGTGCCGTCATTTGACTGTTCGGTTCGATGGGTGGGGCATAGCACGGCGAGCGCAACGGGATTGCGCTCGCCGATGTTCACGTGGCATTACCGCCGCCCGAACAGCTTTTCGATATCCTTCAGCTTCAGCTCGACATAGGTCGGACGGCCGTGGTTGCACTGGCCGGAATGCGGCGTCGCCTCCATCTGGCGTAACAGCGCGTTCATCTCATCGGCATTAAGGCGCCGGCCGGACCGAACGCTGTGGCGACAGGCATGGTCGCCGCAGATTTCCGCCATTCGTTCCTTCAAAGCCAGCAGTTCGCCGTGCTCGGTCAGGTCGTCGACCAGGTCGCGCACCAGGCCGGCAATATCGCAATCCCCCAGCAGAGCCGGAATATCGCGCACCAGCACACTGGTCGGGCCGAAGGCTTCGATCCCCAGCCCCATGGCCTCGAGATCCGAAGCCTTGTTTATCAGCCGGGCGACCTCTTCGCGTTCCAGATCGACGATTTCCGGGATCAGCAGGCTTTGCCGCGTCACCCGCCCCTCGGCCATGGCCTGCTTCATCTGTTCGTAGACCAGGCGTTCGTGCGCTGCGTGCTGGTCGACGATGACCAGCCCGTCGGACGTCTGCGCGATGATATAGGTTTCGTGAATCTGCGCGCGCGCCGCGCCCAGCGGAAACGCCTCAGGCATTTCGGCGGCGACGTCCACGTCAACCGGCGCGTCGGACATCAGCGCTTCGGCAACCGATGCGGTTGCCATATCCGGGAAGGACATTGGGGCAAACGCTGCCGGGGCTTCGTGCACGCCCCACTCCCCATAACTGCGTGAAGGCGAAGGTTCGACGCGCGCCGCCGGCTGGAAGGGCTCGGGCGCCATATAGGGACGAACGGCCGCCAGTTGCGACGGCGTCGGCCGCGCAAAACCGAGGATCGGCTGCACCGGCTCGACGCGGAACCCGGTCAGGGTCTGGTGCGCCACGGTCGTAGAGGCCCGGTGCCCGGCCGAGGCGAGTGCATGTTTCAGCGCGCCGATGATCAGGCCACGCACCAGGTTCGGATCGCGGAAGCGGACTTCGGTCTTGGCCGGATGGACGTTGACGTCGAGTTCCTCCGGCGGGATTTCGACGAACAGCGCCGCCAGCGGATGGCGGTCACGCGCCAGGAAGTCGGCATAGGCCGCTCGCAAGGCGCCGGCCAGCAGGCGGTCCCGCACAGGCCGGTTGTTGACGAACAGATACTGATGCAGCGCATTGCCGCGCGAAAAAGTCGGCAGACCGGCATAGCCCGTCAGCCGCACCCCCTCGCGCGCCTGGTCGATCAACAGCGCGTTTTCGGAAAAATCCGCACCCAGCAACGCCGCCAGACGCTTCAGCCGCCCCTCGAAACCCGTGCTTTCGCGATACAGCTTGAGCGACTTCTTGCCGTCGAGTTCGAGCGAGAAGCCGACATCCTCGTGCGCCATGGCCTGGCGCTTGACCTCTTCGGCTATGGCGAGGTTCTCGGCACGTTCGGACTTCATGAACTTCAGCCGTGCCGGCGTGGCGTAGAACAGGTCGGAAAGCTCGATACGCGTGCCGTGCTCGCCGCCGAAAGCCGAGGGCCTGAGCGGCGAAATCACCCCGGCATCGACCGTCAGGGCCTGCGCCACGCCGCCCTTGGGCTTTGACGTGATGCTGAGCCGCGCCACCGAACCCATCGACGGCAGGGCCTCGCCGCGGAAGCCGAGCGTGCGGATATGCAGCAGGTCCCACGTGCCGTCGTCTTGCGGCTTCAGCTTCGACGTGGCGTGGCGTTCGATGGCCAGCTGCAGGTCATCGGCATCCATGCCGCAGCCGTCGTCCTCGATCAGGATGCGCGACAGTCCGCCCATATCGCAGCGGATGTCGATCCGGCGAGCGCCGGCGTCGATGGCGTTTTCCACCAGTTCCTTGACGGCCGAGGCCGGGCGTTCGACGACCTCGCCGGCGGCGATGCGGTTGATGGTATCCTGGGGCAGGCGCTGAATGCGGGACATCGGGGCAAAATAGCGGGAGTCGCCTGCCCTGTCTCGTCCCGATTGTCCGGAGCAATGTGCGGAAAGTGTCGGCGGTTTTCCGCATGAACATCGCGGCAAAGCGAAATTAACGCCGTTTCGCCAGGGGATGATGCGTCTCGACGACTTCGCGCAGGCGCTCATTGGCGACGTGCGTATAGACCTGGGTCGTCGAAATATCGGCGTGGCCGAGCAGTGTCTGGACCGTGCGCAGGTCCGCACCGCCCTCCAAAAGGTGCGTGGCGAAGGCGTGACGCAACACATGCGGCGAAACGCGTTTGGGATCGATGCCGGCATTGATCGCCGCCTCGTCGAGCAACTGACCGGCCCGGCGGCGCGTCAGATGGCCGTCGGCGCCGCGCGAGGCGAAAAGGTACGGATTGGCCTGGTCCTTCGACTGCAGGAAGCCGCCGCGAATATCGAGATAGGCCTTGATGGCCGCACGTGCCGGAGGATTGAGCGGCACCAATCGTTCGACGCCGCCCTTGCCCTTGACGATCAGGAAGGCCGGATCACGCGCGACCGCATCCAATCTAAGCGACACCAGTTCCGAAATGCGCATGCCCGACGCATAGGCCATTTCGATCAGGCAGCGCAGGCGGATCGCCTGCTTCATATCTTTCACGCCGGCCGCCTCGATCAGTGCCTCGATCTCGTCACGGCTTAAGATCTTGGGCAATGTCAGCCCCTTTTTCGCCGCCGCGATCTTTCGCGAAGGGTCCGACGGCGACAATCCTTCCTGGACGCAAAAACGATAAAACTGCCGCACGGCCGAACGCTTGCGCTGCATCGAGCTCGATTTCAGCCCGCGCGCGTCGAGATCGGCGAAATAGCGGGCAATATCGCCCTCGCCCAATCCCGGCAGGCCCTGTGGCGAGGCGCCAAGCGTCTCGGCAAGGTCGGCCAGGTCGCGGCCATAGGCTTCGAGCGTCGGACGCGCGGCGTTGCGCTCGACGGTCATCATCTGCAGAAACTGGCGGACGGGATCGAAGCCGGACATGAGGCCCTGTAATGAATCTTGCCTTAACTCTGGCGCTTTCCCCCTAACGTCGTGTAAAGTTCGGCTATGACTCATAACGTCTTTTTGCGAGCGGCGGCGCTCTGACCGATGACGCCTCCGCCTGAACCGGCGCCTCCGGAAACGGCGGCACGCCCGACCTTTACCCTTCCCCGCACCGTGGCGCTTGTCGGACTGATGGGCGTCGGCAAGACGACGATCGGCAGACGCCTGGCCGAGCACTTCCATCTGCCCTTCGTCGACGCCGACGAAGAGATAGAAAAGGCCGCCGGCCGCAGCATCGCCGACATCTTCGCCGAATTCGGCGAGGCCGGTTTCCGCGACGGCGAACAGCGCGTCATCGCCCGGCTGCTCGATGAGCCCGTACGGATCCTGGCCACCGGCGGCGGCGCGCTGACCCATCCGCTGACGCGCGAGCGCCTCAAGGAAAAGGCGATCACCGTGTGGCTCAAGACCGATATCAAGGTCCTGGCGCGCCGCGTCGCCAACAAGCCGCATCGCCCGCTGATCAAGGACCGCGACCCGATCGACGTGCTGAAAGAACACGTCAAAACCCGATATCCCCTTTACGAGATGGCCGATATCGTTGTCGACACCGGCGACCAGTCGCACGCCAAGGCGTTGGAGCAGGTGCTCGACGCCCTAAAACGCCACCTCGACGGAGAGACCAAATGACCGATATCCGCCGCATCCCCGTCGCCGGCGAAGGCTTCCGCCCCTACGACGTCGTGGTAGGCCAGGGCCTGCTGGCCGATCCCGTGAAGTGGATCGCCCCATTCCTGGGCAATCGACGGCTGGTCATCGTCACCGACAGCCATGTCGGCCCCCTGCACGCCGAAAGCCTGACCGGGCCGTTTGCCGCGGCGGGGTATGCCACCCACGTCGTCACCGTGCCGGCGGGCGAGCAGTCGAAGTCTTACGACGGGCTGAAGTTCGTCCTTGATGCCCTGCTCGATCTCGGCCTCGACCGCAAGGACGTGGTCATCGCGCTTGGCGGCGGCGTCATCGGCGACCTGACGGGCTTCGCCTGCGCCATCTACATGCGCGGCATCGACTTCATCCAGGTGCCGACGACCGTGCTGGCCCAGGTCGATTCCAGCGTCGGCGGCAAGACGGCGATCGATCACGAAAAAGGGAAAAATCTGATCGGCGCCTTCTGGCAGCCCCGCCTGGTCCTGTGCGATCTCGACGTTTTGAAGACCCTGCCCGTTCGCGAAATCCGTTGCGGCTATGCGGAAATCATCAAGTACGGCCTGCTTGGCGACCGCGTCTTTTTCGACTGGCTGGAGGCCAACGACACCGCCGTTATTTCACTGGAACCGGAAGCATTGCGTCGCGCCATTTCCCGTTCTGTAGAAATGAAGGCCGAGATCGTCGCGGCCGACGAACGCGAAGGCGGCAAGCGCGCCCTGCTCAATCTTGGCCATACCTTCGGCCACGCGCTCGAAGCCGAGGTCGGCTTCGGCGACATCCTGCTGCATGGTGAAGCCGTCGCCATCGGCATGGCCCAGGCCTTCCGCTACAGCGCGGGCGCCGGCCTGTGCCCGGCGGCCGACCGCGACCGCGCCGTAGCGGCCATTGCCCACGCCGGCCTGCCGACACGCCTGTCGGATATTCCTGCTGCAGGGGGGCGTAACGAAGCCTTCGACGCCGACCGCCTTATCCGCCACATGGCCGGCGACAAGAAGGCCGAAGGCGGCAACCTGACCTTCATCCTGGTCAAAGCCATCGGTGAAGCCTATGTCGCCAAAAAGGTCGACCGCAACAGCATCCGCGACTTCCTGATAACGGACGGCGCGGTCTTGCAGGAGACAGTCTAATGCTGGGTGCTGCGCTGCTCGCCCTCGTCCCGATCCTGATCGTCATCCTGGGTATTTCGGCCCTGTTCAGCGCCGGCGAAACCGCGCTGACCGCGGCCTCGCGTGGGCGCATGCACCAACTGGAACGCGACGGCGACCGCGCGGCCAAGCGCGCCAACCGCCTCCTGACCGACCAGGAGAAGATGATCGGCGCCATCCTGCTGATGCAGAACGTGCTCAATATCGGCGCGTCGGCGGTGGCGACCATGTCGATCGACAAGGCGATTCCAGGACCGTGGGGCGCGGCCATTTCGACGGCCATCATGACCGTCCTGGTCCTCGTTTTCGCCGAAGTCCTGCCGAAGACCCTGGCCATCACCAGGCCCGAGGACGTGGCGCGCTTCATGTCGCGCCCGGTCCTGTGGATCGTCACCTTTCTCGGACCCGTTATCACCGCCGTGCAATGGTTCGTGCGGGGAACGCTGCGCATCTTCGGGGTCAGGATGTCGATGGAGGTCGACGTCCTGGCGGCACATGAAGAGATTCGCGGCGCCGTCGAATACCACCATGAGGAGGGTGCCGTCGAAAGCGGCGACCGCAACATGTTCCGCGGCGTGCTCGACCTTTCCGAACTCGACGTCAGCCAGGTCATGGTCCACCGCAAGCAGATCGAGTTGATCGACGCCGACCTGCCCGCGGCGCAGATCATCGAGACGGCCTTGAGCTTCAGCCACACGCGCGTACCGCTCTATCGCGACAATCCCGAAAATATCATCGGCGTGCTGCATGCCCGGGACCTGATGAACGCCATGGCGCGCGCCGGCGGCGATCCGTCCAAGGTCGATGTCGCGGCCATTACGCGTGAGCCGTGGTTTATCCCGGACACCACCAACCTCAAGGACCAGTTGGCGGCCTTCCTGCGCCAGAAGATGCACTTCGCCCTCGTCGTCGACGAATACGGCGCGCTGCAGGGCCTGGTCACGCTGGAAGACATCCTGGAAGAGATCGTCGGCGAGATCGATGACGAGCATGATGCCGTCTTTACCGCCATCCGCAAACAATCCGACGGCTCCATCCACGTCGATGGCGACATGCCGATCCGCGACCTGAACCGCGCCATGGACTGGGACCTGCCCGACGACCACGCCGTCACGGTGGCCGGCCTGGTGATCCACGAGGCCCGCACCATCCCGGAACCCGGCCAGACCTTCATCTTCTATAACCGCAAGTTCCAGATCATGCGCAAGCAGCGCAATCAGATCACGGCGATCAAGATCACCCCCCTGCCGAAGCCGCAGGACGAGGACATGTTCTGATCCGGGATCGGTCTTGCAACGCCCAAGCAAGGTTTGGCCACGGATAGGGCACGGATCGGCGCTTTCGCGCCGGACACGGATAAGAAAATCGCGAAGCGCTTTTGCCCAGACCGTCTACCGCACCCTTCCGATTGCGATGAAATCCGTGTCGCCGCTTTAGAGCGGCGTATCCGTGCTATTCGTGGCCAACTCCTTACGATCTCAGGCAGACGGCCCATCAGCACCCAATAAAAAGCCCTCCGACTTCGCAGCCGGAGGGCTTTTTGCTTTGGCTTGAGCTCCGGATTACTCCGCCGGACGCTCCTCGCGCTCGGCGCGCAGGGCCGGCGAGATCATCTTGCCGAAGAAGTTCGACATCTTGTCGATCAGCACATAGATCACCGGCACGATCAGCAGCGACAGCAGGGTCGAGGTTATCAGCCCGCCGATCACGGCCACGGCCATCGGCTGGCGGAAGCTGTCGTTGCCGACCGCGACCGGCAGCATGCCCGCGCCCATGGCGACCGTCGTCATGACGATCGGACGGGCCCGCTTGCGCGCCGCCTCGACCAGCGCCGCCGTGCGCTCCATGCCGCCCTTGATCGACACCATGGCGTATTCCACCAGCAGGATCGAGTTCTTGGCGGCGATGCCGGTCAGCATGATCAGGCCGATCAGCGACGGCATCGAAATGCTCATGTGACAGGCGATGAGCGCGATGAAGGCGCCGCCGTAGCACAGGGGCAAGGCCAAAAGAATGGTCAGCGGATGGCTGAACGATCCGAACAACAGCACCAGCACGACGTACATCAGGCCGATGCCCGTCAGGATGGCGATCATGAAGTTCGGGATCATTTCCAGGAAGTCCTCGGTATTCGGGTTGACCGCGATGCGGACACCCGGGACCTGGCCCGCCTTGATCTTCTTCATGATCGGCAGATCGTTGATCGCCTTGTCGGCGACGCCGTTGGGCACGCCGTTGAGGTCAGCCGACACCGTCGCCGACCGCGTACGGTCGATACGGTTGATCTGGATCGGACCCGCGCCGAACTGGATGTCGGCCACGGCGGTCAGCGGCACCGAGGTCCCGTACTTGGTCGGCACCATCAGGGTCGACAGGTTCGACACATCCGAACGTGCATCCGACTTGAGCAGCACCCGGATCGGGATCTGGCGGTCGCCGTCATTGTACTTGGCCAGGATCTGGTCGATGTCGCCCATGGTGGCGACGCGCGCCGCCGAACTGATCGACGCCGTCGAAACCCCCATCAACGCCGCCTGGTCGGGCTTGGGCGTGATCTCGATTTCGGGACGCGTCAGGTTGTCGGCCGAACTGACGTTCGACAGCTCCTTCAGTCCGGCCATCTCGCGCTGGAGCTCGACAGCGGTCTGCATCAGCAGGTCGCCATTGTCGGACACCAGGATGTAGGCCACGCCGGTGCCGCCCCCGCCCTGTTGGCCGAAGCTGGCCCGCACGCCGGGATAGGTCTTGAGCGTCTTGGAGAATTCCTGCTCGAACTGCGCCTGACTGAGCTTGCGCGGCGGCGGCGCGAACGGATGGAACTGCATCTTGCCGTCCGGTCCCTTGACGATCCAGTCGGCATTCTTGGGCACCAGGTTCACGACGATGCTGGTGGTTTCCATGTTCGACACGGAATAGACGCTCTTCACCTCGGGATGCGACTCCAGGTCCTTGGTGATCTTCTGCACCACGGCATCGCTCTCATCGAGCGTCGATCCGGGCGGCAGCGTCACGTTCATCACCGACATCGAAACGTCGCTGGCCGGAATGTTGTCGGAAGGGATGGTCACGACCAGCACCACCGAACCGACAAGGAACAGGATGCCGAACACGACGACCAGGACCTTGTGGCGCAGGCAGAAGCGTAGCAGCTTTTGATAGCCGTCCATCCAGAACGGCTTGTCCTCGTGCTTGCCCTTGTCGCGCAGCAGATAGGCGCCCATGAGCGGCGTCAGCGTCCGCGCGACGACCAGCGAGAAGAATACGCTGACGCACGACGCGATGGCGAAGCTCTTGAAGAACTGGCCGACGATGCCCGGCATGAAGCCGGTCGGCGCAAAGACGGCGATCAGGGTCGCGGTCGTCGCCACGACGGCCAGGCCGATTTCGTCGGCGGCCTCGATGGCGGCCTCATACGGCTTCTTGCCCTCGCGCATATGGCGGACGATGTTCTCGATTTCCACGATGGCGTCGTCGACCAGGATACCGATGGTCAGCGAAAGCGCCAACAGGGTCACGACGTTGAACGACTGGTTGAGCACGTTCATGACGAAGAAGGTCGGCAAAAGCGACATCGGCATGGCCATGGCCGAGACGAAGGTCGCACGGCCGTCGCGCAGGAACATCCAGACCACGAACACCGCAAGGATGGCGCCGATGATCAGGGCCTCCATCGACGAGTCGTAGGAGCGCTTGACGTCGTCGACCGACGACGCGACCTGCTCGATACGGATGTGCGGATTTTCGGCCTTCAGCTTTTCGATAACGCCCCGGACGCCGGTGGCGACCTTCCATTCCGACGTGCCGCGGGTGCGCTGGACGTTGAAGCCGACGACTTCGGCGCCATTGTAACGGGCGCGGGTGCGCGGTTCGGACCAGGTGTCGATGACCGAGCCCAGATCGCCCAGACGGACGCTGGAACCGCTCGACAGGGTGATCCGCGTGTCGGCCAGTTGCGCGATGCTGGTCGCGCCGCCAATGGTCCGGATATTCTGTTCCGAGGTGCCGGAATTGAAGCGGCCGCCGGGCATGTTGACGTTGAACGAACGCAACTGGCCCGAAATATCGGCCGCCGTCACGCCCTGCGCCGCCAGTTTGGCGGGATCGAGCTCGATGCGGATTTCGCGGTTGACGCCGCCGTCGCGGTTGAGCTGCGATACGCCCTTGACCGACAGCACGCGCTTGGCGACGTCGTTGTCGACGTACCAGCTGAGCTGTTCCGGCGTCATGTTGTCGGCGCGGATGATGTAGGTCAGCAGCGCCTGGCCCTGCGCATTGTCGACGCGCGACACGATGGGGTCGGTGATATCCGACGGCAGGTTGCCGCGGATGCCGGCCACGGCGTTGCGGACGTCGTTGGTGTCCTTTTCCAGGTCGGTGTCGAGCTGGAAGGTGATGACGGTCGTCGACGCGCCTTCGTTGACATAGGACTGCGTGTGGCGCACGCCGCCGAGCCCCGCGACGGAGTCCTCGACGATGCGCGTGACCTGGTTCTGCAGTTCGGTCGGCGCCGCGCCCGAACGGACGACGGTGACGACCACGATCGGGAAGTCAATGTCCGGCCAGTTGTTGATGCGCAGGGATTGGAATCCCATGACGCCGCAGATCGTCATCACGAGGAAGAAGACGAGCGTCGGAATTGGGTTGCGGATCGACCACGACGAAATCTGGAACCCGCCGCCGGAGCTGCGGGCCGCCTGTTCGTAAGTCGAGGCGTGCGTGTCTTCTGCCGACATTACTTCTCTCCGCCGGCCTGGGCGGCGCCGTTGAGCTTCACGGTATCGCCATCGTTCAGGAAGCCGGCGCCGGTCGTGACCACGCGGTCACCGGGCGCCACGCCGTCCTTGAGGATGACGCTGTTGCCGACATGCTCACCCAGCGTGACCTTATGGAAACGCGCCTTGCCGTCAGGACCGACGACGAAGACGCCCGGCGTATTGGCGCTATAGACCACGGCGCCCGGCGGCGCGGTCATCACGGTCTGGTTGCCCGCCTCGATACGGCCCTGGCCGAACATGCCGGGGCGCAGGCCGGAAGACCAGGGCACCGAGATGCGGGCAAAGCCTAAGCGGGTCGACGGGTCGACCTGCGGGGTGACGACGCGCACGGTGCCGGCAACGGTTCCGGTCGACTCGCTGGTGACGCTGGCCGGCATGCCCGCCGTAATATGGTGCAGGTCGGTTTCGACCACCTGCATATTGAGTTCGACGCGACCGTCGCGCACGATGTGGAACAACTCGGCGCCCTGCTGGACGATCTGGCCCAGCACCGCCTTGCGCTGCGTGACGATGCCCGAAACCGGCGCGCGCACGGTCGCCAGCGACAGCTGGGTCTGGGCCGTCGCCAGGGCGGCGGCCGTCGTCTGCTCGGTGGCTTCGGCCTGGTCGAGCGCGGCGGCGGACAGGTAGCCCTTGTCGTAGAGTTCCTTGGCGCGCTTGTAGGCGCGTTCGGCCTGGGTCGCGGACGCCTGGGCCTGCTTCAACTGAGCCTGCAGGAGGACATCGTCCATCTTGAGGAGCGGCTGGCCCTGCGTGACGCTCTGGCCTTCGTCGGCCAGCAGGGCCACGGCCGTCAGGCCGCCCGTTTCGGCGCCCACCGGCACGTCCTGCCAGGCGCTGACCGTCCCTGTGCCCACGATCGCCACAGGCGCGGTCGTCTCCGTGACGACGGCATAGTTTACCGTCGTGGCGTGCGACGGCTGCGAAGGCGGATCCTTCTTCCTGGCATCCTTGCCCGAGCACGCCCCCAGCGCGAGGAGGCCGCAGCCAAGACCAGCCGCCAGCAGGCGCCATTGCACGCGCGCATTCTTCCTCAAAACCATGCCTCTATATCCCCGATTATCTCATATCCGGTGTACGGGCTGCCCGACGCTGCCGTCAACGCAACCTGCATTACAAATTGTCCACGTTCCGCCGGAAAGCGTGGCATCGATACATCTCTTATCCACCATTGTGCCCCACAGGCCTTAATTTGCCACTAAACCAGACTTGGCGATAGGCCAGCACACGAAAAACGCGAATCCGTGACGCTGTACGGCATCACGGATTCCCGCAAGGTACTCTTAATGACAGCGCTTGCCAAAAGGTGTCAGCAGGCTTCTTCCGCCTTTCGCGCCATAACGCACGGAAAGGCTATCTGGCGTCCTTGAGCGCCGCCGCCAGCTCCGCCGCGCGCGCGTCCTTGACCACGCCGCAGTCGCGCATGTTTTCCAGCATGCGGTCGAACGAAAGCTCGCCGCGACCGGCCGCCTTTACCTTGGCGCGCATGATGGTGTCGATCTCGTCGGCCTTGGCGGCGGAGCAATAGTCTCCCGGCAGCGACGCCAGGCGGCCCGCCGAGAAGATGCCGAGGCCGGCGGAGAAGCTCTCGTAATTCGTCTTCAGCCAGTCATAGGCCATGTCGCGGGTGGCCTGGCTGGCGAACAGGCCGGCCAGGAGGCTCATCTTGTCCGGATTGCGCAGGCGCTTGTCGTTGAACTGGCCGACGACCCAGGTAGCGACCTCCGGCGTGGCGCCCGCCGTCACGGCGCGCAGCGCCCGCGGCCGGAAGGTTTCGTCGTGCGAGGCCAGCATGCGCTCGTACATGTCCTGGGCGGCCTTGAGCCCGCCATCCTCGACGCGGGCATTGAGCGCCGCGCCGACGAAGGCCTGGTCGAGCGCCGAGGCGTCGCCGCCGAGATAGGCGTCGGCCGCCGCCTTAAGCTTGGCGCGGACGGCCTCGTCATGTGCTTCGCCGGATACCAGGCCCACCAGCGACTGGCGCAGCTTCTGGCGGTCGGGGCTGTCCGAGGCATGGGCGCCGGCCCTGGGATCGAAACCGATGGCGTCGAGGCGCGGCGCGTAGATCTCTTCCATCAGGCGGCGATAGTCGCCGACGCTGTCTTCGCCGATGACACCCTTGCGGCGCAAGGCGGCCAGCCGTTCGCCGCCGTCGACGGCCACGTTCGAATCCGGATTCGCCGCCATGGACTGCGCCGAGGCGATCAACTGGCTGGCGTGCCCCTTGCCGGCCAGGAACTGCGCCCACAGGCTGTCGCTGGCGGCCAGGCCCTCGCCGGCCCCCAGGGTCGCGCCGGCCTTGATGACAGCGTCCCAATCGGCGTCGTCGAGCGTGAAGCGGTAGTAGCCCGTGCCGCCGGCATTCGGCAGGATCACGCCCGTACCCGGGGCGGACACGGTTTGCTTCGTCTTGTCCATCAGGGTGCAGGTGCGGGTCTCGCCGTGGCGTATGCACAGGGGAATGGTCCAGGTCTGCGCGGCCTGTGTCGTGCCGAGACGCGAATAGCGCGACTGCGTGGCGACCAGCGTACTGCCCTGGTGGCGGATATCGATCACCGGCACGCCCTGCTGGTTGACGAAGCTCTTCATCGCCGTCAGCACGCGCGGGTCCTTCGCCGCGTCCGCCA